>CAXUNW010000008.1:0-29285 GCA_964252505.1 uncultured Acidobacteriaceae bacterium
GTGGTGACCACGGCGAGGATCTGAAGGTGGGCAATGGCGCGGCGGGGGACGTAGATACGGTGGGTGTTGGTGCGATCGTCCGGCGGGGTCAGGAAGAGGCCGGCATCGACGAGCAGGGCGTCGAGCAGGGTGACGTCAAGGGGGGCGAGGCCTTCAAGGTGGTCGCCGGTGGGGAAGGTGAGACGAGTCCAGAGCCCCTGGCTTCGGGGACGGGAGAGGAAGGCACGGCGGGTGAGACGCTCTGGATTTTGCGGGTCGTCAAGGTTGAAGTCGCGGACGAAGGCGATGTATTTGACGTCGTCGATGGCGACCGGGAGGGTGCGACCAGCCAGGTCGAGGAGGTCGAGGGTGGAACTCTGGACAGACGGGCCGGCGCGAAGGAAAGCGACGGGAGGCAGATAGCCGGAGAGGTGATCTCCTGAGAGCAGCCGGACGATCACTTTTTTGTTGGAAAGAGCCATAAAGGGCGAAAACTTTGGTTCAGCGAAGTGCTGGGAGAGGGTCGAAATGCGGGTGGCAGAGCCGCAGCTTCTATGATACATTCGAGCTTTGCGCGAGTTGGTTTGGCGCATGTAAGACGCTGAAAAGCCACAGGTTAGGCGTACGGTGAAAGCGACCGCGAAGCGGCAGGAGCAAAAGCAAACAACATGGCGGACTACATCTACCTGCTGGAGAATCGGCTGTCACGAGCACAGAAGCAAGCTCTCGCCACCTTGCGTGAGATCACCCGGGCGCGGGGTTTGACGCTCTTTCTGGTGGGTGGGGCGGTTCGCGATCTGACGAGCGGGTCGCCGGTGCGCGATCTGGATGTAGCGGTTCAAGGCAATGCTTCCAAGCTGAAGAAAGAGATAGAGTTAGCAGGAGCTGTCGTAGTCGGGTCGAACGATGCGGCGCAAACGCTTCATCTACGTTTCCCTGGCGGTGTGCGCGTCGAGGTGAGCAGCACGATGGCAGCGACCTATCCGAAGCCGGGCAAGCCTGTGCTGAAGCCGGGGACGATTCTTGAAGATTTGCGACGCCGGGATTTCACGGCGAACGCGATGGCTCTTTCGCTGAACGAGGGGTCGTACGGGCTGTTGATGGATCCGCTGAATGGGGTCGCGGACATCGAGAATCGGGAGTTGCGGCTGGTGAGCAACTACGGTTTCATCGAGGAGCCGGTTCGGCTGATCCGGGCGACACGGTTTGCGGCTCGCCTGGGATGGACGCTGGAGGAGAAGACCCAAGGGCGCTACGAGACGGCCAAGCAAGAGGGCTATATCAGCGGGCTGCAGGAGATGCATCGCGGATATGAGGCCGAAGAGGTTGTGCATGAGGAAGATCCGCTGCGGGTGATGCGTCGGCTGGAGGCGGAAGGCTGGATGCAGGTGATTGCGCCGGCATGGAACTCATCGAAAGCCAACGTGGCGGAGCTTGAAAAGGTTCGGGAGAGCCAGACGCAGCTGCAGTTGCAGGGAATCCATCCGGATGCGGCCACGGTGAACTTCCCTTTGCTGACGGCGAAGATGGCGGCGAAGGATGTCCAGGCTTTGAAGGCCTCGTTTCCGCGGCAGGGGTTTGTGGCGGAGATTGAGGCGCTGGAGGGTGAGGCGAAGGAGTTTGCGGGGCAACTGGCGTCAAAGGCGGCGACGTCCGCCTCAGCAAGCTACCGGCTTATCCATGGGGCGAAGCCTGAGGCCGTTCTGTATGTTGCTTATACGACAAAGAGCGGCGCGGTGCAGGCGAAGTTCAAGAGCTTCTTCAACGAGTGGCCGCAAGTTCGCCAGAAGATTCCGCTGACGTTGATGGTTGAGATGCGGATTACGCCGGAGCTTGCCGGATATGAGGAGCTGGTGGAGAAGCTCTTCTTTGAACTGATGGACGGTCATCTTGCGACCGCGGAGGAGATGCGTGCGTTTCTGGAGCCGTATTCGCCGCCGGCTCCGCCGCCCCCGGTGCATCTGCGGCGTCCGCGCGCGGCGCGGAAGGATGCGAAGAAGGGCCGCCTGAAGAAGGGCGCGGTGATCGCGGCGGATGATGAGGATGACGCGGACGATGTGGATCTCGACGAGGTGGGGCCGGACCTTGAGGCGGATGAGGAGGCGGACGACGAGGTGGAGGGCCTGGGGGGAGGCGGAGACTTTGAGAATGAGGCTGGTCCGCTGATTACGGCTGGGATGGATGACGATGACGACGATGAGGATGAGGATGAAGAGGCGCCGGGTCCGGTGAAGAAGGAGCAGCCGGAGGTTCGTACGGCGAGCGTGGATGCCGGTTCGGCAAAGGGTAAGGGCGGAGCGGCTGCGGCACAGCCGGAGGCACCGGTTGCGGAAGAAAAGGGTGCAGAGGCGGGACGAACGAAGATCGAGGGGCGGGACACTGGAACTCGCGCCGCGGCGGAGAAGGCGAAGGTTGCCGCGGGGAAGGCTGTGCCGGTGAAGACTGCAGCTAAGGCCGTAGCGGCCAAGGCGGCGCCTGCGAGGACGATTGCGGTCAAGGCTGTGCCAGCGAAGGTGGTTGCGGCGAAGGCGGTTGCGGCGAAAGGTCCGGGTGGGACGGTGGGAACGGTCAAGGCCGTTCCGGCAGCGGTGGCGTCGAAGGCAAGCAAGGCTCCTGCGCGGCGGGGACGGTAGAGCGAAGACGAACGGCTTACGGCAGGCGAGGTGAGAGCGATGGTGGTTGCGGTTCTGGTTGGATCGGTGCGGACGGAACGGATGGGTGCGCGAGCCGCGGCGTGGGTGGTGGCGGAGCTTGGCAAGCGGGGGCATGAAGCGGTGCTGGTCGATCCAGCAGCGCTGGAGCTGCCGATGCTGGACAAGATGTGGAAGGAAGTGAAGGGTAGCGAGGCGGCGGAGGACGCGAAGCTTAAGGCGATGCTGCAGCCGATCGCGACCCTGTATGAACGCGCGGATGGATTCTGCGTGGTGACGGCGGAGTACAACCACAGCGTGCCGCCGGCGCTTTCAAACCTTATCGACTACTTTCTGGAGGAGTATGCCTACAAACCCTCCGGCATCGTCTGCTACTCCGCCGGGCCGTATGGCGGGGTACGAGCGGCCATGCAGTTGCGGGCGATGCTGGCGGAAGTAGGAACGACGTCGATCCCGACGCTGCAGCCGATCGCCTCGATTGGCTCTTCGCTGAGCGAGACGGGCGTACCGCTGACGCAACCGATGGCAGAGAAATCCGGGGCGTTCTTTGATGAGTTCGAGTGGTATATGCGGGCGTTAAAGGCGGCACGGGCGAAGGCGGTTTAGGGGCTCGGTATCCTTACGAGCCCCTAAAGCGGGCTACGCCTTCATGAGCTTGTCGGGCGTGATGGGATAGTGGCGGATCCGCTTGCCAGTAGCGTTATAGATGGCATTGGCGACCGCGGCGGCTGTGCCGGTGATGCCTATTTCGCCGATTCCGCGGGCTCCGAGCGGCTGGAACTTAGTGTCTGGGATGTTGAGGCAGGTGACATCGATGACGCCGATGTCAGCGTTGACGGGGACGTGGTACTCGGCGAGGGACTCGTTGGCGGTGCGGCCGTAGATGGGGTCGATATGGGTTTCTTCGTGCAGGGCGAAGGAGACGCCCCAGACGATGCCGCCCATAAGTTGATTGAGGCCGGTTTTATCGTTCATGAGGGTGCCGATGTCGTAGGTTCCGACGATGCGGCGGACCCGGACCATGTGGGTGTATTTGTCGACCGCAACCTCAGCGAAGATGGCGCCGAAAGACTGGGAGGTGTAGGCGTCTTTGTCTTCCGATGGCTCGGCGGAGCCCATGGCCTCGACCGGTTTGTCGCCGTTGCGAGCGAGGAGCGCAGCGAAGGTGTCAGACTTCGATGGATCGGTTTTGGCGTAGAGGGCGCCGTCCTTCACGGCGAGGTCAAGGGTCTTGAGGCCGTGAAGGGGCGATTGGGCGTCGTTGATCGCCAGCTCCGATAGCTTCAGCTGCGCCTGCATGGCGGCGTCGCGGACAGCAGGCGTGACGGAGGCGGTGGACTGAGAACCCCCGGAGACGGGAGCTTTGGGTAAGGTGGAGTCGCCAAGCTTGACCTGGATGAGGCTGGGATCCATGTGGAGGGCATCGGCGGCGGTCTGGGCGATCATGGTGTACATGCCGGTGCCAAGGTCCTGAGTACCGGCACCTGCCATAACCTTGCCGCCGGGCAGGATGCGAACCACAGCCTGCGAGGCAGAGCGGTTGGCTGGATAGGTGGCAGTCGCCATACCGACCCCGATGAGCTCGCTGCCCTCAGTGATCTGGCCCGGTTTAGGGTTGCGTTTTGACCATCCGAAGCGCTCGCTTGCCTGGGTGTAGGCCTGTCGGAGATTCTTTGAGGTGAAGGGACGGTCGTGGCTGGGGTCCTTTTCCGCGTAGTTGACGAGCCGAAGCTGGAGCGGATCCATGTTGAGCTTTTCGGCGAGTTCGTCCATTGCGATCTCAAGGACGGCGGTGCCGGGAGCCTCGCCGGGAGCGCGCATGAAGGTGGCGATGCCGAGGTTGACCTCGACGAGCTTTTCGGTAACGGCGTTGTTCTCGCTCTGGTAGAGCATCTTGGTGGGGCCGGCGGCGTGCTCGGTGAAATCTTCAAGCACGGAGGTATGCATCACAACGTCGTGCTGCAGGGCCTGAAGCTTGCCGTCGGCGGTGGCGCCAAGCTTGATCCGGTTGACGGTGGTGGGCCGCTGGCCGACGGGGCCAAACATCTGGCCACGGTCAAGCACAAGCTGAACCGGCTTGCCGGTTACCTTGGCGGCCATGGCGGCGAGCGGTATATGGGACCACGATGAGCCTTTGGAGCCGAAGCCTCCGCCGGTGTAGGGGCATTGCACGCGGACATCGTCGAGAGGGATGTTGAAGATCTTGGCGATGGACGACTTGACGCCCGAGATGTACTGGGTGGAGTCGTACAGGTTGAGCTTTTCGCCCTCCCACCAGGCGATGGTGGCGTGCGGCTCCATCGGGTTGTGATTCTGAATCGGAGTGGTGTAGGTCTGCTCCACGGTAACGGTTGAGGCGGCGAAGCCTTTGGCGATGTCGCCACGCTTGTTGCCGGCAGGCTCCTTGCCTGGCTGCTTGGGCCAGCGGGCTTCGGCCTGGCGGCCCATGAAGTCAAGCTTGGCGGGCTGGGCCGCGTATTTGACGACGAGTTGGCTGGCGGCGAAGCGAGCCTGCTCAAGCGAGCGGGCAACAACCACGGCGATGGGCTGCCCGTTATACGCGACTTCTGTGTTTTGGAGGATCGTAAGGTTGCGGCGTGCGGGTGGCTGGGGCGGGCCTGAGGAGAGCTTGGGTGCGTTGAAGGGCGTGAGAACAGCAAGGACGCCTGGCGCTCTCTCAGCGGCGGCGCGGTCGATGGACGTGAGAGTCCCGTTCGGGATGGTGGATTGGATGAGGAAGGCGTAGGCCATGTCGGCCTTGGGGAAGGGTTCCTTGAACTCGGCGGCGTACTTGGCTTTGCCGGTGACCTTGGCGATGCCATCATACCGATGGGGGAGCTGCTTGGAGCGGGGCTGCGGGGTATCCTGCTGGGCGATCATGCCTGAACTCCTTGTCTTTGCTCGGGGGCCGACGCCAGCGTGAGGGCGCGGACGATGCTTTCCTTGGCGAGTTCGATCTTGAAGGTGTTGTGCTCGTAGCCCTTGGCTCCGGCGAGGGCCAGGTCGGCGGCCTTACGGAAGGCATCAGGGCCGGCGGATGCTCCAGCGAGCGATTGTTCCGCCTGAGTGCTGCGCCAGGGCTTGTGGGCAACACCGCCTAGGGCGATCCCCGCCGACTTAATGGCGCCTCCATTCATCTCAAGGCCGGCGGCCACAGAGACGAGAGCAAAGGCGTAGCTCTGGCGGTCGCGCGCCTTCAGGTACCAGGAGTTGGTGGCGAACTTCGCTTGGGGCAGGGAGACGCCGAGAATCAACTCCTCGGGCTTGAGGTTGGTGTCCTGCTGCGGGGTGCTGCCGGGCAGGCGATGGAAGTCTGCAAAGGGGATTGAGCGCTTGCCGCGAGGGCCCTGGACCTCTACGGTGGCGTTGAGCGCTGCGAGGGCTACGTTCATGTCAGAGGGGTTAGTGGCGATGCAGGTGTCGTGTGCGGCGGGGCCATGGTCTGTCTGGCCGAGGATGGCATGGATGCGGTTGAAGCCCTGGATGGCGGCGCAACCGGAACCCGGGACACGCTTGTTGCAGGCCGGGAAGGTGGTGTCCATGAAGTAGTAGCAGCGGGTGCGTTGGAGAAGATTGCCGCCGGTGGTCGCCATGTTCCGTAGCTGGGGGCTGGCGCCGGAGAGGAGGGCGTGAGACAGGAGAGGGTAGTTCTTGACGATAGTGGGATCGTTGGCGAGGTCGCTGTTGCGCACACCGGCACCGATGAGGACACCACCGTCGGGGTTTGGAGTGATGGTCGAAAAGCTCAGATGGGTGACGTCGATGAGAGTGCTGGGATGCTCGACGTTATATTTCATTAGGTCGACGAGATTGGTGCCGCCTCCGAGGAACTTGGCACCTTTGGTGGTGATGGCGTGAAGCGCGTCGGCCTGGTCGGTGGCGCGCTGGTAGGCGAACGGATTCATGCCTGAGCTCCTGTGGTTCTAGCGATGGCGCGAACGGCTGCGACGATGTTGGGGTAGGCTCCGCAGCGGCAGATGTTGCCGGACATGCGCTCGCGGATCTCTTCGTCGCTCATCTCGGGATGCTGCAGATGGCCCTGCTCCAGGCTGACGCGGGAAAGCTGGCCATGCTTGCTTTCTTCCACAAGGGCGACGGCGGAGCAGATCTGTCCGGGGGTGCAGTAGCCGCACTGGTAGCCGTCGTGCTCCAGGAAGGACGCCTGCATGGGATGGAGGGTGTCACCTTGCGCGAGACCCTCAATGGTGGTGACCTTTGCGCCCTGCGCAGTGACAGCAAGGGTGAGGCAGGAGTTGACGCGGCGGCCATCAACCAGGACAGTGCAGGCACCGCATTGTCCGTGGTCGCAGCCCTTCTTGGAGCCTGTGAGATCGAGGTGATCACGCAAGGTGTCGAGGAGGCTGGTGCGGGTGTCGAGGGTGAGCGGATGATCCTGGCCGTTGATGTTGAGGGTAACGGCGCAGGTCTGGACGACGGCAGGCACAGGAGGCTCGGCAAGTGCCATGCCGGGCAGGCTGGTTGCGGCCGCCAGTACCCCAGCGGTCTGGAGAAAGGTGCGGCGGGAGATACCTGGGTCCAAAGGGGCCTGCTCAACGTGTTCGTCAAGCTCCGGTTCGGTGCAAGGGGAGGTGCTCATGGACATGCCTCGCGGGGTAGGCGCAGAGCACGAAAGACTCAGGCGCGGAGTGGAAGGAGATGCGAGCTTGGCAGGATTAGCCGAACGAACGTCGCGGGACTGATCTGTTAAGACGTTTGAGTGGAGCGTAAAGATGTCCTTCTGCAGACGCGAAGAAAAGGCGGAACCGCATATATAGTGGATCGATCCGTATAGATGCGGCTTTCGGGCGGCCGGCGGGAGGACCGCCCGCCGAGATGGAAGCAAAGGTGTGCATAATGAGCAAATGGAGACATGGATGAAGGCTTGGGGGCGGGTGTGCGGCGGGGTGTTGCTTGCGATGCTGTTTGTGGCAGCGGCGGGGCAGACGCCGACCGGTCGGGCGCGCAGCACGGCAGAGAATGCCCAGGAAGGCAAAGGCGACAAGGACGAAGCGGCAGTGCCGATTCCGCCGGAGACTACGTCGGTGACGAAACATAGCCTGACCATCGAGGGGAAGGCGATTGCGTATACGGCGACGGCGGGAAACCTGCTGATTCGGGACGAAAAGGATAAGGCGAATGGGAGCATCTTCTATGTGGGGTATACAGAGGATGGGGCGGATGCGAAGAACCGGCCGGTAACCTTTTTCTATAACGGCGGGCCGGGGGCGGCGACGATCTGGCTGCACATGGGGTCGTTGGGGCCGGTGCGGGTGATAACGGCGAGCCCGGAGGCCACGGGTGGACCGCCGTTTGAGTATGTTCCGAACGAATACAGCCTGCTGAACCGGAGCGACCTGGTGTTTATCGACGCGCCGCTGTGCGGGTTCTCGCGGGCGGTCGGGAAGGGAACGGCGAAGGACTTCGCAGGGACCGATGAGGACATTCGGGCGTTCGAGAAGTTCATCGTGCGCTACATCACAGTGAACCAGCGGTGGAACTCGCCAAAATTCTTGTTTGGGGAGTCGTATGGGACGACGCGGTCCGCGGGGCTGGTGGCGGCGCTGAACAATGACGGCATCGAGTTCAACGGGGTGACGCTGTTGTCGACGATCCTGAACTACAACATTCGCAATCCAGGGTATGACACGCAGGCGATCGGGTATCTTCCCTCGTTTGCGGCGATCGCGTACTACCACAACAAGGTCCAGAAGAAGGGGTCGTTGGCGGAGTGGGTGCAGGCGGCGCGGGAGTACGCGCGGGGACCGTACGCGACCGCGTTGCAGCAGGGGGACGCGCTCGCTCCGGCGGAGTTCGAGGCCGTGGCCGCGCGGGTGGCGGGTATTACCGGGCTGAGTCTGGCATATGTGAAGGAGACGAAGCTGCGGATCGACCCGACGCGGTTCCGCAAGGAGCTGTTGCGCGGCGACGAGAAGATTCTGGGGCGGTACGATGCGCGGTTCGAGGGGTTCGACGTGGATGCGGCGGGTGAGCAGCCGGGATACGACCCGTCGGACACGGGGATCTCGGGGGCCTATGTGGGAGCTTTCCACGACTACATCGCAAAGGAGCTGAAGTACATGAGCCAGGAGACGTACTATCTCTCCGGTCCGGGTCTGAACCAGGAGTGGAACTTCAAGCATCGGGCGTCCGGCAGCCGGGGACAGGGCGGGGAGCAGACGGCACCGGATGTGGCGATGGATTTGTCGGACGCGATGCGCAAGAACCCGCGGCTGAAGGTATTTTCGGCAAACGGATACTTCGATCTGGCGACGCCGTTCTTTGCGACCGAATACGACCTGCACCATATGGTGCTGCCGCCTGCGGTGGCGGCGAATCTGTCGTTCGGATACTATCCGGCGGGGCACATGGTGTATTTGAACGTGGAAGCCCTGAAACAGATGAAGGGGGATCTCGACCGCTTCTACACGGGGGCGACTCGGCGGTAGGGCACGTTGGTGCGTAGGGGAAGGACTTTCCAGGTAACGTTTCAGGGGTAGAGGCCGATCAAGTACTTAGGCTCTGGGCGAACGACGTCGTGCCCGGCGTGAGGCGGTCGGCGTCAGCTTTGGGCTTTGGCGTCCAGCTCACCTGATTCCTGCATGGGAAGGTTCGAATGCTGGTCTACTTTGGGGTCATCGTCGTCGTGCTGCTGGGTTTTTGCGGGCTGGCGGTCGATGTAGGGCGCATGGAGCTGCGGACGGCGCAGTTGCAGGCGGCGGCGGACGAGGGCGCGATTACGGCGGCGGCTGAGGCTCAGCGGAGTTCGGGGTCGAACCAGCAGTCCGGAGCTCTGAACGCGGGCTCGACCAACGTGGCGGCGGTGGAGACGGCCAACAATGTGCCTACGGCAAATACAACGGTGACGATCGTCAATCAGCCGGCGACCGGACCCTTCTCGAACGATCTGTTTGCGGTGCAGACCACGATTACGCAGAAGCTCCCGCTGACCTTCATCAGCCTGATTACGCACAGCTCGACGACGAGTCTGACGGCGACGGCGACGGCTCTTGTTCCGCCATGCGCGTTCTTCTTTACGAATGCGGGAACCAGCAACTTTGGGTTTTACCTGGCAAGCGCGAGGTTTTACTCGCCATGTCCGGTGTATGCCCGGACGGGCTATACGGTGGATGGTTATAGCTCTTACAACTACGGACAGCCACGAGCCTCGGGCGCCGGCGGGGCAAGCCAGATCGCCGGGAGTATGTACCCGTCTCCGGTGTACAACGTCCCGATCCAGAAGGATCCGCTGGCCTATGTCACCGCGCCTACATTTTCCGGCTGCAACTATACCAATGCGGTTTATACGACGGCGCAGACGCTGCAGCCGGGGACCTACTGCGGTGGGCTGACGGTCAAGGGGACAGCGGTGACGCTGCAGCCGGGCCTGTATGTCGTGACGGGCGGGGTCCATTTTACGGCGGGCGCCACGGTGAGCGGAACGGGTGTGACGCTTTACCTGACCCAAGGCGGGGGATCGGGCTTCGGGACCTTCAAGCTGGATACGAACTCGAAGATGTATGTCAACGCTCCGACGGATAACACGGCTGGGGGCATCCCCGGCGTTGTGCTGTTTGCGGATCGGGCATGGATTGGCGGCAACGAGGATTTCAGCTTCGACACGGCGACTTACAACGGCGACGGCGTGATCTACGTGCGAGGAACGGGGGTCTATGACTGGTCATGCAATCTTTCCGGGCCGAACTACTTCAGCATTGTGACGGAGAACATGTACAGCTTCGGCTCGACGATGCAGGTTAACAACAACTATGCCTCCCTGCCGGGAGGGAACCCGCTGCACGTAACAGTGAGCCTAGTCCAATGAAGATGATTCAGCAAGAGAGCGGAAGCACGATGATCGAACTTGCGGTGGTCTTGCCGGTGATTCTGGTGATGCTGCTCGGGGTGTTGAACTATGGGCTGGTGCTTGCGCAGGATATAGCCGTCGCGGATTCGGCACGGGCGGGGGCAGAGTACGCGGTGGGTTGGGGGAAACGGAACCAACGTGGCGCAGATGCAGGCGGTCGCCCAGGCAGCGGCGGGCAACATCCCGAACTACCAGGTGACGGCGGTGAATGTGTGCAACTGTTCTCCGGGTGGGACCGGGGTGTCTTGCACGGGCACCTGCCCCGGCTATGGACAGCCGGCCACCTATGCGCAGGTAACGGCGACGGCGAATCTGCCGCTGGCGTTCGGCAGCGTGGGGACGATTCCGGTGAAGGCAGTGGCGATTGTGAGGGTGTCATGCCCAAGTTGCCGGTGAGCGGTGTCTTAGTGCGTCCCTCCTGCCGGGGCTTTGCAGAGGCCGAGGGCGGCAATGCGCTTATTGAGATGGCGGTCTCGCTGCCGGTCTTCTTCATGTTTGCGTTCGGGCTGATCAACTTCGCGCTGGTGATGTTCGGCGTCTGCAACATCACCTATGCGAGCCGGTATGCGACGCGCTTCGCATGCCTGCACAGTGCAAGCAGCTATGTGCCGGCGACAACCCAGACGATCAGCAGCCTGGTGCCGCCGTATGTCTTCCGCTATCCCAGCAACACCTACTCCACGACGGTGAGCTACAGCGGGTCGGGAGGATCGGGCAATGTGGTGGGGAATACGGTAACGGTTCAGGTTAATGTCACCTACAACATCAGCCTTCCGTTTTACAGTTACAACGGCTTGAACATCTCGAGCACAGCCTCAGGGACCATCATTCAATAGCGGCATTGTTCTTGTCCTGGAGGGTGGGGTGGGCTACACTAGTGAGTGGAAATTAGCGCTGCGTCGCGTGAACGCGAAGCTCTAACTAGCCGGGAGATGGTTGCCCAAAATTATCTGAGGTGCAGGAAGCATGGCGAAGCGTCGTGGAAACCCAAACTGGGGTAAACCGGAGCCCATTGGGCCGGTTGTGCCGACCGTCACATCATTCGAGCAGGTTGTGAAGGAGTACAAGCTGACTCCAGATCAGTACATCCGCTCGACTCGTCTGCGGGAATGGGCGCGGCGGAACAAAAACTCGAAGTACATTCCTGAGGCGCTGCTGGAGGCGTGGGGATTTGAGATCGAGTCGACTCTGTGAATCGTTTTGAAGCGTAATGATGCGAGACGCCATCCTTTGGGGTGGCGTCTTGGTTTTTGCGGGGACAGCTATGCTGCAGAGGAAGAGGCTGCGGGTTGGGCCCCAGAGGGTTGACGAGCTATGTTTTGCGATGTCGCGACGGCGGTAGCGGAGATTCGGGCAGGGCGGATGGTGGTGGTGGTCGACGATGAAGACCGCGAAAATGAGGGCGACCTGACGCTGGCGGCGGAGTTTTGCACACCCGAGGCTGTGAACTTCATGGCTAAGTACGGGCGAGGGCTGATCTGCCTGACGCTGACGGAGGAAAGAGCAGACTATCTGCGGCTTGGCGCGATGACCCAGGAGAATACATCGCGGTTCGGGACGGCGTTTACGGAGTCGATCGAGGCGCGCGAGGGCGTGACGACCGGTATCTCGGCGGCAGACCGGGCGCACACGATCCAGGTGGCGATCGGGGCAGGATCGACGGCGAACGATCTGGCGCGGCCGGGGCATGTGTTTCCGCTGCGGGCCAGGAAGGGCGGCGTGCTGGTCCGCGCAGGGCAGACCGAGGCCTCAGTGGACCTGGCGCGGATGGCGGAGTTGATTCCAGCGGGAGTGATCTGCGAGATCATGAACGACGACGGCACGATGGCGCGCGTCCCGGACTTGGTGAAGTTCTGCGGGCAACATGGATTGAAGATGGTGACGGTCGCGGAGTTGATCCGGTACCGGCTGCAGCACGAGCGGTACATTCGAGCGGTGGCCGAGGGGGTGCTGCCGACCGAATACGGTGACTTCCGAATGATCGCGTATGAGAGCGAGGTGGATCGCGGCGAGTCGCATGTGGCGCTGGTGTTTGGGGATGTAACCGGGGACCAGGTGGCGACGGTCCGGGTGCATACGCACAACCTGGCGGCGGATGTGTTCGGGACCACGTTGGGAGACGGGCGTGCGGTGATCGACGACTCGTTGCGTAAGATCGCCGAGTCAGGGCGGGGAGCGTTGATCTATCTGCATAACGGCACGCCGGGGTTTGCGGTGGAGCGCGGAGGTGCTCTGGTTGGGGGACGGCCGAGACTCAGCGTGTATCCAGACGGGCGGCAGCGGGAGGGAAGCGAGCAGAGGACGCTGCGGCAGGTGGGCCTGGGCGGGCAGATCCTGTCCGACCTGGGCATCCACAAGATCCGACTGCTGACCAACTCTACGACGCATGTTCCTGCGCTGCAGGGGTTTGGGGTGGAGATTGTGGAACGGGTGCCGGTGGCAGTCGGACGCGTGCCGCGCTCGTAGGGCCTTTCTGTAGTGCCGCACGGGCTCTTGTCATTCCATGTTGTTGTCGCTTGGCGCCCTGTCAGTTGGCGTTTGTGACCACGACGGTTGCGGTGACGGTTTGGGTAATCTGAATGCCGCTGGTAGAGGTTGCGGTGACCTGGTACTGGTAGGTTCCGGGATTGACGTAGCGGAGGCCGCTGGCCGGGCCCCCGCCACAGCCCGTACCTGCCAGGGTGACGCAGCAGAGAAAGAGCCAGAGTAGCCGGCGGGCGATCAGGCGCTGGCGGCTACCCTTCTTCCAGATGAAGATGAAGGCCGGGGAGAGGAAGCAGAAGACGGCCTGCGCGAGGGATGAACCCATGGCGACGGGCTGGAGGCTGGTGACGGTGGTGATGGTGAAGGTGGCGTTCTGCGGGGTCCCGTTCAGGGTCATGCCGGAGGGCAGGATGGCGCAGGTGGCGTAGGGTACAGGGTTGAGTGGGGTGCAGTTGAGGACGACGGCGCCGGAGAAACTCCCGGCCGGAGTAATGGTGAGAGTGTAGTTGGCCGGGTAGCCGCTGCGAACGGTGGCGCTTGAGGACGTGCCGCCATCGATGGTGAGGGCGAAGGTCCCGTTGGCGATGCCGCTGCCGGTCAAGGGCACGCTGATGGGAGAGGTAGAGTCGGAGCTGGTGACGGTGAGGGTTCCAGGACGTGCGCCGGCTACGGTGGGCGTGAAGGTTATGGTCACGGAGCAGGTCTGCGAAGGCGCGAGGGTGGCAGTGTTGCAAGGGGTGGTAACCGCGTAATCGCCGGAGATCGTCAGAGCGATGTTCGTGACGGGGGCGGTGCCGGCGTTGGTGAGCGTCAGGGTCTGGCTGGCGGAGGCCGCGATGGCGATGCTGCCGAAGGCGAGTGAGCCGGGGGTGACGGCAAGATGGGACTGTGCCCCGACACCGGTAAGCGCGACCGTCAGGGGCATTGCGGTGGCAGAGGTCGCGATGCTGAGGGTTCCGGCGCGGGTTCCGGCCGCGGAGGGTGCAAAGGTGACCTGTACGGAGCAGCTTGTACCGGCGGCCAGGGTCGACCCGGAGGGTGGGCAGTCACCCGCGGCGGTGTAGTCTCCTGTGGAGACAATGCTGTTGAAGGTAACCGCTACCTGCCCGTTATTTGTGATCTGGACGGGCTTGGTGGCGGAGGTGCCGACAACGACGGTCCCGAAGTCCAGAGACTGCGCGCCGATCTGGAGAGATGACGGGCTTGACACGCCGAAGAGGCTGACGAACTCCAGCGCATCGGAGGCGTCGGAGGTCAGCTCCAGCGCGCTGGAGTGAATGCCGGTGCTCTTCGGCGTGAAGGCGACGGTAAAGCTGCAGGTCGCCGCAGGGACAAGCGCGGCGGGGCAGGCGCTGAGGACGGCGAAGTCCTGAGTGGTGAGGAGGGCGCCGAGATGGAGGGTGATGGAGCCGGTGTTGGCGACGATGACGGTCTGGGTCGGGGATCCGTTGCCGACCGAGGTGGGCGGGAAGGTGAGCGCGCCCTGAGATAAGGAATATGCCGCGATGGGGGCGTTATTTGAAGGCGAGTTTACGGCGACAGGCGACGCGGTTCCGGCGAGATCAATCAGGTTGGGGCTCGCGACCGCGTCGCTTTCAAGGATGAGGGTGCCGGTGTTGGGCTGGTTGGTGGGCGTCACGCCGTTGGGAATCTGGTTCATGGGCGTGTAGGTGACGGTGACCGTGCAGCTTTGGCCAGCATTGAGCGTAGAGCCGCAGGTGGAGGTTGTGAAGAAGGGCGACTCCGAGGTGATGCGGCGGAGGGTGAGGGGCGGGGTGCCGAGGGAGCCCTGCGAGGGCGACGTGTTGGCGAGGGTAAGGGTCTTTGATGAGGACTGGCCGGAGGGCACTTGGCCGAAGTCGAGGATGCCGGTGCCGGGTGAGACGGGTCCCGTGATGGATAAGACCGTATTTGCGATGGGCGTGGCGAAGCCTTCGAGGTAGGCGAGGCCGTTGAGCGGGGCGGTGCCGTCGGACGGGGTGGCCTGGGCGAGCAGGCTGCCGGTGGTGTCGGCCGTAGTGAGCGGGAGGTAGGTGACGGCGAAGCTGCAGCTCGCGTTTGCAGCGAGCGAGATGCAGGTGTTCGGGGTGGTGAAGGCGAACTGGCGAGGAAGAGTGAAGTTGACGGCTACGGACTTTGCGGTGAGATTGTTGAGGCTGAAGGTGCGAGTGAGGCCGATGCTGTCGTTGGTGGCCGGCCCGAAGTTGATCTGTGCCGGGACGAACTGCAGGCCGGCGTCCTCCGCGGTGTAGGCCCCGGCGAGGGCGACGGGGTAAGCGGTGATGGTGGCGACGCCTCCGGCCATGGTGGTGACAGGGAGGCTGAGGGTGGCCGCAGTGGGCGCGGAGGAGGGTGTGTAGGTGACGTTTAGGCTGCAGCTGGCGCCCGGGGCCAGCGCGGCGCAGGTGCTGGCGGCGACGAAGTTGCTACCGGTGACCGTCGGGGCCCCGACCTGGACCGTGGAGGCGCCGGTGTTGGTCACGGTGACGGTCTGCTGCGTGGCGGTCGCGCCGGGAACGTTGAGGAACGTAACGGCATTGGGGCTGAGGGCAATGCCGGGGTCGGGCGAGCCGAAGCCGGTGAGGCCCGCCGTGACCGTGCCGGAGCCGGTGGTGAAGGTCAGGGTTCCGGTGCGTGGGCCGGTGGCCGTGGGCGCAAAGACGACCTGGACCAGACAGGTGTTGGTCAGGGGCAGGCTTCCGGAGCAGGCTGCGCCACCGGTCGGCGCGGAGGAGAGGGCGAAGTCTCCACTGGCGGTGACCGAGGAGATGATGAGACCTGCCTGGCCAGTGGAGGAGAGGAGATTAGCCAGGGAAAAGAGGAAGGGCTGGCTGGTGCTGTGGACCGGCACCGGGCCGAAGTCCTGCGTCGTGGGGGTGGCGATGAGGCCGAGAAAGGGGAGGCCCGTTCCCGTCAGCGTGAGCTGGTAGGGGCTGGCGAGGCTTGCCGAGGAGAGGAAGAGGGAGCCGGTCTGGAAGCCGGGATCGGTGGGTTGGAACTGGATACCGATGAAGCAGTTGAGGCAGGTTCCGGTAGTCTGGGGTTGAAAGGTGTTGGGCGGGGGGTTGCCGTGGCCGTAGCCGATGTCTTCGACGAAGAGGACCTTGAAGGCGCCTGTGGTGGAGGCGGTGAAGTTCTGGAAGGGTTGCGAGACCTTGAACCACTGGACGGTCGGCTCGGTAAGGGGGACGGCGCCGAGGTCGAGGGTGCCGTTGTTGGGCGGCAGGATGGCGGTGGCGGTTCCGGTCAGGTCGACGTAGGCGGGGCTGGTTCCGGCTCCGGCGGTCACCGCGAGCAGGCCGGCGCGGGTTCCGGGTGCGGTGGGGGCAAAGGTGAGCACGACGGAGCAGCTCTGCTGGGCGGCTAGGGTGGTGCCGCAGTTGGTGGAGTCGGTGAAGTCTCCCGTGAGGAGGATGGAGAGGGCGAAGGGTGTGCCGCCCGTGTTGGTGACGGTGACGGTCTGCGTGTTGCTGGATCGCGCGGTGACAGGGACGGCATTGGTGAAGTTGACGGACGCCGGGGTGACCGCGAGCGCGGGGTTGACGGCGGCTCCGTTGACCGTTGGCTGAGGCAGGGTCTGGCCGGTAAGCAGGACGGAGATGCCTTGATCGAGGTTCAGCGTGATGGAATCGTCGGTGGGGCTGGAGGGAGAGTTGTAGGCCAGCTGCAACTGGCAGATGGAGTGAGGCAGCAGCGTGGTAGGGCAGCGGTCAGTGACGGTGAAGGGAGAGCTGGTGGGCAGCTCGACGGTTGTGTGGGTAAGCGCGGTATCGGAGTTGTTCGAGAGATACAGGAAGCGGGGGACGCGGAGGCCGGAGACGAACTGCGTTCCAAAGGAGACCGTGGTTGCGGAGGCCGAAAGAGCGGCCGCCTGGGCGAACCCGGTAAGAACAACGTCGTGCGTGCCGGTCGTGGCGACGGTCCAGTTGTACTGAACGGGGCCGTCCGGGACGCTCGAGTTCAGAGCATAGGCGAGGGTGATATGGCAGGTGGCGCCGGCGGGGAGGACCTTGGTGGTTGCCGGGCTGGCGGCGGGGCAGTCGCTCGAAGACTCGGAGAATGGGGGTGTGGTGCTCTTGGAGAGGAAGTCGAGCGCCGAGGTGAAGGTCTGGGTCTGCTGGCTGAGGTTGGTGACGGTGATGGTGCGCAGAGTAGGCGCGGAGGCACTGGTCTGGATGCCGAAGTCGAGCTCGCGCGGGGAGAAGACGATCGCGGTGGGCGTGGCGCCGCCGGCAATGGCAGGCAGGTTCGCCGTTTGGCTGGCAGCGTTGGCGGCTGAGGCGGTGATGCTGCCGGGACCGGACCCGGAGAGGGCAAGGGCGCATTCGGCCCCCGCCGGGAGGGTGCTTCCGCAGCTGGTGGAAAGGGTGAAGCCCGTGGCGGCGACCTGCAGGCCAGTGGCCATCGCGGAGCCCAGGTTGCGCAGGATGATGTCGGGAGAGGCGCCGACGGAGAACGCAAGCGATGGCGCGGACGTGCCCATGCTGAGGCGCGCGAGGTAGGCTGCAGAGCCGGAGCAGGCGCTGCCGTTGCAGGTGCCGGGGATGAGGGCGGTGTCGGTGACTGTTGAAGGAAGGGCGGGAGTTGGAGAGTTAACGAGAGGGAGATCGTAAGTTTGGGTGGCGAGCAGGCTGGAGCTTGCCGTGGGGATGAAGGCCCCGGCGAAGAGCGGCTGGCCGCCGGCGTCGGTGGCGAGTGAAGTGAGGCTGACGGGTGCGCTGGCGTAGTTGGGGTTGGCGGGCACAAGCCCGCCAAGGCGGAGGGTCTGGTCTACCGTGTTGGCGGAGGTGACGTGGTCCGCGAAGGCAGTTCCGGCGTTGGCAATAGGTGTCAGCGGCAGCAGAGGGGTGGTGAGCGTGCCGTCCACCCAGGCTGAGCCGTTGGCGCCCGGCGTGACAAAGGATTGGGTTCCCGGGGCAAGCGCGGTCGAGGCCAGGACGCTTGAGCCGTCGAGCGGGAGGCGCAGAAGAACCTGGTACGGAGTGGCGACCAGCGGCGCCTGCACCGAAGAGACCGGGAAGAGACCAAGGGCGACGTTGCCGGCGAGCAGCAGATTCTGGGTGGCCGGGTCGAGCGCAAGCGAGGAGACCCCAGACCCGGGAATGAAGGTTGAGAACGTGATGCCGTCAGCGGCAGGCGTGAGCTTGGTGAGGAAGCCCGAGGCGGGCGTGTTGCCGCCGGTCGCCGGAGCGATGCGGGGAGAGAGCGCGGCCACAGTCGGGTAGCCGGAGGCGCTGGTGTAGCCGGCGATGTAGGCGTTGTCGCTGGCGTCCGCCGCGATGGTGGCCGGCGACGTGTCGCCATTGGCGCCCGTCAGGTACGTGGCGTAGACAAGGGTCGATCCATCGGAGGAGAAGCGTTCGACGAAGCCGTTCTGCTGGCTGCCGTGGGCGGGTGTCTGGAGGATAGCGTTCGGCGTGACAGGGAGCGTGGCCGCGAAGAGGCTGCCGGTCAGGAAGACGGCGTCGGCCGTGGCTGCGAGGGATGTGGCGGCAAGTCGCCCGCTCCCGGCGAAGCTGACGAAGATATTGTTCAGGTTGCTGTCGTATTTGGCGACGAAGGAGTTGGTGGAGGTGTCTGCGCGGGTAGGGAAGGCGGACCCCTGCGTCCCCGCGAGCGCGGCGGAGAGGCTGGTTCCGGCCACGTAGACATTTCCTGCCGGGTCGAGCGCTAAAGCCAGCCCGATGTCTCCTGCCGCCCCGAGCTGGGACTGCGCCAGGATGGTCGATGCGGTGGGGTCCAGCTTCAGGATGCGGACGCCGTCCTTCTGGTCCAGAAGCAGATAAAGATTGCCCGCGGCGTCGGTCTTGACCGCGTCGAACTGACCCTGGTTGGCCACGGTGTGGAGAGCGGCCAGCGTGAGCTGCTGCGGCCCGGTCACCGTCTGCGCCGGCAACGCAGCTGCCGGGGTAAGGATGGTAATCAGGCCCAGGACGATGCGCCGGACGAATGATCGGGCAGAACACGGGGACGGTGGTGCGCTTCGTGCGGAGATCATCATGGCCTTGTGGCTGCGGTGCTTCTCTGAGTGCAGCCTGCCCTCAACTATCCATGCTTCAAGGGAGTTTTGATACCAAATGGGGAACGCTGGTTGGGATGACGGTGTGGTGCCTATCCCGAATCGGGATTGGGTCATGTTACGCGCTGGGCAGCCGGGGGTCGAGCAGAGAGTTAAGGCCGCGGGATTGCATCTCTGCGAGGAAGGCTTCATGGGTGGAGTATCGGAGGGTCTGCATGCCAGCGCGACCGGCGGCCTCGATATTGTCCGCACGATCGTCTACGAAGAGAATGCGTTCCGGGACAGTGCCAAGGCCGGCGGCGGCATGGGCGTAGATGGCGGGCTCGGGCTTGGCCAGGTTGAGGGTGTGCGACCAGGTGAGGTGATGGAAGCCGGAGAGCCAGGGAAAGCGATCAAGCACGCCATGCATCATCGCATCGCCGAGATTGGAGAGGATGCCGGTGCGGATGCCGGCGCGCTGCAGGCGCAACGCCCACTCGATCATGGGTTGGTTCGGCACAGTCCAGAGATCGGTGTCGGCCTGAATGAGCTGAGTCAGGACGGGGTCCTGCGCTTCCGGCCCAGCGACCTGGCTCCAGTAGGCAAAGCCGGTCAGGTCGCCGCGGTCGTAGGCGTGGCGCGGCGCCCAGTACGCGGCGTGCAGAGCAGCCTCGTCATGGCCCGTCAGCTGCTTCATGCGTTCCCATGCAGCAGGATCCGGCGGTCCGGTGAGGACCAGGCCATAGTCAAAGAGGACGGCCTCGATGGCAGGTGCGGTCTGCATGGTCGGCGGCGTCTGCTGGGTCGGCATGGTCTTCATGGATGGGTACGATTGTAGGCGATTTAGGATGGGGGCATGCGTGGCTTCTCGCGGCGGACGGGCTGGGATACGGAGGAGAGTGCGTTTGCCGGAGCGATCCGGAGGGTCCGGGCCGAGGGCCGCGTGGTCGCCGACCTCACCGTGTCGAACCCCACCGTATGCGGCTTTGTGTATGACAGCGCGGCGATCCTCGGAGCGCTGGCGGACGTGGGCTCCATGGTGTACGACGCGGATCCCCGCGGGCTGCTTCCGGCCCGGGAAGCCGTCTGCGGATACTACCGGGATCATGAGGCCGCGGTCGCGCCGGACCAGTTGGTGCTGACCACGAGCACCAGCGAAGCCTACGGGTACCTCTTTCGGCTGCTCTGCGACGCCGGGGACGAGGTGCTGGTTCCGCAGCCGGGTTATCCGCTGTTCGACTTTCTGGCGGACCTGGAGGATGTGCGGCTGAGGACGTATCCGCTGTTCCATGACTTTGGCTGGTGGATCGACTTTGCGGAGCTGGAGCGAAGCCTGACGGAGAGGACAAAGGCCGTTCTCGTGGTGCATCCGGCGAACCCGACCGGTCATTGGACGGGGGCGGGCGAGCGAGCCCGGCTTGAGGAGCTTTGCGCGCGGCGCGGGCTGGCGCTGATCGTGGATGAGGTTTTTCTGGACTATCGGATCGGCGGAGAGGCTGCGACCAGCTTCGCAAGCGGCTCGGCGGAGTGCCTTACCTTTGTGCTGAGCGGCTTAAGCAAGGTGGCCGGGTTGCCGCAGATGAAGGTGGGCTGGGTTCTGGTGCGAGGACCGGGTACGGTGCGGGAGGGGGCTATGCGGCGTCTGGAGGTCATTGCAGACACGTTCCTTTCGATGGCGGCGCCGCAGCAGCGGGCTCTTCCGGCGTGGCTCGCCGGGCGCGGCGCAATACAGCGGCAGATCTTGCAGCGGGCCGAGCTGAATCTGCAATCGTTAGCGGAAAGCCAGGTGCCGTTTCTGCCGGTGGACGCGGGATGGAGCGCGGTCCTGAAGCTGCCGGGAGCTTTTGGTGGGGCCGAGCAGGTGCTGGCCGAGCGTGGTGTTATCGTGCACCCCGGAAGCTTCTATGGGTTGGGCGGGCGCGGGACCACGGTGGTCAGTCTGATTGGAGCGGCGGACCAGGTTGCGGCAGGCATCGCTCGCCTGCGGACGGCCCCGTAAAGGGTTCAGCCTATCTGGTTGAAGATGTCCGGGTTGCAGAATGGATTTGAGGCACGTTCTGCATCGAGTGTGGTGCTCCGTCCGTGGCCCGGGATGACCCGGGTGGCGCCCGGCAGCGGAAGGAGCCGCTCGTGGAGTGAGGTGAGCAGTGTTCGCGAGTCTCCCAATGGGAGGTCCGTGCGGCCTACCGTGCCGGCGAACAAGGTATCTCCGGCCAGCAGGAGGTTCTCGGCAGGCAGGTGCAGACAGATGCTGCCGGGCGTATGGCCCGGGGTGTGGAGTACGGTGGCGGCAAGGTTGGGAATCGCGACCACCGCCCCGTCGGGCAGGTCGTCATCGGGTGGCGCCACCTTCGGGGTAGGGACGCGAAGCCAGGCAGCTTGCCCGTCCATCATGGCGAGTAGCGGCAAGTCGAGCTGGTTGTAGAGGATAGGAGCTTTGGTGATGGCCTGGAGTGTCAGCGCTCCGGCAATGTGATCGATGTGGGCGTGGGTGATGACGATGCTGGCAACGGTGAGCTGGTGGTGCGCAAGGCGGACGACAATGCGGGGAATGTCGTCGCCGGGATCGACGACGATGGCCTGGCGGCTGGTCTCATCGCCAAGGATGGAGCAGTTGCACTGAAGTGGACCAACGGGGAAGACTTCGTGGATCATGCGCGTCCGATGCGGCCTTCGCTCACCGTTTATTTCTTGGCGGGCGTGGTCTGAGTGGTACGGGTGCCCTGGAGGACAGAATGGTCGCCGCCCGAGCGCGAGAGCAGGATCGTCAGGCCGATCGAGGTGAACATGAAGACGATGGCGGAGTAGGTGGTGAGCTTGGTCAGCAGATTTGAGGCGCCGCGCGGGCCGAAAGCGGTCTGTGAACCTTGACCGCCGAACGCCCCGGCGAGATCGGCGGACTTGCCGGTCTGAAGCAGGACAACGCCGATCAGGAAGAGGCATACGACGATGTGAACGAAGACGAGTAGGTAGATCATTGGGTGGCAGGAACCTTCTTGCGGGTGGTAGTCAGCTTCGCCGCGGGTAGAAGCTGAATTTTATCATGGCCCCTCTGGGCACTACCTATTCGGCGAGCTGCTGGGGCCGCTTATCGAAGTCCATGCCGAAGTAGAAGCGCTCCACGCACATGCAGTAAATGTGTTCTAGCGCGAGGTGGCACTCCTGGATGTTCATGGTGATGTTGGAGGGAATGATGACATTCAGGTCCGAGAGTGGCTTCATCTTGCCGCCGCCGTTGCCCGTGTAGCTGACGGTGAGGATGTGCATCTCGCGGGCGAGCTCGAGGGCCTTGATGCAGTTCTTCGAGTTGCCGGAGGTGGAGATGGCGAGCAGGACGTCGCCGCGGTTACCGATGGCCTCGACCTGCCGCTCGAAGACGTTGTCGTAGTGGTAGTCGTTGCCGATGGCGGTAAGGATGCTGGTGTCGGTGGTGAGGGCGACGGCACGCAGGGCGGGACGGTCGACGGTCAGGCGGGAGACGAACTCGGCCACAAGATGCTGGGCGTCTGCAGCCGAGCCTCCGTTGCCGCAGACCATCAGCTTGTGGCCGGCGCGCATCGCGTCCGAGGTGAGGCGGGCCGCTTCAACGACCGCGTCGTGAATGCTCTCGTCGGCGAGAGTGGCCTGCATGGTGGCGGCGGATTGGGCGAGCTGGCGTTTGACGAGATCTTTCATCGGGCTCCGGTCAGAACAGGGGTGGCTTTTGGAAACGAGGGCGGAAAATCGAAGTTGAGGCGCTCCAGCTCCACCGCGTAGGGACGCTTCTGAACCTGCGTGTAGATGGCGCCGACGTATTCACCCAGGACACCAAGGAAGACGAGCTGGAGGCTCGCGATGAAGAAGACGCCGATCAGCATTGGGGCCAAGCCAAGCTCAAAGTGCGACCAGAAGAGGAGCTTAAGCAGAAGGTAGATGAAGGCGATCAGAAAGGCGATGGCCGCGCCCGCGAAGCCGGCGAAGGTAGCCAGGCGCAAAGGCACCTTGGAATGGTTGATGATGCCCAGCATGCCGATGTCGTAGAGCGTGTACCAGTTGTTTTTGGTGATGCCGAACTTGCGAGCGGGCTGATCGTAGAGGAGCTTGACGGTCGGCAGGCCGATATCGGCGATCATCCCCCTGAAGTAGGGATATGGGTCGTCGAAGGAGCGCACCAGGTCGACCACCTTGCGGTCGTACAGGCCGAACCCCGTGTAGTTCTGGATGGTCTCGATGGACGAGAGCCGCTCGGCAAGCTTGTAGTACTGCTTGCGCAGCCAGAACATTAGGGAAGCTTCCTCGCTGGTGCGCTTGATGCCCAGCACGCAGTAGGCGCCGTTCTCCCACTCCCGGATCAGGTCCGCGATCATCGGTGGAGGATCCTGCAGGTCGGCCACAATGCCCAGAACCGCGTCGCCGCGCGCCTGGAAGAGGGCGTGGATCGGGGAGCGGATGTGGCCGAAGTTGCGCGAGTTGACGATCACCTTAACATTTGGATCCTCCGCAGCGATCTGCTTAAGGAGGAAGACGGTGGCGTCGCGCGAGCTGTTGTCGATAAAGATGTGCTCGTAGCGGTACTTGCCGATGCGAAGCATCACCTCGCGAACCTGGTTATACAGGTTCAGGACGTTATCCTGCTCGTTGTAGCAGGGGGTGACAATAGAGATGGTCTTATCGCTGGGAGCGTAGGTTTGCGGTTCCATCATGCGGGCTCTGACTGAGGTCGATCCTTACAGTACGGCGGAACAGGTGAGGCGGAGCAGAAGACGCGTCGGGTAACTAGCGAGGAGCAGAAAAGCGTTCAGCCTCAACACCCGACAGTTCGTTTGACCTGTCACGCCCAACCCAGTGTACTTCAGGCATCCGTCGGCGACTTGGCCGGTTTGCGCGCGCGGAAGGAGAAGGTCTTGTGCCCCACGAAGCTGAAGACGGTTGTAAAGGCCATCAGGAGGGCTCCGGCAAGGTAGGCGGCCAGGTTCTTCCCCTGGATCGGCGCGGGAAGCTGGTGGACAAGCGCGAGATGGTTGCCGAGGGTCGTCTGGAAGAGGCGCGTCAAGGCGGACAGCACTAACAGGCCGGGGATCATGCTGGTGCCGTACACCGCGAAGCAGCGAAGCCACTCGGCCACGTAGTTGCCGCGGGTGCGGAAGACCACGAACTTGTAACCAAAGAAGGCCATGGTGATGTTGAGCGGGGTGGAAAGCACCGACGCCAGCAGCGCGTTGAGCGGTAGCCACCGTGAGGGCAGCAGATGCCCAAGCAGTCCAACAAACAGGGCATACATGCCGAAGCCGAAGACCGTGTTCCATACGCCCACGCAAAGATAGCGCAGAAACTGGCCCGGCGGAAACAACGCACGCAGGCGCGAGAGCGGGACTCGCGGCGACGCAGTGTCAGGTGGCGGCACAGGCGTGGCAGACTGCTGTGCGCCGAGCACCGCGGGAGGCTCCGCAACACCGGCGGGCGTATGGGGAAGGCTGTGCATGCTCTCCTACCAGTATGGCAGAGGGCGCGGAGCCCACGTCACCGCCGGGCCTGTCATTTGCCTTGAGCCGGGAGATACGGGGTAAGATTGCGATTCGATGAGGTTCACGCGCAATGAAGATCATGTTGAGGCTGCTTTGTGGGTGTGCGCTGGTTTTCCCTTCCTCCGGCCTTATAGGCCAGGCGGCCGCCCCTTACGCGCCCCAGGTGCTGACCGGCGGTAAATCCATAACGCTTTGGCCGGACGGCCCTGGCGGCGCAAACGGGGCGCCGGGGGCGCAGGGGAACGCGCCAGCGGACCGGCCGCTCCTCTACACCTACCTGCCCAAAGGGCCGAATACGACGCGGACCGCGGTCATCGTCGCTCCGGGCGGCGGCTACGCGCATCTTTCCATGCAGAAGGAGGGGGAGGACGTGGCGCTATGGCTGAATGCACGCGGGGTGGCGGCCTTTGTGCTGCAATACCGGCTTGGGCCCACCTACCACCATCCCGTCGAGATCGGCGATGCGCAGCGTGCCATCCGCATCGTGCGTTCGCGGGCGGCTGAGTATGGCCTCGCGCCGGACCATATCGGCATGTGGGGATTCTCCGCCGGAGGCCACCTCACGGCGACCGCGGGCACGCGCTTCGATGCAGGCAACGCCGGCGCCCCCGACCCGATCGAGCGGGCAGGCTGCCGTCCGGACTTTCTCGTGCTGTCTTATCCCGTCATCACGCTGGAGGAGCCGGTGGCTCATGCCGGCTCGCGAAGGTCGCTGCTGGGCGACACCCCCGACCCCGCCCTGGTGTCCGAACTGTCTGCCCAGAATAAGGTGAGCGGCCAAACCCCACCCACATTTCTTTACACAACGACCGACGATAAGACCGTACCGGTTATGAACAGCGTCATGTTCTACTCCGCCCTCGTCAACGCTGGGGTGCCGGCGGAGATGCACATCTTCCAGAACGGACCGCACGGTACGGGGCTAGCTCAAGGATTTCCCGACCTGAAGGTCTGGCCCGACCTGCTTGCGACCTGGATGCGAGCCCGCGGGATCATGGCAAAGTGAGGGAGGCGGATGACGGTGGCGGAGTTCGAACGCGCTGAGCCTGGAAGTCTGGCGCTTCCCCTGCAGGCGCTCTGGTGGGCTGGTCGCGGCGAGTGGGAGCAGGCCCACGGCATCGCGCAGGAGATCGAAACCAGGGACGGAAGCTGGGTGCATGCCTACCTGCACCGGGTGGAAGGTGACACCGGCAACGCGGCGTACTGGTACCGTCGGGCAGGCAGGCCGGTGGCGGCAGGCAACTTGCGACTGGAGTGGGAAGCCATCGTCGAGGAGATGCTGCGTGGCCCCGCGGCCTCGGCTTAGCGCAGGTAGGCGTCGTTGCCGCTGAGCCAGTCCTCGCGCGGCGGCGCGAACAGGTCCAGGTCGACCGTGTCCTCCAGAGCCTCGGCGGAGTGCGGCAGGTTGGCCGGGATGACGAGGATCTCGCCGGCGCGAACATCGACCGGCGTCGGATCGTCGCCCAGGGTAAAACGCAGATGCCCGGAGACGACATAGGCGATCTGCTCGTTGGCATGGGCATGCGTCGGCACCACGCAGCCTTCCAGAAGCACAATGCGCGCGATCATGCACTGCTCGCCCGTGACGAACTGCCGGGTGAGGCTGGGGTTAAGCGGCTCAGGCGTCAGGTCGCTCCAGCGGTGAAGCGTTGCGCGGGTCGTAGACATCGTGGGTCTCCGGGGGCTGGGGCCGGGTTTGTGAATTTCACGCTTTGTCCCGTGCGCCGCCTTGTGTAGAGTAAGCGAATCAAGGCTGCATGGGTGACAGGGCAAGCATGGCCGCTGTCGCCTCCAGGATGCGCGGACACACCCGCACTCAGGCGGGAGGGCACATCTCTACCTATTTTCCCGGGAAATGGTGATCGATCTATGCGTTTTTCGCTGCTTCGGCTGGTACTGCTGGCAACGGTTTGTTTGAGCGGGATCGGCGTGCGGGGCGCAATGGCGCAAACTCCCGCTACGTCTGCAACGGCTTCCCCCGCGGACCGGCTGGCCGCGCTCGAAAAGCAGACGGCGGACAACACCGCAGCCGTGGCCGCGGCGCAGATGGCCGGGGATAACAGCTGGATGCTTGTCTCCGCCGCCCTGGTGCTGATGATGAGCGGGCCTGGCTTGGCGCTGTTCTACGGCGGCCTCGTGCGGAAGAAGAACATCCTGGGCACAATGATGCAGACCTTCGCCATGATGGCGGTCATCACCGTGCTGTGGGGTCTGGTGAGCTATTCGCTGGCTTTCGGCGAGGGCAACGCCTTCATCGGCGGGCTGCACAATGTGTTCCTGAAGGGCGTCGGGCTGGCGCCGGATGCGAAGTACGCGGCCACCATTCCGCTGCAGACCTTCATGATCTACCAGTTGATGTTTGCCATCATCACCCCCGCGCTCATCACCGGAGCTTTCGCGGAGCGGATGAAGTTTTCGGCCATGCTGGTGTTCATGATCCTTTGGGCGCTCTTTGTGTACAGCCCCATGGCGCATATGGTCTGGGGCAAGGGCGGGCTGCTCAATGCCTCACTCGGCGGACGCTTTCCCTGCCTCGACTTCGCCGGTGGAACGGTGGTGCATGTGACCTCCGGGGTGTCGGCGCTGGTCACCGCGCTCTACCTGGGCAAGCGGCTCGGCTATCCGAAGATCCCCATGCCGCCCCACTCGGTAGTGCTCAGCTTCATCGGGGCATGCCTGCTGTGGGTGGGCTGGTTCGGCTTCAACGCAGGGTCAGCTCTTGCGGCCGGCACGCTGGCAACCTCGGCCTTCGTCGCGACTCACTTCGGCGCGGCGGCGGCGGCCCTTGGTTGGAGTGTGGCGGAGTGGCTGCGACAGGGCAAGGTGTCGGCCCTCGGCGCCATCTCGGGCGCGGTTGCCGGGCTGGTCGGCATCACGCCCGCCTCCGGCTTCGTCACGCCGATGGGCGCGCTTGCCATCGGCTTGATCACCGGCGTCTTCTGCTACTTCATGGTCGTCAAGGTAAAAGCCATCTTCGGCTACGACGATTCGCTTGATGCCTTCGGCGTCCACGGCGCCGGCGGCACCATGGGCGCGATCCTTACCGGCATCTTCGCCAACAGCGTCATCAACCCCATCTTCGGGGCCGGCAAGCCTACCGGGCTGCTTGAAGGCAACCCCCACCAGCTGCTTAATCAGATCGTCGGGATCGCCATTGCATGGGTGCTTTCCATCGTGGGCACCCTGGTCATCTTGTTTGTGGTCGATAAGGTACTCGGGCTCCGGCTCGACGAGGAATCCGAACGCATCGGCCTTGACTTATCGCAGCATGGGGAAGAGGGTTACGACTGGGCTCACTAGGCACGGGTCGGATTTGGATCGCCCAGGGCCCGCGCGGGCACCCGGTGGGAGAGGATGGTTTGGCAATGCAGAAGATTGAAGCGATAATTCAGCCTTCCAAGCTGGACGCGGTGAAGGATGCGCTGGTTGAACTCGGGATCGAAGGCATCACGATCTTCGAGGCCCGCGGACATGGCCGGCAGAAGGGCCATACGGAGTTCTACCGGGGCCGCGAGTACTCGGTCGACCTGCTGGCAAAGGTCAAAATCGAGATCGTCACTCGCGACGAAATGGTCGAAAAGGTGATCCAGACAATCATGTCGGCCGCGCGCACAGGCATGATCGGCGACGGCAAGATCTTCGTCAGCAAGGTGGATGAAGCGGTCCGTATCCGCAACGACGAACGCGGAGAGATCGCGCTGTAGCCTCGCGGGGACCGGTGACGGCCACACAGTGCTGACGTTCAAGCAGCGGAAGGGCTGGTGGGAGCTATGGCGGAGGGAGGTCTGGTCGGCGACGCGGAGCAGGCTGCACGCGCGGACTATCAGCGCGGCATGCTCAGCATCCGCAGCGCCTTCGAGGCCGGCGAGCGCAGCATCCAGGCCGGCATCGCCGCCATTCGCGACCGCGCCGATGCCATGGACGCGCTGGTTGCCGCCCTTTGGCACAGAGCCAGCCAGACCCCTGCCGGCAAAGCCATCGCGCTGGTCGCGGTGGGTGGCTACGGGCGGCGCGAGCTCTTCCCCTCCTCCGACATTGATCTCCTGTTTCTGTTCGATGGCAAAGCCGCACCGCGCGAGACCAAGGACGCCATTCGCGCCCTCAGCCAGACGCTCTGGGATTCCGGCGCCCGCGCCGCCCCCGTTACCCGCGCCCTGTCCGACTGCGAGCGCTTTGACCCGGAGAACGTCGAAGCCTCTCTTGCGCTGCTTGATGCTCGTCTTGTGTGCGGTGACGCAGCCCTCTTCAGCAGGCTCCAGATCACCCACGCCAGGCTGTTAGCGAAAGACGGCAAAGCCCTCATGGCGCGTTTGGCCGAGCTTGTGCGTGCCCGCTATGCCCGCTACGGTGGCACCCTCTTCCACCTTGAACCCAACATCAAGGACTGCCCTGGCGGCCTGCGCGACGTCCATCTCTGCCTGTGGATGGCACGTCTCCGCACCGGGAGCCGCAAAGGTGGCCCGCCCCCCGCGGCCCCGGCCGACGAGTTCGCCGAGGCCTTCGGCTTTCTCGCCACCGTGCGCTGCTTTCTGCACTACCGTCGTGAGCGCGACGACAATACCCTGGACTGGCAGGCCCAGGACGAAGCCGCGGCCCTCAGCGTCGCCGCCGGCAGCGACGCGGTTCGCGGCGACGCCTCCTACTGGATGCGGGTGTACTTCCGCAATGCCCGCATCGTCAATCGCCGCGCCCTGCAGGCGCTCAGCGAGGTTCCCGCCCCGCGCGGGCTGCGTCTGCCAGGCTTTGTCCGCCCGGTCGCGCCGACAGGTGTGGGCTTCCGCGTCGAGCAGGGCCGTGCCATGCTT
>CAXUNW010000008.1:29295-35049 GCA_964252505.1 uncultured Acidobacteriaceae bacterium
TTCTGCCCCGCGACGAAGGAGGCGCGGACCCCGCCCGCGATCCGCATGTCGCCCTTGGCCTCTTCGTGGCCATGGCCCAGGCGGGCTTCGATCTGGCCCGCGAGACCGAGGAGCGCCTCACCGTCGCTCTGCCCGGCATCTCGACCCACCTTGAAGAGGGCCCTATGCTCTGGCACCACCTGAAGGCCATCCTCAACGGGCCCTTCGCGGCCAACACCCTGCGCGCCATGCATGCCCTCGGCCTTCTCGAACTGCTGATCCCGGAGTTCCACGGGATCGATGCGCTGGTCGTGCGCGACGCCTACCATCGCTACACGGTGGATGAGCACACCTTTGTCCTCATCGATACCCTGCATGGCCTTGCGCGCCCCCAGCCCGGTCCCGCGGGGGGCTGGGCCGCCACCTTCGCCCGCCTGCTTGTGGATCTGCAACACCCCGAGCTGCTTTACCTCGCCGCGCTGCTGCACGACACCGGCAAAGGCCGCAGCACCGGCGTGCACGCGGTCGAAAGTGAGTGGATGACCCGCAGCGTCTTGCGCCGCCTGGAAATGGACGCCTTCGAAACCGAACAGGTCGCCAACCTGGTCCTGCACCATCTGGAGATGTCCGCAACCCTGCGCCGAGATATCTTTGACGCCGAGACCATCCGGGGCTTCGCCGCCAGGGTCCCCACCCCGGAGGCCCTGCGCATGTTGACGCTGTTCACCTACGCCGACATCAACGCCGTTCACCCGGACGCACTGACGCCCTGGAAAGCCGAGAACCTTTGGCGGCTCTACACCGCCACCGCGAACTTCCTTGATCGCAGCGTGGACGAGGATCGGGTAAGCGCCGCAGGCGGGGGCGAGCTGGTCCATCGCGTCGTCGCCTTTGCGCCCGGACGCCGGGCAGAGATCGAAGACTTCCTCGAGGGCTTCCCCGAGCGATATCTGCGCACACGCACACCGGACGAGATCCATACGCACTTCGATATGGCCGGCCGCTTTGCCGAAGACCCTGTCCAGCTCCATCTCGCCTACCAGGCCGAGGCAAGTACCATCACCCTGGTCACCCGCGACCGCGAGCTGCTCTTCGCCACCATGGCCGGTGTGCTTGCCGCCTGGGGTATGAACATCGTCAGCGCCGGCGGATTTTCCAACGCCCGCGGGGTTGTGGTGGACATGTTCCGCTTCACTGACAGCTTCCGCACCCTGGAGATGAACGAGTCCGAGCGCACCGCGCTTGTGCAGAGCATACGCAGCGTTCTGAACGGCAGCGACACGGTGGAAAGACTCCTCGCCGGGAGACGGCGCGGGCGCCGGCGGTCTCCCCGGGTCGCCGTGGAGACGAAGATCGACTTTGATCCGAAAGCCTCATCGCACAGCACGCTGGTGCAGGTCGTCGCGCAGGATACCCCGGGCCTGCTCCGCGCGCTGAGCCTGACCTTCGCCCGGCATGGATGCAGTGTAGAGGTAGCCCTGGTGGACACGGAGGGTGAGCGCGCCATTGACGTCTTCTATCTGACGCGTGACCGGATGAAGCTCGAGCCAGAGGAGCAGGCGCGGCTTGGGATCGACCTCCATGCAGCCATCGAAGCAAACGCGAAGTAAGTCGAAAGTGCCGCGCACGCCGCTATTTTCCCGTACCCCGCCCGGGCAGGCCAACTTGGTTGCTATGTCGGGCATCCATGCCCCTAGATGGGCGGATCATTTGTGTGTGCATCTCCCCCGCTGCGCGGCCGGCAGTATACTCGACCATATGACATCGGATCCAAATCAGACGACAAGCAACGGTCGGCCCACCGCGACCCCGCAGAAGAACGATCGCTACTTCTTCGGGACTCTCGACAGCTTCGGCAAGAACGGCGAGAAGCTGCGCGAAGTAAGCTGGGGAGAAGAACAGCCGGAGGGTGTCGTCCTCGCCTCTATGGACGCGGCAATCAACTGGGTTCGTAAGAACTCCATCTGGCCGATGACCTTCGGGCTCGCCTGCTGCGCGATTGAAATGATGTCCATGGGAGGCTCGCGGTACGACATCGCACGCTTCGGCGCGGAGGTCTTCCGCCCCTCGCCGCGCCAGAGCGACCTGATGATCATCGCGGGACGTGTCTCGCAGAAGATGGCGCCTGTCATCCGTCGCCTTTATGAGCAGATGCCGGAGCCCAAATGGGTCATTTCGATGGGCGCTTGTGCCACCTCCGGAGGTGTCTTCAATAACTACGCCCTCGTTCAGGGAGTCAACCAAATAATCCCCGTCGACATCTATGTTCCCGGCTGCCCACCACGGCCGGAGCAGTTGCTCTACGCTATTACGCTGCTGCAGGAAAAGATCCAGCAGGAGCGCGGAACCATCCGTAAGACGCTCAATCTCGCCTGATCGCGGCGCGGATTGTTACACCACACCGTAGTGACAGACTTTCGGTCCACGGTACCGGCGTACTCCCATTCACAACGTTACTGCGTTGGTTCAAGCGCAATTCTTGTCGAAGGCTGCGAGAATAGCTGTTAGATTTCTCTCAAATCCGCATGGTATTTCATTTTGTTCTCGACAGGTGGGGCAACTGCGGTAAACTTCGGTAGTTCATATCAAAGCAACCGGGTACAGGTTGTATTCGGTTATAAAAGCATCATTTCAGTGGAGGAAGTCGAATGGTTTATCGCCCGTATCGCAGTCTTGGCCGGTTAGCACTGGCTGCATGTGCAGTCAGCCTTGGAGTGGCAAGCCTGAGTGCACAGACTGCACCAAGCACAGGTACCCCCCTAGGGCCCAACCCGTCGCGCGTCGACATCTTTACCGGCTTCTCGTACTTCGGCGCCCACGGTCAGGTCAAGCCTGCGGGCATCAACTACTCCTCGATCAATGAGGGAGCCATCGGAAGTGCGGCATACTTCTTCAATAAATATGTCGGTGCGGAGATCAACCTGGTAGCCCATCCGGACGGGAACAACGACGGCCTGTACACGGTGTCCGCTGGTCCTATCTTCCGCGCCCCAATGCAGAACTACACCCTCTTTGCCCACGGCATGGTCGGCGGTGCCCGCCTCGGCGGCCCCAATAGCGAGGGACCGCTCGTCTACCACGAGCCCTATATGTGGGGTCCTGCTCTCACCGCCGGCGGCGGTATGGACTACGATCTGCCGTTCTTCAACAACCGCTTCTCGCTCCGTCTCTTCCAGGCCGACTATCGCTACATCCATGAGGACTACGGCCCGTACGTGGGCGTTCCGACTGCCGGCGTTCTGGGCGGACGTGCAAACCTTAGCGGTGTTGACCTCAGCACCGGCATCGTGACGCACTTCGGCCACATCATTCCTCCTCCTCCGGTCACCTATGCCTGCGTTGCCTCACCCGCGACCGGCTTCCCTGGCGACCCCATCACGGTCACCGGTACGGCCAGCAACCTGAACCCCAAGAAGACCGCAACCTACACCTGGACGTCTGATGGCGGCACCGTCACCGGCACCTCGAACGTTGCCAACGTGGACACCAAGACCCTCTCGGCGGGCAGCTACACCGTCAAGGGCCATGTCTCCGAGGGTAACAAGCCCGGCCAGATGGCAGACTGCTCCGCGCAGTTCACCGTTCGCGCCTTCGAGCCGCCGACCATCGGCTGCTCGGCCAATCCTTCGAGCGTCAACCCTGGTGATTCCTCTACCATCACCGCGAATGGCGTCAGCCCACAGAACCGTCCTCTCACCTATAGCTACAGTGCCACCGCCGGATCGATCAGCGGCAGCACCTCCACCGCAACCCTGACCACCACTGGTGTGGCGCCGGGTACCATCACCGTCACCTGCACAGCGACCGACGACAAGGGTCAGACCGCCTCGCAGATGACCACTGTCACCGTTATCGCACCCGCACCGGTTGTGACGAAGGTTTCGACGCAGAGCCTCTGCTCGATCAACTTCGATCGCGACACCAAGCGTCCGGCCCGCGTCGATAACGAAGCCAAGGCCTGCCTGGATGACGTCGCCCTCAACCTGCAGCGCGCTGCGGATGCGAAACTCGCACTCGTCGGCAACGCAGGCAGCGGCGAAAAGAACGGTCCGAAGATGGCAGCAGAACGCGCTGTCAACACCAAGGCCTACCTCGTCAAGGAGAAGGGTGTCGATGCATCCCGCATCTCGGTCTACACCGGAACGCAGGACGGCAAGACGGTCGCCACGACCTTGATCCCCTCGGGAGCTACCATGGACTCGACCGGGACAACGCCTGTGGATGAGAGTGCCGTGATGGCTCAACCCCGCACCGCAGGTCGGGGCAGAAAACACCACAAACGGAAGTAGTTCGCACCATCGCACGGCACGGCGGCTGACTGGGATCTTCCCAGTCAGCCTTTGTGCTGGTGGCTACACTCAATCGGGCTGAGTCACAAACCGGACGATCAGCAAACCAAGACGTCAGGCCTGCGTCAGAATGGATGAAATGCAATTTCAGAGGTCAGGCCGGTCGTTCGTTGCCGCAGTGTTGTTCCTTCTATGCTTTGCAGCCCGCTGCTACTCCGCCCCATGGCTGCCGTACGGGCCTGATGGCGGCGATGCCCGCTCCTTTGCGGTCGATCCCTCAAACCACGACCACCTCTATCTCGGCACCACCAACGGCTGGATCTATGAGACCGCCGACGCGGGTGCGCAATGGAAGCGATTAGCTCGGGTAGGCAAGCGCGACGACCTTGTACTCGACACTATCCTGGTGGACGCCGCCAACCCAAAGCACGTCACGGTAGGAGCCTGGGTGCTCGACCATGCTGACGGCGGCATCTACGAAAGCGCCGACGCCGGCGTCACATGGTCGATCAACGCGGATCTCGCCGGCCAGTCGGTTCGTTCCCTCGCCAGCGCCCCCTCCGCGCCCAACATCGTTGTGGCGGGAACGCTCACCGGCATCTTTCGCACCACGGACTCCGGGCAGCACTGGCAGAGAATCAGCCCGCCGGATAGTGCCGAGATCCACGAGGTGCAGTCTCTGGCCGTCGATCCCCTGGACCCGCAAACCATCTACGCGGGTACCTGGCACCTGCCCTGGAAGACCATTGATGGCGGCCAACATTGGGAGACCATGAAGAAGGGCGTCATCGACGACTCCGACGTCTTTTCCATCATTATCGATCCCCGCAATCCGAAGGTTGTCTTTGCTAGCGCCTGCTCGGGTATCTACAAAAGCGTCGACCAGGGTGAGGAGTTCCGTAAGGTTCAGGGGATCCCCAATACAGCCCGGCGCACCCTCGTCCTTATGCAGGACCCGCAGCACGAGAACATCGTCTTCGCCGGGACCACCGAGGGTCTCTGGCGCACGGAAGACACCGGCAAGACCTGGTCGCGCACCACCGGTCCTGAGGTCATCGTCAACGATGTCTACGTTGATCCGACCAACTCGCAGCATATGCTGCTGGCGACCGACCGGGGCGGCGTGCTCTCAAGCGAGGATGGCGGTAACACCTTCACGCCCGCCAACCGCGGCTTCTCGACGCGGCAGATCACCGCTTTCGTCGGTGACGCGCAAAAGCCCGGCACGCTCTACGCTGGCGTGGTCAACGACAAGCAGTGGGGCGGCGTCTTCCTCAGCCAGGATGGCGGGCTCACCTGGGTTCAGCACAGCGAGGGTCTGGAGGGCCGCGATGTCTATAGCCTCGGCCAGACATCCGAAGGAACCATCCTCGCCGGTACAAGTCACGGCATCTTCCGTCTGGAGGAGCAGGGCTGGGCGCGCATCGCGGACGCGCCCCCAGCCCTGCCGCCACCTCCCCACGCCCGCCCTGCCTCCGTCTCGCGC
>CAXUNW010000009.1:0-344 GCA_964252505.1 uncultured Acidobacteriaceae bacterium
GCATACGCTCGCCGTCCGGGGTGAGCAGGTGGCCGCGGTCGTGGATCAGGTCCGCGACGCAGCGCTCACGCAGGGTGGGGTCGTCCTGGCCGGCGAGCGTATGCAGATCGCTGAGCGTGAGGCCGCACCAGGGGGCACGCAGGATGGCGAACCAGGCGACGCGGTCGGCGGGATGGAGCAGCGCGCGGGTGAGGGCCTGCAGATCGAGCACCTCCTGCCGCTCGCCGAGGGGTTCGATCTCGACGGCTCGGAATGGAACTGCGCCCTGGGAGCCCGTGCGTTTGAAGGCGGCGACGATGGCGCTGAGGTGGGCTCGTGAGCGGACGAGCACAGCGATGCGCCAG
>CAXUNW010000009.1:354-14152 GCA_964252505.1 uncultured Acidobacteriaceae bacterium
ATCTCACGGATCGTCTGGGCGTCGCGGCGAAGGCGCGCCCGGCGAGGGGCGGCGTCGGCGACGGGCGTGTAGGGGAGGGCTTCGGCGTGCCATTGGAGGCCGCTTCCAGTGGCGGGTGCCCCGGCGCGCCCGATGGCGGCGATATACGGTACCTCTTCGGGGTGCGCGATGTCGACGGCATCGGGAAAGATCCGGGAGAAGGTAGCGTTGAACTGGTCGACGAGTGCCGACTGCGAGCGGAAGTTGGCGGTGAGACGGAGCACGCCGAGAGGGAGATCGCCGAGACGCCGCTCATGCAGTGTGCGAACGAAGCGCTCCACGCGCGCCTGGCGGAAGCGGTAGATGGATTGTTTCGGATCGCCCACCAGGAAGACGGTCTGGCTGTGTCCATCCCAGCTTCGGGTCAGTTGGCCGATGAGGTCGTACTGGCTCATGGAGGTGTCCTGCATCTCGTCCACGAGCAGGTGGCGGGTGCGCGCGCCGAGCGCCGCGGTGAGATCGTCTACGCCGGACTCTCGTGCCAGCGCCGTGCGCGCGGCCAGGCCAAGCTCGGTGAAGTCGCACTCGCCGCGTTCCGCGAAGACAAGCTGCAGCTCTACAAGAGCGCGGCGGAGTACGCGGAACAGCACCTTCGCCATCGTCCACTGCTCGGGCGGATAGGTCGCAGGGGGCAGAGTGTGAATCCGGCACATCGCGGTGCGAAGCTCTTCGTCATCGCGCATGCGCTCGACCAGAGCAGAGAGCCGTGTCCGATGCGGCTTCGCGGCATTGAACTTCACGTCCCGTGGCTCAAAGCGCTTGCGCCAGCCGCCGTCAGTCTTCACAACCAGCCCGATCAGCGCACGCCAGTGCTCGAGATGCTCGGCTCGTTCGCCCGGAGACAGGGTGCGCCCCTGGCAGAACGCGATGGGCGAGGCTTCTCCGTCGAACCCGTCAAGATGGGCGAGCTCGGAGGCGATCTCGGTCAGGTCGCGCAGATTAGCCGCGGAGATGGTGCGCGTGAGCTGGGTGAGCGCCTGGCAGATGGCAAGATCGAGCGCACGTTCCAGCCGAGGCAGCACCGTGGCGTCGAGGGTTGCGTCTTCGAGATCAAGTCCGGAGAGCGGGATCAGCGTGCCCCACTGGTCGCGCCATTCGAGCATCCTGGCAAGCATCTGTTCGCACTGCATCAGGTTGCCGTCGCGGTGCTGGAGCAGGGAGGCGAGGGCCTTGTGAAGAGCGTGGTCGGGCCCGCCAAGCTGACGGAACGTCCGTTGTGCGGCCTCCATGTGCAGTCCGGAGGCCTCGAGTGTAGGGGCGAGCCGGCCGCCTGCGCCCGAGAGCACGGGCAGCAGCCGGGCGATCTCGCTGCAGACTGAGTCAATGGTGCGGATGTTGAGGCGGCGTGGCTGCTCGAGCAGCGGCCAGCCCCTCTCGCGGCCGCGTCGCAGCACTGCTTCCGCCAGAGGCCGCGTCTGCCGGTCGAACTCCCGCCGCGGCTCCTCGCCGCGCGCCGCCGCCGCAAGCTGCGCCAGCACCCGCTCGCGCATCTCACCGGTCGCCTTCACGGTAAACGTGATCGCCAGCACCTGCTCCGGTGTCTCGACGCTCTCATCGGCCAACAGTTTGAGATAGCGTTGGATCAACAGCCCTGTCTTGCCGGAGCCGGCCGGAGCCTCGACGATCCACGAAGCGCGCACATCGAGCGCCCGCGCCCGATCGCGGGCGTCCGGTGGCTCAGCGAGGTTCGTCGTGGCTGCGGGTGGTTCGGGAAACAGAAGGAGGTTAGACAGGCAATTCCTCCTCGTCCAGTTCCTCGTCCTCGTCCTCTTCGTCTTCCAGCAACGCAGCGGCATCCAGCCGACAGAGCAGACGCTGCGCGCAGTACTTGCAGGTGGCTGGGAACTCCTTAGGCAGAACGCGCGCATCCCCATTCCAGAAGTCGGTCGCAAGCCGGGTCAGCACGCGCTCCCAGTCCTGTATCTGGGCCTCAAGGCTCGCCGCCTTCAGCTCTGCAGGCTTCGCAAGGGCTCCGGGCTGTTCCTCGAAGCCAGACAACGACATGTACTGGCCAGCTCGCACCGCACCGAACCCGATGGCGTGCAGATGCTCGCCCGCCAGCACGGCATAGAGCGGAAGCTGTGGTTCATTCGGACGCTCCCCAAGCCAGTCAAGATGACCCGCTTTCCCAGTCTTGTAGTCGATGAGCACAGCGCCATGGTCGGTCTGGTCGATGCGATCCACCCGAAGCGAAAGCCGCAGCGGCCCGATGGCGGCGTCGCGTGTCTCGCTCTCCCGGCGCGCCACTGTAAAAGGCAGGCGGCGCTCCAACTCAAGCGTGAGCCAGCGTCGTCCAAGGCTCATCAGGCGCTGCCTCTGGGTCTCGAGATAGGCCTGGTCCCAACCTGGGCCTGCACCGTTCAAGGCATCGGACAAAGCAAAGTCGATGCTTTCGGCGAGCCTTGCGTCGCGCTCTTCGAGCGTCATCCGGCGCAGCACATCCTGCTTCTCCACACGCTCCCAAAATCGCTCCAGCACACGATGCACAACCTCGCCGCGCTCGCGCGCGTCCATCCCGGCCTCTCGCGGGTCAAGCGCGGTCGCGAAGAGCCTGCGCTCCGCAAAGGCGCGAAACCCACACGCGGCCTGCGCGCGCAGCACAGCGGCGCCGCCGGAGATGGGCCCACCCGCCGGCGGCGGAAGCCGCGACCGGTCCAAGACAGCCTCCAGTTCGATCTCCGGAGCGTCGTCCGCGGCACCGGGCTCTACCGACATGGCCTGCAGGGCCAGCCCATCCAGCGCGGGCGAAACCCGCTGTTTCTCCTCTGCCGCCTCCCTGGCGTAACTGAAGACAATGCTGCCGGCCGCGCCTGCGAGGTGACGCACCTGTTGCGACGCGTGCGCCTGGTCTGCGGCGAAATCAGGCCCGGGCATGCCAAGCTCCCGCTTCAACGACCAGCTGAGCAGAGGGCTGCTCCTGATCGAGGCCGGCCACGTCACGTCACCCGCGCGCAGGAACCACATCGCATCGAAACCGATCCCCTCTGCATCTTCCGGCGTCATGATCTGCACCGGCGCGTCGCGAAAGGCGGGGGTCAGCATCGTCTCTTCGGCCAGTTGGCGCAAGGTGCTGACGGCCTGCTGCCAGCTTACCCGCACGCCGGCGAAGTCGAGCGTTGCCAGCTCGTCCAAAAGGCTCTCCCAGGCGCGTTGAGCTTCCAGCTCAGCGGCGTTAACCGCGGGTTCACCGGCCCACCCGGCGGCGTTCAGCAGCTCACGCATGCCTTCCGTCCACTCGCCCCATGGCCTGCGCTCTTCGCGCTCCTCGGGCCGCAGGTGCCGGCGCACCATGCTCCCTACAGCTCGCAGTCCCGCGATCAGGTGTGCGAGATGGTCGCGCCGGGGGGACCGCGCCATGCGGTTCACCAGCCATTCCAGCTCAACCTCCGGCCGCAGGGTTCGCGCACGCCGCAGTTCAAAGGCATCGAACTCCGCGCGCGGCCCGGCCGGGCCCCTGCCCAGATACGGCGAGAGCAGCAACGCTTCGACCCGTTCAAGCGGCAGCGGCCCAAGCGTCCAGGCCAGAAGGTTGAGTGCGCCGGAGACCAAAGCTGTCTGCGCCAGCGGCGAGCCGGCGACGATGTCGTAGGGCAGGGAAGCGGGGGCCGCGTCGATCGCCCCCGCCCCTGGAGCCAGCGCCGCGCGCACCAGGCGTTCAAGCTGCGCGACCATGCCGTTCTCTCGGAGCCCGGGCACCAGTAGAGCGATTCGGGCGTCCGGCTGCTCGTCCATGCGGGCTTTGCACCAGGCCATGGCTGCCCTAAGCTCTTCCTGCTCATCCTCTGCCGCCCACAGGCCACGATTTGCCGTGGGAGGAGCATGCGGCAGCACCTTGATGGCAACCCCATTGTGCTCCAGCGCCTGAAGCAGGGCTCGCTGTGCGGGAAGCAGTCGATCGAAGCCGCATAGTAGAAGCTCCTTCTCTTCCGCAACGAGCTTCTTCTCCTGCACGGCGCGCGCCAGGGCAGACTCCAGGCCGGCCTCCGGAAGATATCCCTCACGGCGGCACATCTGGTCGAAGGCCGCGGCGAGCCGCGCAAAGGTCTCGGTGTCGCCGTTGGTCGCTGAACCGGAGACCCGCTTCAAGCCGTCATGCTGCGCAAGCTCCCCCCAGGCCTCCGCAGCCAGCCGGGCGAGCGAGCCTGGGTCGCGCAGGCTGGAAACCGCGGGTTCGGCCTCGATCAAGCCACGCCAGAGCGTCTGCTCCTGCGTTCGGTTGAGCAGCAGCCGGTCCACTGCGCCAGTGAGCAGCGCACTGTGCCACAGGCGCGAGCTCCAGGCGCGCCAGCTTACGATGTCCGGCTGCCGCAGGCAGAGCTGGTTTTGCTGGGGATGTTGCCGCCCTACCGCATGGGCCGCGCGCGGGTTGGGAACCAGCACCGTGGCACCCCGCGCCAGGGCGTCGGCAATCTGGCTCTGGAGCACGGCGGGATCACGCATATCTTCGTTTATACGCTTTTTCTACGCCTTCCAGGCGGTTGTTGGGGAAGCTGTTTTGTCTGCCCGGGTCCGCATCGTCAGGCTAAGCGCAAGGAGCATGAGCGCCGCTCCGATCGGCAGCGCAAGCGCCACCTGCAGGGAGCCCGTGCGAGTGGAAAGGACCCCCATCAACCAAGGCAGGGCGGCCGCTCCCAGGCCGGAGGCCGCGATGACCATCGCGGCCCGCGACGCCGGAGGCCGCTCCGCCATGAGAAGCGCGAACGTTGCCGGGAAAAACGGAGAAAGGCTGAGCCCAAGCAGAACCGCGACTCCAGCGATGGCGACGCCACCCTGCGCGACCGCCAGGGCCGCCACGCACATGGCTGAGGCGGCCAGCCCGGTTCGCTGCAGGGTGCGTTCAGAGACGCGCAGCATCAAGGCCGAGGAGGCGGCCCGGCCCAAGGTGAGCGACGCCCAGAGCAGGAGGGTGGTGTACTCGCTGAGCGCGAAGGACCGGTCTCCGTAGCGGAGGGCATAAGTCGTCAACCAGCCGCTCAGGCAGGTCTCCAGTCCGCCGTAGAAGAACAGCAGCAGCGCAAAGAAGAGAAAGGATACCGGCTTAAATGTGGCGGCGGACGGCTTCGCCTCGATTGTTGTGTCGGCCGTCCGCAGCGACCCCCAGGCATCGGCGATCAGCCAAAACCCGACCAGCGCGAACGCAGCGGCGAACCCTTCAACTACCCCGCGCAGGGCAAACCGTGGCAGCAGCCACGCCGCCCCAAGTGCCGAGAGCATGGCGCCCGCGCTGAAGGAGAAGTTCAGCAGCGCCAATGCGGAGCCGCGACGGACCGCAAATCGCTGTCCGGCCAGGATGTTCGTCGCGGTGATGATGCGGCCGATGCCAAAGCCGCCCAGCGCCAGCCCGGCACAGCCCGCCACCATGCCCGGCGCGCGAGCGAACCAGCCGAACCCTGCGGCGGCGGCGAAAAACCCAACGAGGAGGCTCATCCGCAGACGCCGGGTGACCGTGATGCCGCCCAGGAATGCGCCGCAGAACTTAGCGGCCATCAGCATGCCGCTTTGCGAGTCCAGCAGGTTCCATTGGTGTGCAAGCAACGGCAGGATGGGGCCAAGCAGCGCGGTGCCCAGCCCGGCGAGCAGCAGGCCGGCGTGCAGCATTGGGAGCCCGGGAGTGGCACGGGAAGGCACCTTCGACGGATCCACGCGGGAGATAGCTCTCTCTCTGTGGCACGGGAGGGGGAGACCGGGACGTGTGCGCCCGAGGAGGCAGGCAGCGATAGCCGCCGCACCACGGTCGGCTCCGCGAACGGCGCCTGCGCCTCACTCTCTGCGTCGCAGCCTACCATACCGGTATCATGAGAGACGAACGTGGAGACGATCGTCCCTGTGCGCCGCCCCAGCTTCCTGAATGCTTCCCGGTTCTTCCTTGTGCTGCTTCTTGCGCTGTGCGGTTGCACGCCGAAGCCGGCCCGGCAGGCCAACTCTCCGCAGAAGAGCTTTCTAGTACGCGGCCGTGTGGTTGCCACCGACGCCGCCACGGGCGCGGTTACGCTCGATCACGAGGCCATCCCGGGCTACATGGAGGCGATGACCATGTCGTACAAGCTGGCCGCTCCGGATACGCTGGGCGAGCTTCACCCCGGCGACCGGATCACGGCGCATCTGCTGGTCGATGAGACCCGTCCGAACGATCCTTCGGGCTACCGCAATCCGCGGCTTGATGAGGTGGTCATCGTCGCCCAGGCGCGGCCCGACTACAGGCCTGCCGTGCAGTACCATGTTCCGCAGGCGGGGGATGCGGTCCCCGACTTCCGGCTGCTCAACCAAAACGGGGCCGTCATCCATCTGGGCGACTTCAAGGGCAGGGTGCTTCTGCTCACGTTCATCTACACCCGCTGCCCGCTCGCCGATTACTGTCCACGCATGTCGAAGAACTTCGCCGAGCTTGATCGTGCGCTTGCCGCCGACCCGGGAGTATATGCCTCCACCCATCTGCTTAGCATCAGCTTCGACCCTGCGTACGACACGCCCCAGATCTTACGAAGCTATGGGGCTGCCTATACGGGACGGCACATCGCGGAGGACTTCAAACACTGGGACTTCGCGGTGCCGCCCGCCAGGGATCTCCCCGCCGTCACCCAGTTCTTCAACGTGGGCCTCACGCCGGGAGAGACGCCGACGAGCCTCAGCCACTCGCTTTCGACCATCCTCATCGGACGCGACGGCAAGATCGCCGCATGGTATCCAAGCAACGATTGGAAGACGGACGATCTTCTCGCCCAGGTTCGTGCGCTGGCTACGGCCAGGTGACGCTTCCCTTTCAACCTTCCCGCCGTGTGCGACTTCACGCGGGATCAGTGCGTCTCACTCCATGCGGCCGCATATACCGGCATCATTGTCCCCTTCGTAGAGGTTTGCTCCATGCATAAGCTCACCATCGTCTTCGGCGTCCTGCTCATCGTTCTTGGAATAGCATGCTTTGTCGCCACCGGCAGCACGCACCCAACCTCGCTCATTCCCTCCAGCTTCGGGCTGGTCATCGCCATCTGCGGGGTGCTCGCCAACAGCGAAGACGCCAAGCGTCGCATGTTGTGGATGCATATCGCCGTCACCGTCGGACTGCTTGGTTTCCTCGCGACCATTCCTGCCGTCTTTCAGACCATCCGGATCTCCCGGGGCGCCGTGTATCCGCGTCCCGTGGCGATTGAAGAAAAGGCGGCCATGTCGTTGCTCTGCCTGCTCTTCGTCTCCTTCTGCGTGCGATCCTTCATCCAGGCGCGTCGGTCCCGTCTGGCCTAGGGCGCAGGACTTCTGGCGTACACTTTGGGTATATGGCCTCACAGTATGGAACATCGAGCTTCGGCTCCGGCATGCAATCCGCGGACCGGCCCTCGCGTGGCGTCGGACGCGCCACCACGGCTGAGCTGACCGCGAAACGCCCCAAGCCGAAGCTCAAGAAGATCATGCCGGAGGTCTGGAAACTCATCAGGCCGCGCCGCTGGCTGCTTGGCGGCAGCTTCCTGATCATGATCGTCAACCGGGCGAGCGGCCTTGTGCTCCCGGCTTCGACCAAATACCTGATCGACCGCGTCATGGGCAAGCATGATCTCGCCCTGCTGCCGTGGATCGTCGGCGTCGTCGTGCTCGCGACAATCGTCCAGGGCGTTACCAGCTTTGTCCTCACGCAACTGCTGTCAAAGGCGGGTCAACGGCTCATTGCGGAGCTGCGTACCCAGGTACAGGCCCATATCGGCCGCCTGCCCGTCGCCTTTTACGACGAGAACCGCACCGGAACCCTCGTCGCACGCATCATGACCGACGTTGAAGGCGTTCGCAACCTGATGGGAACCGGCGTCATCGATTTCTGCGGCGGTGTCCTCACCGCGCTCTTTGCCTTTGGCTGGCTGCTGCACCTGAGCACCAGCATGACGCTCCTGACCTTTGTCATCCTGATCATGTTCGGCGCCATCCTGCAGCGCGCCTTCAAGACCATTCGCCCCATCTTCCGCGAGCGGTCCAAGATCAACGCAGAGGTGACCGGCAGGCTCACGGAGTCGCTTGGCGGCGTGCGCGTCGTCAAGGGCTACCATGCCGAGGAGTCGGAGTCGAATGTCTTTGCCGCCGGCGCCCAGCGCCTGCTGCAGAACGTCATCTCCTCCCTCACCGCGCAGTCGATGATGGCCCTGGCCTCAACCGCGGTACTGGGCGTCGTGGGTGCGCTCATCATGTATCTTGGCGCCCGTCAGGTTGTCGCGGGCACGCTCAGCACCGGCGGCTACGTCACCTATGTCATGTTCCTTGCATTTATGATCGCGCCGATCGCTCAGCTCGTCTCCATCGGAACCCAGCTCACAGAGGCCCTCGCGGGCCTCGACCGCACAACTGAAATCCTCGGCGAGCGCCAGGAAGATGCCGATCCGGTCCGCACCATCGCCCTGAACTCCATCCGCGGCGACGTTGCGTTCGAGGACGTTCGTTTCTCCTACGAGCCCGCCAAGGAGGTGCTGCACGGCATCACCTTCGCTTCGCGGCCGGGCACGGTGACCGCCCTGGTCGGCTCCTCGGGCTCGGGTAAGTCGACCATCATCTCTCTCATCTGTGGCTTCCACACGGCCACCTCCGGACGAATCCTGGTGGATGGCATGGACCTCGCGAGCGTGCGTCTGTCGAGCTATCGCGAGCAGCTTGGCGTCGTGCTTCAGGAGACATTCCTGTTTGACGGAAGCGTGCGGGAAAACGTCCAGTTCAGCCGACCGCACGCCACCGAGGCGCAGGTCATGGAGGCCTGCCGCATCGCGCGCGTCGATGAGTTCGCCGAGCGGTTCCCCGAGGGGTACGACACGATCGTCGGCGAGCGCGGCGTCAAGCTCTCCGGGGGCCAGCGCCAACGCATCTCCATTGCCCGGGCGATCCTTGCAGACCCGCGCATCCTTATCCTCGATGAGGCTACAAGCTCGCTCGACTCTGAATCCGAAGCCATGATCCAAGCCGGCCTGCAGCACCTGATGAAGGGCCGTACCACCTTCGTGATCGCTCACCGGCTCTCGACCATCCGGCGCGCCGACCAGATTCTGGTCGTCGAAAACGGTGAAATCGTCGAACGTGGAACGCATGGTGAGCTCTACCGCCTGGAAGGCCGATACCACGACCTTTACACCCGCCAGCATGGTCTGGAGTCGAACCTCTTTCTCGCTCCCGGCGAGGGCGACTTGGTTGAAGAACCCGTGGCCGTCAAAGCCTGACCTTTTAATACAAAGCGTCACGTACCCGCCGTACACGAAAACAGTTAAGCGCTTTCTCGACTGCTTAGCCTTCCGCGCCCAACTGCCACAGCATAAACGCGTAGTCGAAGGATACCTCTTTCAGGTAGTCGTATCGCCCGCTCGCGCCCCCGTGCCCAGCGTCCATATTGATATGCAGCAGCAATGGAGCATCGTTCGTCTTCAGCATACGTAGCTTCGCCACATACTTTGCCGGCTCCCAGTACATCACCTGTGAGTCGTTCAGGCTTGTCTTCACCAGCATCGCCGGGTAGGCGCCCTCCTTCAGGTTGTCGTAGGGCGAGTAGGACCGCATGTAGGCGAACGCCTCGGCCTCGTTCGGGTTACCCCACTCCTCGTACTCAGCTACCGTCAGGGGCAGGCTGGCGTCGAGCATCGTGTTCATCACGTCGACAAACGGCACATGCGACAGCACCGCGCGAAATAACTGTGGCCGCAGGTTAACCACCGCACCCATCAGCAAGCCACCGGCGCTGCCTCCTTCGATCGCCACGCGGTCCCGCGCGCCGTACCCCTTTGCCAGCAGGTGCTCCACCACCGCGATAAAGTCGGTGAAGGTCGTCCGCTTTACCCCCATCTTGCCTGCGTCGTGCCAGCGATCGCCCATCTCGCCGCCTCCGCGGATATGGGCGTACGCGATCACCACGCCGCGATCGAGCAGCGACAGGCGCGTGGCCCCAAAGCCAACGGGCAGCGCATACCCGTACGACCCGTACCCATAGACATACAGCGGATTCGTGCCATCGCGCCTGAAGCTGTCTCGCCGGTACACCACCGAGACTGGCACTTTGACGCCATCCTCCGCCGCCACCCAGACTCGCTCGGACCCATACCGGACCGGATCGAACCCGCCCGGAACCACCTGTCGCTTCAGCAGCGCCGACTCTCCAGTCGCCACGTCGTACTCATACACCGATGCCGGCGAGACGAGCGACTGGTAGCTGTACCGGAAGCTGGCCGTGGCGAACTCCGGGTTGGTGTGCGTGCCGGCCGTGTACGCCGGCTCCGGAAAGCCGATGAGGCGCGGCTCACCTCCCGTGAACGGATAAACTGCCAGCACGGGAAGTCCCTCTTGCCGCTTCGTCGTCACAAAGAAGTCCTGAAACAGGTCGAAGTCCTCGAGCGGAGCGTCCGCGTCCTCGGCCAGAAACTCCGTCCAATGCTCTCGTCCCGGGGTGCCGACAGGAGCGGTCACGACCCGAAAGTTGTCACCCATGTCGTTCGTGCGAATGTAGAAGAGCCCGTCGCGGTGGTCGAGCGAATACTCCTGGTCATCAATGCGCGGAGCGATCAGCCTGAACCCGCCCGTGGGGTCATCCGCAGCCAGAACGTGGCACTCACTCGTGGTGTGGCTGCCTGCCTCCATCATGAGATAGCGCCGGTCCCGCGTCTTGCCGATGCCGACATTGAAGCGCTCGTCGGTCTCCAGATACACCACGGTGTCCTGGTCCACAGGCTCGCCAAGCGTATGTCGCCACAGGTGATCGTGCCGCTTTGTGCCCTCATCCTCGGTCGTGTAAAAGAGCGTGCGAGAGTCGGCTGCCCAGACGAAGGAGCCGACTCGCACGGCCTGGTCCGCAAGGTCCTCGCCCGTGCGCAGATCCCGCACATGGAGCGTGTACTGGCGAAACCCCGTGTTGTCGGTCGAGTAAGCGAGCAGCCAGCCATCCGGGCTCACCGCCATGCCACCCACGGCCATGAAGGCCTGCCCATCGGCCAGCTTGTTTACATCCAGCAGCAGCGCCTCGTCAGCCGCCGCGGCCACCGGTCGACGAATGTGGATCGGGTATTGCATCCGTTCCACGGTGCGGGTCTGGTAAAGCCACTCCCCCATCCGGTAGGGGACGCTCTCGTCTGTCTCCTTGATGTGCGACAGCATTTCGGCGTAGAGTTTCGCCTGCAGGTCGATTGACCACGCCATCGCTGCCTCGGTGTATACATTTTCCGCGTTCAGGTAGGCGATCACCTCAGGGGAGGCCTTATCCCGCATCCAGCCGAAGTCGTCGGTGAGGCTTGTCCCGTGGATCGCCAGGGTCGTCGGCTCGCGTCGCGCTGCGGGGGCTTGCATGGGGGTTGCGGGCAAAGCGCTGTCGATTGGCACATAGACTCCTTCTACGAGGATACCGCGCACTGGAAGGCTCTCCAAGCAACCCACCGTAGCTCCGCGACACCAAAAGCAACCACGTCTCTCCGCCGGACTCACAGAGTTCAGCCCTCACAGCAGTCAAAGGAGCGCTCATGACAGCCACATCCGTCCTCCAGCCTCGTCTCCTCATCGTGGCATTCTGCCTGGCCGCCAGTCCTGCCGCACTCCTGGGCCAGATCGAACTCGATCCTGCCGCGCCGCAGTCCACACAGCCGGCCCAGCAGCAGCAACAGCAGCCCGGCGCTCGCCGTGCCGTCCGCGACCCCCAGCAGGACTCGAGCCCCACTCCGGGTATGACCGGTCAGGAGATGAAGGACAAGATGTTCCTGCGCAAGGCCGCCGAGGGTGGCATCGCCGAGGTCAAGCTAGGCCAGCTGGCAGCCGAGAAGGGCGCCAGCGATGAGGTCAGAACGTTCGGCGCCAAGATGGTGGCCGATCATACCCAGCTCAACAACCAGATGAAGCCGATCGCAGACTCCATGGGGGTTCGCCTGCCCAAAGATATGAACAAGATGGACCAGGCCGAATATGACAAGCTGAGTGCGCTCTCCGGACCGGATTTCGACCAGGAGTACCTGACCGATATGGTTAAGGATCACCGTAAAGACCTTCGCGAGTTCCATATGGAATCCATGGCGACCAACGACCCAACGCTCAAGGCAGCCGTCGACAAGGGCGAGGCCGTAATCAGGGAGCACACCCGGATGGTTACCCGCATCGCACGCGACAAGGGCGTTGCGCTGCCTCCTGGCGGCCTGCCCAATGGCCAGGCAGCGCCGGGAATGCCCCAGCCCCCGACGCCCTAAGCGGAGGCGTTGCTGATCGCAGCGTAGAATCGTACCAATGACCTGGATCAGACGACTTGCGACCGCGGCCTTGCTTTGCCTGCCGCTTCTCCCGGTTGTCTCCAGAGTGGCCGAGGCGGAAACGGTCGCCTCTCTGCCTGCGCCTCGCGGCTACGTCAACGATTTTGCTCAGGTTCTGCAGCCTGGAACCAGGCAGGATCTGGAAGATCTCTGCACGCAGGTCGATCAAAACGCGCATGCTCAAATCGCCGTGGTCACCATCAAGACCATTGATGGCGATCAGTCGATTGACGAGTTCGCCGTGGCTCTCGAAGAAAAATGGCGGGTCGGCGCCAAAGGCACCGATCGAGGCCTGCTGATGCTCTTCGTCATGCAACCCCGGGGCGGACGCATCGAGGTGGGCTACGGGCTTGAGGGCATCCTCAACGATGCGAAGGTAGGCGACATCGGACGTACCATGGTCCCCTTCGCCCAGCAGGGAGACTACAACCAGGCGATTCCGCTGGGCGTGCAGCAGGTCGCGCGCGTGATCGCAACGGACGCCGGCGTCGATCTCGCCAACTCCGCGGCCGCGCGTCCCTACCGCCGCCGGACCGCACAGCAGCCCATCCAGCTCAGCGGCTTCCAGGTTCTCGTCGCAGGCGGCGTCATCCTCCTCATCCTCTTCCTGCTCATCAAGACGGGCAACGTGGGGCTCATCTTCTTCCTGCTGGGCAACATCATGGGCGGCGGGGGCGGTGGCGGGCGAGATCGCGACGACGACCGCGGGGGCGGTGGTTTCGGCGGCTTCGGTGGAGGAAGCTCCGGAGGCGGAGGAGCCAGCGGCGACTGGTAAGACCTAATGCCGTCCAACCCCGGCGCAAGCGGATAGAATGACTGCAAGCAGAAGCAATCACAAGAGGAAGCAATGAAATCAGTCTGGATTGGTCTTGGAGTCGTCGCGCTCATCGCCGTCGTACTTGTGCTCTTCATCGGTGGCAGTTACGTCAGCACCAAAAACACCCTGGTCACGAAGAATGAGTCGGTCACCCAGGCGTACTCGCAGGTAAACGTTGTGCAGCAGCGCCGCCTGGACCTGATCCCCAACCTGGTCGCCTCGGTCAAGGGGTACGTCAACGAAGAGACGACGATCCTGACCAACATCGCCAACGCACGCGCCGGCGTTCTTGGGGCCACCGACCGCGCCAGCAGCATTCAGGCCAACACCAAGCTCGATGTCGCCCTCGGTCCGTTCTTCCGTCTGCAGGAGCAATACCCGAATCTGAAGGGCAGCGAGCAGTTCACCCGGCTGGAAGACGAACTGGCCGGAACCGAAAACCGCATCGCGGTCGAACGCAGCCGCTACAACAAGGTGCTCGAGGATTACAACGTCTACGTGCGCCAGTTCCCCAACAGCATTTGGGCGGGCATGGCGGGCTTCCACTATCGCGACGAATACTTCAAGGGCGACCCTGGCAACAGCGCGGCCCCGAAGGTCGACTTCAGCAAATAGTTGCCGAAAACGAAAGCGGCGTCAGCCCCCGGTAAGCCGGGCTGGCGCCGCGTTGTTTGGAGGGTTGCGGCGGTAGTTGGACGTGGATGAAGAG
>CAXUNW010000009.1:14162-34237 GCA_964252505.1 uncultured Acidobacteriaceae bacterium
CCCCCCGGCGCCCCCCCCCAAATTGGGGCCCCAAACCAACCGGGCCCCCCCCCCGGGCACCGGGGGGGGCCCGCCGCTTTGATTCATCGTTCGCGCCGTACTTGCTACTTCGAGAAAGAGCTTACCGCGGACGCTTCATCGTCCTTCACATCGAAGACGGTGTACAGCTTCGTGATCTGCAGCAGGTCATGGACCTTCTTGGTCAGGTTCAGCAGCTTCAGCTCGCCACCGGAGTTCTTAACCGTGGTAAACGCGCTGACGAGCTCGCCGATCCCGGAGCTGTCGATATAGCTGATGTCGCCGAGGTTCAGCAGAATCTTGTTGGATCCTTTGGCCAATACATCACGCACGGCATCGCGGAGCGTGACACTGCCTTCGCCGAGGGTGATCCGGCCGCTGAGATCGAGAATAGTGACGCCGTCTACCTGACGGGTCTTGACTTTCATGCTCATGTTGATTGGTCTCCTTAGGTCCCCGGCGCTGCGGGGGTGCGGTGCTTGATCAGTGTCATTTCGGTACCGGGATGTAGCTGGCGAAAGTTTACCTCATCCATGAACGCGCGGATAAGAAAGATGCCGCGGCCGGAACCGCGTAATATGTTCTCCGGCGCCAGCGGGTCCGGCACCGTCTCCGGATCAAGCCCCGCCCCCTGATCGCTGATGCGGATAATCAGCGCCTCGTCTGTCATTTCGAAGGCGGCAGTGATGTGCTTGCCTGGGTCGTAGGCGTTGCCGTGGAGTACCGCGTTCACAGCCGCTTCGCGCACCGCCATTGCAATGTTCGGGACCGTGTCCTCATCGAACCCGGCGCGCTCCGCCGCTTCCTCCGCCATCTGCTCGACCTTTTGTACGCTGGCCAACGTAGAATCCAGGGTAAAGCTCGAGCGTCTCGTCTGGTCAGCCAACTGGATTGCCCTCGAAGAGAAACGGTGCCGCACCCGCGGCTTGCATAAGTCCATGCCGCTTCCGCCCGGCAAAGCCCACGCTATCCGCGATGTTGGCAGTGTGCTTCGGCCCCGCGTTCCATGTCAAGGCAAGACACGCTGCATGGCCACCCTGCCGGCGAGTGGCCCCGCGCGCATTCGCTTGGGTTACGATTGCCAGAACGAGGACTTTGCGCGGATGAAGCACGTCTCACAGGCACTCTCAATCACTCTCCTTGCCCTTTGCGGTCTAGGCTCCGCCCAGCAGACCGTCGCCCGGCCCATCCAGCAGATGCCCTACGCTCCGTCGCTCGATCTCACCAGCCTAGATCGCACCACGGCTCCCTGCGTGGACTTCTATCAGTTCTCCTGTGGCGGCTGGAGGCGCAATAACCCCATTCCTGCCGACCAGGCTGCCTGGAGCGTCTACGGCAAGCTGACAGACGAGAACCAGCAGTTCCTCTGGGGCATCCTGGAGGCCGATGCCAAGGCGCCCCAGCGCACGCCTGTCCAGCAGAAGATTGGAGACGCCTTCGCCGCCTGCATGGATACGACAGCCATCGACCGCCGCGGCCTTGATCCCTTGCAGCTTCCGCTCAGCCGCATCGCCGCGCTGAAGGACCGCGCAGCCATCGCCGCCGCGGTGTCCAGCCTCTCAAGCGAGGAACCCGGAACCTTTTTCTTTGGCGCCGGCGCCGAACAGGATCCAGCCGATTCCAACAACATGATCGCCCGCGTCGGAGCAGGCGGTCTGGGCCTGCCAGACCGGGACTATTACCTGAAGACCGATGCCAAAAGCGTCGAGACCCGCGCCAGGTACACCGCGTACATGACCCGGCTTCTTACACTTGCGGGCGACCCCGCCGCCAAGGCCTCGGCTGAAGCCGCGGACATCCTCCGGATCGAGACTGTCCTTGCCGCCGCATCTCTTACCCGTGTCGAGCGCCGCGATCCCTACAAGCAAGTCCATAAGATGTCCCTCGCGGAGCTTACCGCGCTCAATCCCTCGATCGACTGGAAGGCTTATTTCGCCGGCCGGGGGCTGCCTAACCTGACCACGCTGAACGTGTCCCAACCAAATCTGCAGAAGGCCGTGGACGCGGAGTTGAGGACCGAGCCTCTCGACGCCCTGAGGGTCTACCTTCGCTTTCATCTGCTTACCGCCGCGGCGCCTGCACTTGCCACACCGTTCGAGCAGGCAAACTTCGATTTCTTCAGCCACTATCTTCGCGGCACCGAGCAGGAGCCGCCCCGCTGGAAGGTGTGCGTGCGCACCGTCGACCGGGAACTTGGCGAGGCGCTGGGACAGGAGTTTGTCGCCCGCACCTTCAGCGCCGACACAAAGGCGAAAACCCTTCTGATGACGCAGCAGATCGAAGCCGTGATGCAGACGGAGATCGAGCATCTCGAATGGATGAGCCCTCCAACCAGACAGGAGGCTCTGCGTAAACTGCACGCGATCCGGAACAAGATAGGCTATCCCGATACGTGGCGCGACTACAGCGCGTTGACCATCAAGCGGGACGACTTCCTCGGCAACACGGAGCGAGCGGATCGCTTTGAGGAGGCTCGCGACTGGGCCAAGGTGGGCAAGCCCGTCGACCGCAACGAGTGGGGGATGACGCCGCCAACGGTCAATGCCTACTTCAACGCCCAGATGAACGATATCAACTTTCCCGCAGGCATCCTGCAGGCTCCGCTCTATGATCCGCGCCTGGACGATGCCCCCAACTATGGCAACACGGGCTCCACCATCGGGCACGAGCTGACGCACGCCTTTGACGACTCCGGGCGAAAGTTCAATGCGGAGGGAAACCTGAAGGATTGGTGGACCGAAGAAGATGCCGGCAGCTTCGAGCAGCGGATCAACTGCTTGCGCGATCAATTCGCCACCTATGTCATCGTCGACGACATCCATATCAACTCCCGGCTTACCAGCGGCGAGGATGTCGCCGACCTTGGTGGGACGCTGATCGCCTATCTTGCCTGGAAGCACGCCGTGGCGGGGACCGATCTAAAGCCGGTTGACGGTTTTACGCCCGACCAGCGCTTCTTCGTCGGCTTTGCCCAATGGGCCTGCGAGAACAACCGGGAGGCCAACCAGCGCCTCAGCGCGATGACCAATCCCCACTCGCCCGGCTTCGCCCGCATCAACGGTATCGTGACCAACCTGCCCCAGTTCGCGGCGGCGTTTGGTTGTAAGGCCGGTCAGCCGATGGTTAAAGCGCAGGTCTGCAAAGTCTGGTGACGGTGTCGTTGCGAAGTTGTTCCAGGCAGGTCGGGGATCTGCCGAACCCGCGATGAAAGCGCTGGATTGTTGAGAAAGCCTATGAAGATACTGTACGCCGGCATGATCTCCGAGAATGACTCCGCCCTGTACCGGCTCTGGGCGCTTGAGCGGCTCGGTCACACGACCGTCCGCCTCAACATGCTGGACTACGCTCCGGGCAACGCGTTGCTGCGCAAGCTTGCCTACCATCTTTCGGCCGGCCCGCAAGTCACGCGCTTCAACCGCGACCTTCTCAGCATGGCCCGTGCCGAGAAGCCAGATCTCCTCTGGGCCGACAAGCTCCTTTGGCTGCAGCCGAGGACGCTGGTCGCGCTGCGTCGCATGGGCATTGCCACCGTCAGCTACATGATCGACAATCCCTTCGGCCCGCGGCGGGACCCCGGATGGAGACTCTACCTGAAGGATCTTCCGCTCTTTGATCTGCATGTCGTCCAGCGCGACCGCAATCTTGTCGAGTACCGCGAACACGGCGCACGCGACGTCATGAAGATCCAGACGGCCTACGAGCCCACCGTCCATTTCCCCCCGCCCGCAGCCTGGTCCGACGCCGAGCGTACCCGCGGCGTGTCCTTCATCGGCACGCCCTATGACGATCGGGCGAGCTTCCTCACCCGCCTTTGGAAGGAGTTCCATCTACCGGTTGTCGTTTCAGGCAATCGCATCTGGGCGGCGTCTCTCGGGCGCGAGGCCGCTGCGGGCATCTACCCGGTTCAGGGCGAGCTCTTCAACGATGCCTATCGCGAAGGCATCTGGAAGTCGAAGATCAACCTGAGTTTCATCACCCACTCCAACCAGGATGAGTTCGTGCATAAGAGCTTTGAGATTGCCGGCTGCGGCGGCTTTTTGCTCGCCGAGCGCTCTCCCGGCCACCTCGCCCGCTTTGAAGAAGACGTCGAGGCCGTCTTCTTCTCGACCCTCGAGGAGTGCGCTGAGAAGTGCCGCCGCTACCTGCCGGATGAGGCTGCCCGGGAGCGCATCGCAAAGGCGGGCCATTTACGCGCGGAGCGGGATGGATACCACAACGACCACCAGGTCGGCCTGATCGCTGCCCGTGCCGAGACCCTCATCCCGGCGGTCCGCGCGGCGGCCGGGCTCCCGGCCCGATAAGATGATCTTCGACCTTGAGCTGCAACAACCGGACCAGGGCGCCGCGTCCGGGCCGTGGGATGTCTGCATCGTTGGCGGAGGGGCTGCCGGCATTGTGCTGGCGGTACAGCTTCTTGCTCAAGGCAAGCGCGTCCTGCTGCTTGAAGGGGGCGGCAACGAGGTCGAGGAGAGGTCGCAGGAACCGTATCGAAGCGAGCTCGCCGGCCTGCCCCACCGCGGCATCCACACCGGTCGGGTCCGCGCCAAAGGCGGCACAACGACACGTTGGGGTGGGCAGATACTGGAGTTCTACCCCGAAGATTTCGTAGTCCGCCGCGCCGTGCCGGCAAGTGGATGGCCCTTCCCGAAGGACACCTTGCAAGCGGCCTATGAGCGCGCTTTGGACCTTGAGGGACTGCACGACGTCACCCGTCGAGACGTCGATGTCTGGCGCGAGATCGGCGTGACGCCACCGGATTTCGCCGGCTTCAATCCCTACTTCTCACGCTGGTGCCCGGAGCCCGCCATGGCACGTATCCACCGGCAGACACTCGAAGAACACCACGACCTTGCCCTCTGGCTGCATGCCAACGCGGTCGAGCCCCGATTGGCCGGCGACACCCTGAACAGCCTGCGATGTCGTACCCTCGGCGGCATCGAGCATGTCTTCCACGCAGCCCGCTTTATCTTCTGCCTGGGCGGCATCGAGAGCTGCCGCTTCTTCCTGCAGCCACGCGCAGGAGGCTTGCCGTGGAACACCTCCGGCCTGCTTGGCATGCACTTTCAGGATCACATCGACGTCACCGTCGCCGATGTGGAGCCGCTGAACCGTCGGCGCTTTCATGAGATCTTCGACAACGTCTTCAGCCGCGGCTTCAAGTACCACCCGAAGCTGCGACTCGCGCCCGCCGTGCAGCAGCGGGAGGGCACTTTGAACGCCGCGGCCGCCGTCTTCTTCGAGATTGGCGAAAACGAAGCCGACGATCCCGTACATCGGCTGAAGATGACCGCCAACAAGCTCAGGCGAGGCACGGTTCGCGCGATTTCTGCCCAGGACCTCACCCATCTGGTTCGCCATCTCCCTCTGCTCTTCCGCCAGGTCTACCGTTTCGCCGTGCAGCACCGCGGCTACAATCCGCCCTCGACGCCCATCAGGATTCGCGTTCATTGCGAGCAGCAGCCAGACTCCGCAAGCCGTATTACGCTCTCCGACCAACGCGACACGTTGGGCCTCCTTCGCACCCGGCTGGACTGGCAGATCTCCGCCCTTGAGCTTGCGACCATTCGAGCCTGTGCTCTCCAGGCGCAGGCCGCCCTCAAAGGCCTTGCGACGGTCACGATAGATGCCCATCTGCTGGCCGGCGACCCTGCCTTCCGGCACCAGTGTGACGACAACAACCACCACATGGGCGGCATGCGCATGGCCATCCGCCCGGAAGAAGGCATCGTGGATACAGACCTGCGCCTGCACGGCACCGCCAACTGCTACATCTGTTCCCCAGCCGTCTTTCCTACATCAAGCTTTTCGAATCCAACCCACACGCTCCTCGCCCTTGCCGTCCGGCTTGCGGAGCATCTACGCTAAGCGCAACGATGCGCCGCCCCAGGGAAGGTCGATGCTGCAACAGATAGAGATCGCCGATACCGGCCGCCGCACCACTCGCCTGGGCTTCGGCTGCTCCAGCATCATGGGCGCGCTCAACCGCAGGGAGTCCCTCGCCATGCTGGAGGCGGCGGTAGACGCCGGCATTACCCACTTCGACGTCGCACCCTCCTACGGCTACGGCCAGGCGGAAGCCTGCCTCGGCGAGTTGCTGGTACGCCATCCCGGCAGGCTCACGGTCACGACCAAGTACGGCATCCCCGCACCCAGGGCTCAGTCCCTCGTCGGCCTCGCCCGCGGCCTGGTCAAGCCCCTCATCAAACGAATCCCCGGCCTCAAGCAGCGCCTCGCCGGCGTCGCTCGCACCGTGGTCGCCCCGCCGGAGAGATCCAGCTTCAGTGCCTTCGAGGCACGCGCTTCCCTTGAGCACAGCCTCGCCGAACTCAAGACCGACCACCTCGACCTATTCCTGCTTCACGAAGCGACTGCCGACGATCTAGGCGATGAGAGCCTGCTCCGCTTCCTCGAAGACTCCCGTACCTCCGGCCGCATCGGCGCCTTCGGCATCGGCAGTCAGTCATCGAAGATCCCCGCCTTGCTCGCCGAGAGGCCCGCCTTCTGCCCGACGCTGCAATACGAGTGGTCCGTCCTCGACGCAGCCGTCCCTGCCGGACCATCCTTCCGTATCCACCATCGCTCGCTGACGGAGTCCTTCCGCTCTCTGCACGCTGCACTGGTCGGACGTTCCGATGTCTGCCGCCGCTGGTCCGACTCCACGGGCCAGGACCTCGCCTCCGCCGACTCGCTCGCCCACCTCATGCTTAAGGCTTCGCTGGTTGCTAACCCCCAAAGCGTCATCCTTTTTTCCTCAAAAAGCCCCGTGCACGTCCGCGCCAACGTAAAAGTTGCCGCGGACACTTCGCTCGAAGCCCCGGCGCAGCGTCTTCACCAGCTTGTGCAAGCGGAGGGTACCGCGTTACTGGAAGCTCCCACCAGCCGATAAACATCTCGCTCAGGCCGCGACGCCCGAGAGATCCTTGCGTTGTGTCCGCTCGGCTATCGTGCGCGACCGGGCGCCGCCACGCTCCACCCACGCAACCGCGGCCAGACCTGCCAGGCAGAGGGCGCCAGCAAAAAATTGCCCACGTACAAGGGCCAGCCGACCAACCTCCATTGCCTCCACATTGCTGGCGAATGGATGAAAATTAAGCACCCCGATCACAACCGTGACAAGGGTAAGCCCCACGGAGCGCCAACGCTGGTTCGCCTGGATCAGCGCCATGATCGGAACGATCAGGATGAACGAGTAGTGCGTCCACGCAATCGGCGCGAAAATGGTCGCCGCCACCAGACCCATCGCGGCTCCCAGGTGCGCCTGCCGCCCGTCGGGCGCGTCCGCGTTCCGGTCGATCCATCCGCCGAGCGCGGTCATCGCAACCATTAAGGCAGCGGATCCAAGCCGCATGGCATCCGGCAGCGGCAGCAGATGAAACGCCGCAATCTCGGACCTCGGGTAGAAGTGACCCATCCCCCACGCGGCAAACGATTGATTGTTCTGGCTCAGCAGCAGCACGTGGGAGATACGGTGCAGGTCGGCGAAGTAGGCCCTCAGGACCTCCGGCCCCGTCGTCATCAGGGTCAGCCCCATCAGCGCGGCTGACCAGCCCGCCATGCTCGCCGCTGCCTTGTAACGGCGTGTCAGCAGCCAGTACACCACCAGGATGGCCGGCGTAATCTTGACCGTCGCCGCAAGGGCAAGCAGGAGACCCGCCGCCATAGGTCGGCGCCGCTCGGCCAGAACGAGGCCCGCGACCGTCAGCAACATCAGCAGGATATGCGTCTGCACCAGCATCATCGCGTAGCGAAACGGCTCGGAAAACCAGAGACCAAGCGCGAGCAGCGCATAGGCGCCGGCGAAGTCGTACGAAGGGGCCCAGAACCTGACCACAAGCCACAGGAACGCGGCAAACGCGAACATAGACAGCACCACGAACGTGACCGCAAACCCGTGGAACTGGGTTCGCATGCATAACGGCTTCAGCGTGTAGGCCCAAAGCGGGGTCTGCACGTATGGGTGCAGAAACCCCTCGAAGTTACCCTCATCCGCAGCGTCCTGCCAGGCATTTCCCGGCTCGTCCTCGCCCACGGCGGCAAAGTCCGAAGGACTGTAGCTGTAAAGATGATCCGCATGATGCTCGGCAACGAGGCGGCAGCCCACGTAGGAGCTCGCCAGATCGTCCGCCTGTGCATTGCGGAAGCCCGCCACGCCGCACACGATGAACGTCACGAGCACGGCTACAATCTTCCAGCGTTCGTAGGGAGCTTGTACTCGGTCTGTCGTGCGCAAACCGTGACCTCGACGAGAAAATGGCGTTCGCGGCGTGCGCGTGCAGTTAGATGCCGGAAACGCAACGGAAGGAGAGTGCTACTTGGCAAACAACTGGTTCATATTCGCGAAGGCCTTGAACTCCAGCGCGTTTCCCGCAGGATCGTAGAAGAACATGGTGGCCTGTTCACCCGGAAGTCCCTTAAACCGGGTATATGGCTCTATCTCAAAACGGACGCCGGCGGCACGCACGCGCGCCGCAAGATCGTCGAAGGTCGCCATCGGCAGCACCACGCCGAAGTGGGGAACCGGAACGGCATGGCCGTCCACCGGGTTGCTGTGCCGCCGGCCCGGAGCCTCCGGCGAGACATGCGCAACGATCTGGTGGCCAAACAGGTCGAAGTCGATCCATTGCTCAGCGCTGCGTCCCTCGGCACACCCCAGAACGCCGGCGTAGAAGCTTCGCGCCGCGTCGAGATCGTCTACCGGAAAGGCAATATGGAAGGGTGTAAGGGACATCCGCGTCTCTTCGAGCAGAGTAGCGTCCTGGCAACCTCAGTGTCCAATCCAGGGCCCCTCCGGCTGCCATCCTGGTTCCTACATGCATCCTATCGAAAATACTTGCCTTGCAGGGTCGACGTGTCCGCTATCATCAGATTCGACGGCGCAAGTGCCCAGTCAGCCACTTCAACCGGCGTGGCGAGAAGGCGGCCGAGCAACCGAAAGCGGAGTTCCAAGCGACCAATGAATACAGTCGATTCCGAGATGCCCGGCGGCACCTTTGCCGCGCCTGAGCCGGATAGCCTCTTTGAACGATGTTCCTGGTTCTACGCACTGTGCCGGGAATATCTGTTCCGCGATCATACGGACGAGATTGCAACATCGCTGTTTCCTGCTGCGGGTCCGGTCCCTGGAACCCATGTCGTGGAGCTTGGGTGTGGACCTGGCTTCTACTCCTGCCGCCTCGCGGCCGAGTTCCCGGAGATTCAGACGACCGGCATCGACCTCTCAGAAAATCTCATCCTGCGGGCCAAAGTCCGCGCCGCCCGCCGCAGACTCGTAAACTGCGACTTCCGCCTGGGAGACGCCCATGCGCTTCCTGCCTCGCTCGGCAACGTCGATGCCGTCGTCGTCTCGCGGCTTTTCCTCATCGTTCCCGCGCGTGAAGCCGTCCTCTCCGAGATCTACCGGGTGCTGCGGCCCGGAGGCCGATGTTTTATCGCGGAGCCGACCTCGGGCTTTCGTACCCGCATTCCGCTGAGCTGCATGTGGCTGCTGTCCAAGCTCACCTCAAGCCCAGCCGGGAGCTACCGCGAGCCGCTTCAGGCGCATGTGATGACCCGGCCCGCCTTTGCGGACCTGGTCCATACCCAGCCCTGGAAGTCGGCTGACCTGGACTACGACGGCTGGTACCAGTATGCGGTCTGCCAGAAGAGCCTGAGCGCCGAGGATGCGGGCGTCTCCTCCGGTCAGAGCGCGGCCTGAACCCCATGCCCTACCCAATCCTGCAGCCGGATGCCTTCCCCCATGTCGGCGCGGGCCGATGTGCCCTCGCCGTCATGGCAAAGGCGCCGCGGCCCGGCAAGGTGAAGACCCGCCTTTCGCCCCCCCTCACGCTTGCCCAGACCGCTGCGCTGAACGTCTGCTTCCTCATGGATACCACCGAAAACCTGGCGGCACTCGCGCTCACCCTACCCTGCGCAGGGCTTATCTCGTACACCCCGGTAGGAGAGGAGGCGCTCTTTGAAGGCATCCTGCCCCCCGCCTTTGCGCTCGTCGCGCAACGTGGCGACGGCTTCGGCGAGCGTCTCCACGCCGCCGCTGAAGACATTCTCGGCTGCGGGTACTTCGCCGTCTGCCTGATCGATTCGGATTCTCCAACCGTTCCGGCTGACGCTTACGCGCAGGCCGTCGCGGAACTGGCAAAGCCAGGCGACCGGATCGTGCTTGGACCCTCGCATGATGGCGGCTACTATCTCATCGGCCTTAAGCGCGCTCACCGGGAGCTCTTCGAACGGATCAGCTGGTCAACCGCCGCGGTCTGCGCGGAGACCATCGAGCGGGTTCGGGCGGCGGGCCTGGAGCTGGTGCTGCTCCCTACCTGGTACGACGTCGATGACGCGGCCACGCTGGACATCCTCTCGAACGAGTTGCTCGGCGGCATTCCGCCCGCTTTTGCCCAAAGCGCGGGATACGTCGCGCCCCACACGCGGGAGTTCCTCTCCGAGCTCGATAGCCCTGACGACTACATCCGTCAGCCGCCTCCCGCGAGGCGCACCGCGTGATGCCGGCCGAGACTGTTCCACAGAGCGCCGCACCGGCCGCCCGCGCACGGCTCCGCCTCCGTGCCGGCTCCTGGCACCACGCGCGCGCATGGCAGACCAACCTGGCGCTTCTGCTCATCGGGATCGCTCTCGTGTTGCTCGCTCACCAGTTCCTCGCGGAGTCGGACGAGTTCTGGATCGGCTTTTCCGGATGTTCAAGCGCCAGCGCCGTCCTCTACCTGGTCGCGTGTTGGCTGGTCTTGAGCAAACCCGTCGACCGGCTTACCTTCCCGCTTATCGTCGCCGTCGCCTGCGCCTGCCGCCTCATCACCATCTTCGGCGAACCGTTCCTCTCGTCCGATATCTACCGGTATGTCTGGGATGGCGTCGTGCAGCACGCGCACATCAGCCCCTACCGCTACGTTCCGGGCGACGCCGCGCTTAGCTTCCTGCGCCAGCCCAACCTGGAAGCTTTCAACAACATGAACCGGCGCGACTACGCACGAACCATCTACCCGCCCGCCGCGCAGTTCTACTTCTACCTGGTCACCTTCTTCTCGCCCACCGTCACGTGCATGAAGACGTTCATGGTGCTTTGCGAGGGCGTCACCGCCTGGGGCCTCGTCAAGCTGCTTCGCGGCATCGGTTATCCCCGTGAGCAGGTGCTGCTCTACGCGTGGGCCCCTCTGCTGGTCTGGGAGATCGGCGGCGCCGGCCATCTCGACGCCCTCGCCATGGCTCTCATCACGCTTGCGCTGCTGGCTCGCCTCCGCTTGCGGCCTGTCCTGACAGGCGCCTTGCTTGGGCTTGCAATCATCACAAAGATGTACCCTGTGGTCCTCTTCCCGGCCCTCTACCGGTGGGGCGACGGCCGCCGGCCAGACTGGAAGATGCCCGCCGCCATGGCAGGCGTCATCGTCTTCGGCTACGCCTGCTACGCAAGCGTGGGCTTGCTCGTCTTCGGCTTCCTCACCGACTACACCAAGGAAGAAGGCATCCAGAGCGGTGCCCGCTACTTTCTGCTCGAACTTGCGCAGAGCCTCCCCGGGTTTCAGCACCTTCCCATCCCTGCCTTCTACGCCGTCTGCCTCGCCATCTTCGCTGCCATCTCGCTTTGGGCGTGGCGTGTCGCGGTTCGGCCCAGCCCCCGCGGGGCACCCTCGCGGATCAAGCCGTTTGTCCTCTCGCAGGCCGACTTCCTAGCCGGTCCCGGTGCCTTTCTTGCTCCTGCGTACGCCCTGGCGGCGGCGCTCATGTTCTTGTTTTCGCCGCACTACGCCTGGTACATCGCCTGGCTGTTCCCATTTTTCGCGCTCATGCCAAGCATTCCTATGGCAACCTATCTTATGGCGTTTTTTTACGGCTACACCACCTGGTTAGCCGATCCCGGACCCAAGATGTATCTGCTCAACCAGCGCATCTATGCCGCGACCTTGCTTGCCCTTGCGGCGCATTTCGCCCTTAAGGCTTGGGCCCCCTACCGCGCCAACTTCCTCGCGAACCGCAAACCGGAGCTCTCCCAATGAGTACTCTCCTCCCCATCCTGCCCCCCGACGACTTGTTGGACAAAGGCGCCGCTGACACTCTCTCTCCCGAGGCCCAGAAGGCCGAAGAAGAAAAGAACGCCATGCGCCGGTACTTCCAGAAGCCCGGCTCCCAGTCCGAGCTGACCGGCCACGCCGACCAGGAGCCCGTCTGTCTCTACCTTGAAACCACCAACCGCTGCAACCTGCTCTGCGTCACCTGCCCCCGCACCTACGAGCAGCTTGAGCCGGAAGCCGACATGCCGTGGGAGCTCTTCACCTCGCTCATCGACCAGTACCCCAACATCGCCCGCGTCGTCCTGCACGGTATCGGCGAGCCTATGCTCGTCAAGGACATCGCCCAGCGCGTCAAGTACCTGAAAGACCGCAATATCTATGTCCTCTTCAATACCAACGGTACCTTGCTGAACGACACCAACGGCCGCGCGCTCATCCAGGCCGGGCTCGACGAGCTTCGCGTCTCCCTTGACGCCGCCGAGTCCGAGGTCTACCAGATGGTCCGCGGCAAGGACTTCTTCGCCAAGATCGTCCAGAACGTTAAAAACTTCACCCGCCTCCAGCGCGAACTCAACGCGCCCAAGCCCCGCGTCTCCCTTTGGCTTACCGGTCTGCGCGAGACCGTCGACCAGCTCCCCAGCTTCGTGCGCCTCGCCCATGAGGTCGGCGTCTCCGAGGTCTACCTGCAGCGTCTTGTCTTCTTCGACAGCGCCGAAGCCAACGAAGGGTCCATGGCCCGCGCCGAATCCGCACTCTTCGAGCACACCACTGCCTCCGAGGAGGCCCTAATCGCGGAGGCTGGCCGCGTCGCCGAGGAGCTTGGCGTCATGTTCTCCGCATCGGGCGCCGTCGATCCCGGTGAGTCCATCCGCATGAAGCAGTCCGATGCCCCCTGGGCTCTCTGCCGCCGCCCTTGGTCGTTGATGTACATCACCGCCAACGGTCGCGTCCTGCCTTGCTGCATCGCTCCCTTTAGCATGAAGGGCTATGGCGCCTTCACTCTTGGCGACTCCACCCAGGAGAGCCTTCGGGCCATCTGGAACGGCTCCGAATATCAGCGCTTCCGGGAAGGCCTGCTCACCAGCGCCCCCCCGCCCGCCTGTACCAACTGCGGCCTGCGCTGGAGCCTCTAGCGCAGACCCACCCCCGCGGCTAGCCGACAAGCGCATCCAGCAGCTTGCCCGCCACATCGCTTGCCGAAACCGAATACGTGCCATCCGCGATGCTCTGCTGAATCGCCGTCACCTTCTCCACGCGCACGTCGCTTGTCGAAAGCGCCTGCGATATCAGGGTGCTCGCACTGCTCAGCCCCGTCTGGTTGTCCACTGCCGCGTCCACGGTCAAAGGATTCTTCGGGGCCCGGAGTGCAGCCTCCCGCTGATGTGTGGCGTTCGTCTCTGCCACCGGTTGGACGACCTGAAAACCTCTTGCTGGAATATATGTCATAAGTAACCGCCTGCTATCTAAATCGGCATTGCATAAGGAATCTTTAACGATCTCTTAGAGAAACCACAGAAAAGGGCCCCGGATCGCTCCGGGGCCCCGCTGTCGTCCCACTGACCCTTTCAGGTCATGCAGGTCCTTAGTACATGCCGTCCATGCCGCCGCCGCCGTGGTTGTGTCCACCGCCGCCCGCCGCTTCCTTCTTCTCCGGAATGTCGGAGATCATGGCTTCGGTCGTCAGCATCAGCCCGGCAATCGACGCCGCGTTCTGCAACGCGGTCCGAGTCACCTTCGTCGGGTCGATCACGCCGGCCGCGACCAGATCCTCATACGCGCCTGTTCCCGCGTTGTAGCCGAAGTTGTTCTCCTTCGACTCGTGGATCTTGCCGATCACAACCGCGCCTTCCTCACCCGCGTTCGAAACGATCATGCGCAACGGCTCTTCGATCGCCCGACGGATGATGTTCGCACCGATCTTCTCGTCGCCCTCAAGCGTCTTGATGATCTCCTCGACCGCCGACGTGCAGCGAACCAGCGCAACGCCGCCGCCCGGGACGATGCCTTCCTCAACCGCCGCGCGCGTCGCATGCATCGCATCTTCCACGCGGGCCTTCTTCTCCTTCATCTCGGTCTCGGTCGCGGCGCCCACCTTGATGACCGCCACACCGCCGACCAGCTTGGCCAGACGCTCCTGCAGCTTCTCGCGGTCGTAGTCCGAGGTGGTCTTCTCAACCTGCGCGCGAATCTCCTTCACGCGGCCCTCAATCTCGCCCGCCTGGCCGCCACCATCGACGATCGTCGTGTTGTCCTTGTCGATCGTGACGCGCTTCGCCGTGCCCAGGTCCTCGACCTTCACACCCTCAAGCTTGATGCCGAGGTCTTCCGTGATCGCCTTGCCGCCCGTCAGGATTGCGATATCCTGCAGCATCGCCTTGCGACGATCGCCGAAGCCAGGAGCCTTTACGGCCGCTACGTTCAACGTGCCGCGCAGCTTGTTCACCACCAGCGTCGCCAGTGCCTCGCCGTCCACATCTTCCGCAATGATGATCAGCGGCTTGGCCGTCCGGGCAATCTGCTCGAGCAACGGCAGCAGGTCCTTCATCGACGAGATCTTCTTCTCGTAGATCAGGATGTAGGGGTTCTCAAGCGCCGCCTCCATCCGCTCCGCGTCCGTCACGAAGTACGGCGACAGGTAGCCGCGGTCGAACTGCATCCCCTCGACCACATCCAGCTGCGTCTCCATCGTGCGCGACTCTTCAACCGTGATGACGCCATCCTTGCCCACCTTCTTCATCGCTTCGGCAATAATCACGCCGATCTGCGAGTCCGAGTTGGCCGAGATGGTTCCTACCTGCGCGATCATGTCGCCCGAAACCGGCTTCGACAGCTTGCTGAGCGCGCCGCCCTGGCTCACACCATGCTCATCGCGCTTGCCGATGATCGCTTCGACCGCCTTGTCGATACCGCGCTTCAGCGCCATCGGGTTTGCCCCGGCGGCCACCGTCTTGACGCCCTCGCGGTAGATCGCCTGGGCCAGAACCGTCGCGGTCGTGGTGCCGTCGCCGGCCACATCGGAGGTCTTGGAGGCAACCTCACGCACCATCTGCGCGCCCATGTTCTCAAGCGCGTTCGACAGCTCGATCTCCTTGGCGACGGTCACGCCGTCCTTTGTGATGGTCGGAGAGCCGAACTTCTTCTCGATGACCACGTTGCGTCCCTTGGGTCCGAGCGTAACCTTCACCGCGTCGGCCAGAATGTTCACACCGCGCAGGATCGCCTGGCGGGAATCTTCTCCATGCAGAATTTGCTTTGCCATAAAATCCTCTGTTTATTTCTAAGTTCTTGCTAAAGTGATTGCCCGGCCACACCTGAAGGGTTCCACCGAGCCACACGCCAAAGGCGTCGAAAACGTACGAAGTACTAGGAGAGGATGCCGAGGACTTCTTCCTCGCGCATGATCAGCAGCTCTTCGCCATCCAGCTTGATCTCCGTGCCGGAGTACTTGCCGAACAGGATGCTGTCGCCCGCCTTCACATCCAGCGGGAACACCTTGCCCTCATCGTTCGACTTACCCTTGCCGACCGAGATGACCTCGCCCTGCTGTGGCTTTTCCTTGGCCGAGTCCGGGATGATGATGCCGCCGCGGATGCTCTCGCCCTCTTCAACGCGACGAACCAGGATGCGGTCGTGCAGCGGTGTAAATGATTTTGACATTGCCGTGTATCTCCTTCGTATCTGGATGAGTGTTATTCTTTCGGTCTGGGTTGCGTCTGGAAGCTGGTTGCGTCGGGAGCAATCCAGGGTCGCCCTCAGCCTAAGCGGGCGAGGCTGCGAAACACGATCCAGCCGCTTAGCAGTCTTGCCCTTCGACTGCCAACAATAAGCGATTGCGCGCGGCATGTCAACGTCCGTCTGTGAAATGTGAGTGAATGCCGCTCACAAATCATCGGCCCACCGCCATGCAGCCCACCTTCCCACCACCCCGTCCCAAGCCGTAAAATACGTGCATGATGCATCGCTCTGCACGGACGCTGCTCCTCGCGGCGTGCGCCACCGGTCTCGGGCTCTCGTCCTGCGCATCGCTTACGGCGCAGGATTCCACGCACGGTCGCGGACGCAAATATAAACCGCCACCGGAAACCTCGCACATTGAGGTCATCGTCACCAAGGGATACAACCACAAGCCCGTCTCGAACGCAGCTGTCATCTTCCACGAGCTCTCGCCGGACGGACGCGACCAGGGCAACCTGGAAGTCAAAACGGACCCCGAAGGCAAAGCTGTCATCGACGTCATCCCGACAGGCACCAACCTGCGAGTTCAGGTGCTTGCCGCCGGGTTTGCGACGTTTGCGGACGACTTTCTCATCACGGAATCCAGCCGGCAGATCCCGATTGCGCTGCTGCGTCCACGTGAACAGATCTCCGCCTACCAGGACAACAACGGTAAAGCGTCGGAGTTGAAGTATGGGGTGCAGGAGCCCGTGCGGCCCAAATCGGGTGACGCCGCTGCTTCCAAGTCGGTCAAGGTCACCCCAAGCACCACGCCGCCGAAGGCGCCACCGCTTCCACCCTCCGAACAAAATACTCCGGCCCCCGTCTCAAACCCGGCCCCCGCGCCGCCGCCCAATCAGTGACTGCGGCCAAGCCACTCGCCGGGCAGGCAGCTCTGGTCACGGGCGCCGCAAAAAGGATCGGCCGGGAGATCGCGCTTGCGCTTGCGGAGCAGGGCGCATCCGTCGCCATCACTTTTCGCGAGTCGAAGCATGAAGCTGACGCCACCGTTCAGGACCTGCGCGGGCTTGGTGTACAGGCCGCTGCCGTTTTCTGCGATCTGACCGAAGAAGCCGGCATCGTCCAGGCCGTGCAGGACGCCGTCTTGCATCTCGGCCGGCTCGATCTGCTCGTCAACAACGCCGGCATCTTCGCCTCGGAGCCTCTCGAATCCATTACGGCCCCAGCTTGGGACGCCATGTTCGCCGCGAACACCCGCGGGCCTTTCCTCATGGCCCGCGCCTGCCTGCCGCATCTGCGTGCGGCCCGGGGCCGCATCCTCAACATCGGTTCCCTCGGCGGGACTCACGCGTGGGCTACCCACGCCCACTACTGCACCTCCAAGGCCGCCCTCCACATGCTGTCACAGACGATGGCCAAGGCCTGGGCACCCGAGGTAAGCGTCAACTGCGTCGCACCCGGCATGATCGTTCAGGGCGAGGTTGGACCCGCCTACGAGCACTTCGCCCACCGCACCCCTATGCAGCGCAACGGCACAGCGGGCGATGTCGCGGCGGCTTGCATCTTCTTCGCCACGGGCCCGCATTTCATCACCGGGCAGCTGCTCGGGGTCGATGGTGGCCTCGGCCTCTAGCGGCCCAGCAGCCGTTCCAGCCAGTTCCTGTCCCGCACCTCGTCGTAGAGGTTCTTTGGCTCTACCTGAGGGGGCACCGGACGGCCTTCAAACGCCGCCAGCGGCGTCTCCTGGCAGAGCGCATGTGCATAGTCCGCCCCATACTTCTTCTCAATCATCGTATGCGCCTCGCGCATACGCGGCGGACGCGTCGTGGTGTTGTGGGCGTCGCTTGCAATCAGGTGAACCCACCGGTTTGCCAGCATCTGGTGGGCAATCTTCTCCGCCGCCTTCCCCATCCTGCCCGTCACCGAGTCCGCGGTCACCTGCATCAGCACGCCCCCTCGCAGCCAGTTCTTGATCCGATCCAGGTTCGACTGCAGCGTCGGATTCCGCTCCGGATGCGTCAGGATCGGCGTCATACCCGCCAGCGTGAGCTGGTGAAACTGCTCCGTCAGCCCAACCGGCAGACCGAAGTCCGGCAGCTCGACCAGAAGGTACGACCCCCCGTTGATCGTGAACCGGCGAGGCGCCGTCAATGCCTCCTGCACGTTCTCATACGACAGATGGAAGTCGCAGCCAAGCCCCACTGTCAGCGGCACACCCTCCGCTGCAAGTCGCGCCCGCAGCGCCTCGGCCTTGTGCTCGTTCCCCTCCGGATCAAACTGAAACCGGCTGTTCGCATGCGGCGAGCAGGCCACATGCGTGATCCCCTCCGCAACCGCCATCTTCGCCATCGCGACCGACGTATCCAGATCGGTCGCGCCATCGTCGACACCCGGCAGCAGGTGATGGTGAATATCGATCATGCTGGTCCACCCCCCGCCGTCGCAAGCGCACCAGCCATCGCTTGGAACAGCGCCAGCCCATCGCTTGAACCCAGCAGAGCCTCGCTCGAGCGGTCCGGGTGCGGCATCAGACCCAGCACATTGCGCCCCTCGCTCAGCACCCCGGCAATGTTGTCCAGCGACCCGTTCGGATTTGCCGCCGCCGTCACCGCACCATCGCCCGTCGCGTAGCGAAACGCAATCCGCCCCTCGGCTCGCAGCGCCGCATGCGTCGCCTCATCGCAAAAGTAGTTGCCTTCCATGTGACCGATCGGCATCTGCAGCACCTGCCCTGCCCGCAGCGTAGCCGTAAACGGCGAGTCCGTAGTCTCCGTCCGCAGATGCACCTGCCGGCAGATGTATTGTTGCCCCCGGTTGCGCATCAGCACCCCCGGCAGCAGCCCCGCCTCGCACAGTATCTGGAAGCCATTGCAGATGCCCATCACCAGCCCCCCCGACCGCGCAAAGCGCACAACAGCCTGCATCACCGGCGAAAATCGCGCGATCGCTCCCGTCCGCAGGTAATCGCCATACGCAAATCCTCCCGGAATCAGGATCGCGTCGCACCCTTCCAGATCGTCCGTCGCATGCCACAAAAAGGTCACCGGCGCGCCCACCAGGGCCCCCACAACGTGGTGCGTATCACGGTCGCAGTTCGACCCCGGAAACACGAGAACCCCGAACTTCATAGCCTCAGCATAGCATCGGCTACTCCGTTCTCAGCCCGTCCGGCAGGGAAGGGAAGCCGCCCGTCCCGAAAACTACACTGCGCATCCAACCCATCAGCCAGGCACCCCGAAAGGCACATCGCCATGCCCGACCAACTCACCCCCCAAACCCTCGGCGCCACCGTCCAGACCGCCGGAGGAGCCCTCATCAACTGGTGGCGCGCCGTCACCCTCGACGCCCTCATCGTTGGCCTTCTCTGGTTCGCAGGCCTTGAGCTGCTTCACGTCCCCTTCGCCCCGCTCTGGGCGATCCTCGCCGCTCTCTTCCAGTTCATCCCCGCCTTCGGACCCATGCTCGGCCTCATCGGCCCTGTGCTCTCGGTCGCTTTTGGAGATACTGACGACCTCTGGCACATCGGCCTTGTCCTTGGCCTCTACGGTCTGATCGCCCTGCTGGAAGGCCTCGTCATCGGTCCCTACGTCCTGCACCGCACCACCCGCGTCCCTTGGTGGGCCGCCTTCCTCGGCCCCATCGTTCTCGGCATCCTCATCCCGCCCTGGGGCGTCCTCATCGCCCCGCCCCTGCTTGCCGTCATCTACGCCTTCCGTCGTCCAGCCCCCAAAAATTAGCCGTCCAGCTTATACCGCGTCTCTCCCAGCCGATACAGCGGCCGCCACACCAGCCGGTTGATCGTCACCACCATCAGCGCCATCACCATCGTCGCCAGCAGCAGCAATTGGAACTTCCCTGCATCCGTCGCCGCGCTGATCTGCGCCCCCAGCCCCAGCGTCTCCAGCGTCTGGTTCTTCAGCCGAAAGTACTCCGCCACGATGCTTGCATTCCAGGCCCCCCCTGAAGCCGTCACCATCCCCGTGATCAAATACGGAAAGATCCCCGGCAAAATAACAGTCTTCCATCGCTGCAACCGGCTAAACCGAAACAGCGTCGCCACCTCCCGCAGATCCGTCGGAATCGCCATCGCGCCCGCAATCACGTTGAACAGGATGTACCACTGCGTGCCCAGCAGCATCAGCAGGATAGCGGCCGTGCCCATGCCCGCGCCGCTCTGCAGCAGCAGCAACAGCAACACCGGGAAGAGAGCCGTCGCGGGCACACTGGCCGCGATCTGCGCCAGCGGTTGTGCAACACGCGCCAGCCGCGGGTGCAGGCCGATGGCGACGCCCGCAGGCACCGTCCACAGCGTTGCCAGTACCAGCGACAACATAACGCGGAGGAACGTTGCGCCGGCACCGCCGAGAA
>CAXUNW010000009.1:34247-34595 GCA_964252505.1 uncultured Acidobacteriaceae bacterium
TTAGATGCCGCATTCTCGTTGAACTGCTTTTACAACTGAGTTCGCAGCAGCATCAGCGCAATCGTCCCATCTCCCAGCCCGCGGCCCACTCGGATCAGCGCCAGCAGCAGCACCGGAAACAGCGCCGTCGCCGGAACCGACGCTGCAATCTGGGCCACCGGCTGTGCAATCCGCGCCAGCCGCGGGTTGAACCCGATCGCCACTCCCGCCGGAATCGTCCACGCCGCCGCCAGCAGCAGCGACACATTCACCCGCAAAAACGTAGCCCCCGCCCCCTTCAAAATCAGCAGAAACTCGCTCCCCCGCACCTCCCGCAGCAGCATCACCGCATGCGCCGCCGAGTACAGC
>CAXUNW010000009.1:34605-34838 GCA_964252505.1 uncultured Acidobacteriaceae bacterium
ATCCACCCGCAACAGAAACCATGGAGTTCCAGATGAGCCCGATGGCGGCGTACGGCAGCTCCAGCTGCAAGAGCCGTTGCGCGCGCGAGAAGCCGAAGATGCTGCTTGCCTCGGTCAACTCGCGAGGCAGGCTCTTCAACGACGAGTAGAACGAAAACGCCATGTTCCACACCTGGCCGGTGAAGATCAGGATGATCGCTCCAAGCTCAAGGCCAAGCTGCCGCGAAGGAATC
>CAXUNW010000010.1:0-9599 GCA_964252505.1 uncultured Acidobacteriaceae bacterium
ACTAGGTGGGGGGGATAGTCCATGGCGCGGATGGAGTGGAGGCATCGGCGCAGCCGCTCGCCTTCGTTGCGGCCGATGACGACGACGGCAAGCTGGGGGAGATCGGGTTGGGGCGGCGTGTGCACGATGACGGGGAGACCCATGCTAGACCAGATGCCTGAGGAAGAAGCCAAGGGCGAGCAGAGTGAGGAAGACGAGGGTGGCCAGGGCGTCCTGGCGCCAGAGGGCGATCTTCTCGCGCCAGGCGCCGATGCTGAGGACGATGTAGAGCGGGAGGTCTCCGGCGGCTACGCTGATGACGCCTCCGCGCAGGCCGAAGAAGTGGAAGGCAAGCGGGAGGGAGAGAAACATGGAGGCGCAGAAGCAGGCTGTACCGATGGCGTTGTAGACAGGTTTGCCCAGCGAGAAGAGGATATCGCCGGCGGTGGTGTAGAGCAGGGTGTGCCAGAGGCCGAGGGCGAGGATGGGGACCATCCAGGTGGCGGCTTCGTAGCGGGTGTCGTAGATGGTCTGGATGAGGGGGCCGCCGAGGACGATGACGACGTTGAGGATGAAGGCTCCGGCGCAGAGCGTGTAGAGGCGGTAGCGGAGGACGTTGGTGCGGAACTGGGGGAAGGGAAGATGGACCATCTTGGAGACGAAGGGGAAGCCGACGCGGTTGGAGAACTGGAGGATGACCTGGCGGGGGATGTCGGCGATGGTGAAGGCGATGTTGTAGATGCCGAGGGTGGTGAAGGTGACCAGCTTGCCGAGGATCAGGCGATCCGCCTGGGAGGCGAAGAAGTAGAAGGCGGTGCCGAGCATGATCCATTTGCCGAAGTGGACGAGGCTGCCGACGGCGGGGCGGTCCCAGGCGAAGGTGTTTCGCGCGCCGGGGAGGACGCCGGGGATGTGGCTGAGGATGGTTTTGGCGAGGGTGGCGGCGAGGGTTCCGACGACGAGGGCCCAGACGCTGGGATAGAGCCAGGAGAAGAGGAGCATGACGGCGATGCCGGCGAGCTGACTGGCGAGATCGATAGCGAGCAGACGGCGGACGCTGATGTGGCGCGCGGCGCGGAGCAGGTTGGTGCTGGCGAAGCCGCTGAGCACCATGGAAAGGGCAAGCACAGGCAGCAGGAGGCGGATGCGGGGATCGTGGTAGAGCGCGGCGAGGGGCGGAGCGAGGGCGAGAGAGATGAGCCAGAGGACGCCGCCGCGGATGATCTGGACGGTCCAGGCGGTGTTGAGGAAGAGGGGTTCGTCGCCGCGTGGGGAGCCGATGATGCTGGGCAGAAGGCCGACGTCGGAGAGCAGCGTCATGCCGAGGACAAGGGTGGAGACCAGGGCCATGAGGCCGAAGTATTGCGGCTGGAGCAGCCGGGTGAGCAGGACGTTGTTGCCGAGGCGGATGGTCTGGGTGAGTCCGTAGGCGACCACGGTCCAGAGGGTGGCGCGCATGGCCGTGCCCTCGAGCCGACGGTGCTCGTCGGGCGCAGGGTCGAGCGTGAGGAGGGGCTCGGCGTTGGGGGTGACGGATACCAGATGGAGCTCCAGAAGGGCGGGGCGCGGGCTAGGTGGGGATGGCGCGGTGTTGGGAAAATTCGACGCTGTTTTCGACGATTTCCTCGTCGGCGCGCTGCTTGCGAATGTTGCTGAGCACGATGGCGACGCCGGGGATCTTGAGGCGTTCGAGCAGACGGGCCGCCCGGCCAAACTGCTTGCGGGTGACGCGGCCGGATTCGACGACCAGGACCGTTCCATCGGCGACGCGGACGAGTTGCTCGGTATGGGCGGAGAGCATCAGTGGGTCGGCCCCGACCAGGATGGTGTTGTAGGCGCTGCTGGTCTTGCGGAGGAAGGCAGGAAGGCCGCGGGGAGTCTTGAGGGTGACCTGGAAGAGCTGGGTATCGACGTCGCCATCGGAGACGGTGGTGACCGAAGCCACGCTGGTGTGGAGGGAGGAGACGGTGAGCTCCGGGGCGGGGGCGTGGCCGCTGGGCTGCTGCTCGTCGAAGAGGCTGTTTGCGGTGGCGGCTTCGCCGACCAGGATGACGAGCGTGCGCAGGCCGCCGCGGGCAAGCTCCGCGCCAAGCTGTTGCACGATCTCGCGGGTGTCGCCGGCGCCGGCGGCGGTGAAGACGAAGGTGCGGGCGGCGGAGCGGCGATGCGCCTGGTCGATGCCTCCGGCGAGACGCAACAGGTATTCCGCGCGCATGGCCGCGGGAAAGTCGTCCTGGTGGAGGAGCATGCCGATGGGCGGGAAGCCTGCGATGCGCTCGACCTCCTCGGCGGTATAGATGAAGGGGACACGTGACTCCGCGAAGAGGGCGGCGAGCAGGGCGCAGAGCGCGCTGAACAAGGCGACGACGAGGGTGGCGAGGGTACGGTGCCGGGAGGTGGGACCGGAGGGCGGCACAGCCCAGGAGACGACATGCTCGGAGCTGGGGGAGTTGGTTTCGAGCTCCAGCACACGGATGCGGTCGTCGATGAGGGCATAGTTGGCCTGCAGGCGATGGATCTCATCGTTGAGCAGCTGGGCCTGCTGGATCTTGGGTGCGGCGTGCACGGCGAGCGCCTGGGTGCGGCTGAGGTCGCCCTGCAACTCGGACTCGAGACGCTGTGCGCGGGCGCGCTCGCTGGAGTAATGCTGGTTGAGCTGTCCGACGACGCGGGTGGTGGCGCGGTCGGTGGTCTGCTCGAGCTGGCGGTCGATGGAGTCAAGCTCAGCCTGAGCCTGTTTGTAGAGCGGATTCTGCGGGGTGAGGCCGTTGAGCTCGAGCATCAGCACGGCGCGGCGGTTGTTGAGCTGATTGGTGAGGGTGACGACGGCGGGGTCCGCGCTGGCCTGCGCGTTGGCGGCTTCGTCGAGTGCGGTGCGGACACTGCCGTCAGCTTTACCGCGGAGAGAAAGATAGACGGCGTCGGCTTCGGCGCGCTTCTCGTGCGCCTCGGCGAGCTGCTCGCGCAGCTTGACCATCTGGGTGTCGTAGGGGTTATTGGCGTTTTGTGAGTCAAACTGGGCCATGCCGAGCGCGTCGAGCAGCGCCCCCTGGCGGCGGAGGTCGGCGTCGAGGGTGGCGGAGAGCTGGTCGCGGTCGCGGGTGAGCGAGCCGATGCGGTCCGGATGTCCGTAGAACTCGTCGGTGTGAGCGCTTGCCAGGTAGGCGGCGGTAATTTCGTTGAGAAATTCGGCGAGACCATCGCGCTGCCGGGTCTTGAGCGAGATGGACATCTGATAGCTGCGTCCCATTTCCTCGGCCTTGAGGGCCTTTTGGAGCCGGGCGACGGCGTCCTGCTCGGTCTCATCGCGCAGCTTCCAGAAGCGAGGGTATTTGCGGATGGCCTGGCGAAGGTTTTCGTACCGGGTGACGGCGTAGATCTGCTGCTCCATGAAGACGTCGTACTGGCGGTCGTGCTCGTGGTTGTCTCCCAGTTCGCCGGGGAAGATGGGCGAGACGTAGACGATGGCTTCCGCGGAGTAGACAGGGCCAAGGAACATGCGGACCAGGGCGCCCCCCGATACCGTGAGCACGCAAAAGACAAGTGTGGCGAGCTTCCAGTGGCGGCGCAGCGACTGCATGGGGCGAAAGGGTTTTCTGAGCGGCTGCGGCACGGGGGCATCGGCCATCGGAGAGGTGCTTTGGACCGCGATCGAAGAGAACTCGCTGGATGTGTTGAGCATGAATCGGTTTCCCTTCGTCCTTCGACCCGGGCGGTACCGGCCCCGATCTCGTTTTTGCGGCAGCGTGGCCTCAGCGGCTGACGAGCGTGCCGATCGTCCCAATCTGCGCGGCTGGAGAGAGCTGCTGGAGAACGTACCCGACTTTGGCGATTCCGCTTTTGGGGACGTAGATGATGTCGCCGATCTCGAGGGTGACGTCTTTGCCGCGGGGCGTCAGCAGATCTTTGAAGGTGATCTGGCGGATGGCGCCGGAATCGGGGTGGATGATCTGCACGTTGGCATTGCCGGCGGCGTCGGTCAGGCCGCCGGCATCGGCAAGCAGGGAGGCGAGGGTCGATTCGTCCTTAAGCGGCACGGGACCGGGGGATTTGACCTCGCCGAGGACGGAGATGAGCCTTTCCTGGTCGCCGGGGACATAGACGATGTCGTTGCGGCGCAGGCGAATGTCGCCGCTGCGGAAGACGTCCTTGAGATTGACGGTGCCGATCTGGTCGTTGCCGCGGTAGATGATGCAGTGCATCGGCATGCGGCGGGCTTTATCGCTGACCGCCCCTGTGGCTCCGCCGCGGGTGATGGCCTCAAGCAGCGTGGGGGTTGCGTCGAAGTAGAGGACGCCGGGATGCTCGACGGCGCCGAGCAGAAGGATGCGGTTAGCGCCGTAGTGGGTGATCTGGATGCTGACGACGGGCTCGGTGTAGAAGGCGAGCAGGGCCTTGGTCACGGCTTGGGAGGCGGCGTCGCGGGAGAGGCCGCCGACGGCGACGGAGCCGGCGATGGGGAGGGTGATACGGCCGTCCGGTCCAAGCACATGCGTGCCGGAGAGCTCGGGCCTGCCAAGCACGGACAGCTTGATCTCGTCGCCGGGACCGAGATCGTACTCTTCGGCGTCGGTGGGCTGGGTGCGGCGCAGCTCTTCGATGGGGTGCTCCTGCAGGGTCGACTTTCCGGTCTGGGCGGGAGCGGGGACGGCTGCGGGGAGAAGCAGCAGCAGGAGACCAAGGACGGGTCGGGAGGCGGCCCGCAGTGCATGGGGCGGCGCGACTGAAGCGGTGGGCGCTGTTATCCGGCGCGCTGCGATCCGGCGATTGTGCAGTGGCATTTTCTTCACAGGCTCTTGGTCTCTTCTCTACTTTTCGGCAGCAGCCCGCGATGTCTTTACCCAGGACGCCCGCTTCCGCGTCATTGCAAGAATCGCCGGGGTCAAAGCAACCTTTTTGACGATATACCACGGAACCTGGAGCAAGGCGAGCCCGGTGGCGGCCGGATGTGGGCTCATGCGCAGTCCGACAAGGAGATGGAACACGAGAGTAACCAGGCCGAAAAGAGCGTATTTGTGGAGGATGGCAGCAGGAAATAGGAGAAGCGCAAAGAGCAGGACGGTTTGAAGGGCGATGGGCTGTCCAAGCAGATCGAGCAGAGGTTCGGCGAGCCGAAACCTGCCGCGCAGCACCTGGAGCGCAAGGCGGAAGGCGTGCAGGCGCATTATCTGGATGCGTCCGCCCTCCCAGCGTGCGGTCTGGATGCGCTCGCCGGCAGCGCTGGCGGGGACCTCGGCGAGGACCAGGGCGTCCGGGAGAAACGCTGTAGGGATGCCTGCGGCGACCAGAGCGAGGTGGAACTCGAGATCCTCGACGATCGAGTGGGCCGCATAGGGGACACGGGCGAGGACCTCTTTGCGGAGGGCGAAGCCGTTACCAAAGATTCCGCAGGAAAGTCCAAGGCGCTGCCTTCCGGCGGCACGGACAACGTTTTTGCAAAGGAAGGAGAGGGCTTGAAGGCGGCCGCGTGCGGTTCCGCCGGCGGAGTGGGACTCGTAGCGGGTCTGCACGACGAGGTGCTGGGCGAGGGCGTTGCGGACTCCGTCGATGAGGTGGGGGGATACAGTGGAGTCGGCATCGACGATCAGCACGGCATCGGCGGCGCGGGGTCCGAAGGCGAGGGCGAAGCCATGGGTGAGTGCGTGGCCTTTGCCGCGGAGTTGGGGGTCGTTGAAGACGGCGACCTGGGCGCCGGCCTGGGCGGCGTAGTGGGCGGTGCGGTCGGTGCAGTTATGCGCGACGACCAGGATGTCCGCCTGGCCGCGGGCCGAGGCGGCGAGGCTGCGGACGCAGGCGGCGATAGAGCCTTCTTCGTTGTGGCCGGGCACGACGACGGTAAGACGGGCGAGTGGCGCGCGGCTGATGGGTGAGCGGTCCGCGGCTCGGCGTGGCAGCAGCGCGGTGACGCTCAGCAGCAGAAGCTCCAGCGTGAGCGGCGCGGTGAGCAGCACCAGCAGGCCGGCAAGGGCGAGGAGGAAGCCGTGTTGGAGAGAGTGGATCAACGGTTAGAGCCTCAGCGTGGGGCTAGACGAAGACGCGCTCGAAGACGTACGGAGGCTGCGCGGCGGAGTGTGCGGCCGCGACGCGTTTGGTGGATGGGCGAAGGGACTGCGACCAGCCAAGCATAAGAAAGAGCAGATGAACGACGGGCTGGGAGAGCGCGACGGTGGTAAGCGTGAAGGCGGCGGCGACAGTAACGCCGAGGAGGCAGAAGGCAAGCACAAGGTCGTCGCGTGCCCGGAGGGTACGGCACAGGCGAAGCAGATGAAGGATGGCGACGGTGAGCAGGGTGACGAGCAGCGCACCGCCGAAGTAGCCGAGGCTGACGGCACGCAGGAGGTACTCGTTATCGATGGAAGGCTGCTTATCGCTCCAGCCGATGGAGCCGTCGGCGAGCTTGTGGCCGGTGCCGAGGCCAAGAAGGCCGCCGTGAGCGACCATCGGCAGATAGGTGTCCCAGAGCTGGCGGCGGTAGGCGGCGTTCTGCTGGTCCTCATCGCTGGCGCTGGCGTTCTGGGTATAGGTGTTGAGGAAGACGCCGAGGGCGATGACGATGACGGAGAAGCCGGTGATGGCGATCGTCGCGGCGCGTCTGCGGTTGCGAAAGAAGCCGGCGGACGCGGCGATGAGGCCAAGGGCGCAGCCGATCCAGGGGCCGCGGGACTGCGTCATGAACAGGCCGGCGAGCACGAGGAGAGTGATGAGGAGGGATTTGCGGCCGGAAAAGTAACGCCAGCCGCCTGTCTTGGCAAGCCAAAGCTGAAGCATGAGGCCGATGGAGAAGATCATGCCGGCGAAGATGGCGTGGGCATAGGGACCGGCGACGCGGCTGAAGCCCCAGCGCAGCTGACGATGCCATCCGGAGCTTTCGTGCATGATGGTTTCGACCCCGGTCTGGAAGGGGTTGGAGATTTTGATGTACTCATAGACGCCGACGAGGGCGACCAGGACAAGACACAGGACGACCCGCCTGGCGAACTTGACGCGGGAGCCGGTCTGCTCGATCAAGAGCCTGCCGAGCAGGTAGGGGAGGCCGCATCCACAGATCTCCTGGGCGCAGGAATAGAGGCCGATGCGGAGCTTGCCATGTTGGGCGTCGGCCAGAAAGACGGTCAGGCAGTCGGCCATGACGCAGCAGTCGAGCAGGGAAAGCCGGACAGTGTGGCGGAGCTGCAGGACCGCGGCAAGGGCCAGCACGATAGACATGCAGACGGTGACATCCACCAGAAGGCCGGCGACGGGGAAGCGCAGGTAGAGCGGAACGAGCATAAGGCAGGGGATGTAGAGGTTGACGAGGATCGTCGAAGGCGGCTTGAACCACAGCAGGATGACGGCGACGATGGCCGGGAGGAGCACGAGGAGCTGCGTCATGGCTGTGGCCTCAAAGGCGGGGAGACGACCTCGGTGATCCCTGGCACACAAGCCTCCTGCTGGGCGACGGCAGCACAGCCGCGACGGAACCCTCCGCTACGGTACAGATCGACACTCGGCGGCAAAGTCTTGAACCGGGGCGCGTCGACCCCATTATCCCGCCTGCGAGTCGGTTGGGGCCCAGGCGCCCTGCCGGTCGGCGCCGCGGAGGCGTTGGCGGAGCACCAGATAGATGAAGAGCGTGTTGCCGAAGAGATAGCGCCGCCAGAGTCTGCGAGGCTCGCGGCCGAGGCGCCAGAGCCACTCGAGGCCCGTGCGTTGGAGCAGCTTGGGGGCGCGCTTCTGGAAGCCGGCGACGAGCTCGAAGCTTCCGCCGACGCCCATCATGACCTTGACGGGAAGATGCGCGTTGTCTTTGATCCAATACTCTTGCGCGGGTGCGCCGAGGGCGACGAAGAGCAGGTCCGGTTGGGCCGCGACGATCCGGCGGGTGACCTCCTGCTGCTCTGCCTGGTTGCCTTGCAGGAAGCCATGCGCGGGGCAGTGGATGCCGGACACCTGCAGGCCGGGATTGGCTGTTTGAAGTATTTTTGCGGTCGCCTCGGCGGCTCCCGGCATGCCACCCAGGAAGTACACGGAGTGGCCGTTCCGTGCGGCTTCTTCGCAGAGCCGGACCATCAGGTCGGCCCCGTTGACGCGCCCGGGGAGGGGATCGCCGAGCAGGCGGGAGGCCCAGACGAGCGGCACCCCGTCGGCGACGCTGAGCTCGGCGCGGCCTACCAGATCGGCGAAGGCCTGGCTGCCGGCCGCAATCTGCACAAACTGGGCGTTGACGGTGACGACCTGTGCGGCGCGGGTGCGGCTCTGGCGCTGGAAGAGCTGGATGCGCTCCACGGCGCCATCCATGGTGACGAGGTCGAGCGCCACCCGGTCGATCCGGACCCGCTCCCGGGCGCGGGGGGTGTCGGCCGGCTCGACGGCGGTCCTCGCCTGCACTGCGTCTCCGGCCAGCTCACCTGCGGCTGCCATCGGTTCTTGCATCGTCGCGTTCAAGGTTGCCTTCTTCGATTTATCCGCGGCACAAGGCGGCGAAGTTTGCTGTTAGGAACTGTATCGGTTGGCAGTGCGGGCACAAAGGAGGATGTCTGTCTCTAAACGGCACGAACGTAACCAGACCTGCCATGTGGGCCGCGACCCAGCCGACCGATCCTGTAAGCTCGAAGCAGACTGAGTAGAAGTAAGGAGAGGCGACACGTGGATCAAACGCGCGGAGTTCGCATGTTCCCGTTGCCGTCCCACACCTTTGGTGGCCGGCTGCGGGTAAGCTGGATTGGCAGACGGCCGTTCCGGCTGGTGGCGGCGCTGGCGTCGACGGCGGTGCTGGTTTCGGGCTATCTTCTTCGCGGCAGCCGGCTTCCTGCGCTGGCCTTTCTGGTGTCCTTTGTCCATACAGCCGAGGCCCAGGGGCCGACCGTGATCCACGTGGAGGGCACGGTGCTGCACAGCGGCGTGAAGCGGCTGGGCGTCAACATGGGCGGGCAGGACTTTTACGATTCACACCAGGTGTTGCGCAACCTGGTTTCGCGCAACCCCGGCTTTGAAGGCCAGCAGTGGCAGTCTGTGCTGCAATGCCGTTCGGTCTCGCCGGGCTCGTGCACGGACGACTCCCCCGGAACGGCCTGGCCGGAGGGGTTCCTGGATGGCGGCACGTATGAGGTGATCGCGGGCGGCGCTGCCCGCGGCCAGACGGGAAGCATCCTGCACAGCACCCGGGCCAGCTCGGTGGCCGGGTCGACCATCATCTTTACCCCCGGCAGCCATCTCCCCGCCCCGGACGACATCTTCGTGGTGCGCAAGACGATGCCGGGCAATGCCGCCGCGGGCTGGTGGACGTCGCTTGGCGGCGGCGCGGTGGTTTCGACCGAGTTCAAGGACCTCTCGCCGGCAAGTCCGGGCGTTCAGGCGCTGCGCGTTACAGCTGCGGGCGCGGGGCAGTCCGCCTCCGTGTCGTCGTTCTTCGATTCGACGGCGGGGCGCACCTTCGTGCGCATGCAGGGCCCCTATGTGCTCAGCTTTCGGGCGAAGGCTGCGGGCGGTAGCCGCAGTCTCGGCGTCACGCTGCAGCGCGCGGGGGCGCAAGCCTTGTTCAGCCGGACGATCACGCTGACGCCTGAATGGCAGGACTACAGCTTCCCCTTCAACGCGGAGGAGGGGGCGGGGGTCCTCGGCACAGCCGCGCTCAACTTTAC
>CAXUNW010000010.1:9609-33207 GCA_964252505.1 uncultured Acidobacteriaceae bacterium
CTTTACGATCGCGGGCGGAAGCCTTCTGCTGGACGACGTCAGCCTGGCGGCGGCGGGGGCAAACGGCACGGTCTTCCGCGACGAGGTGGTGGCGACGCTTGAAACGCTGCATCCCGGCGTGCTGCGTGATATGGACAGCGGGCAGAGCTTTGGCAGCACCCTCGACAACCTGCTGGCGGTTCCCGGGGCGCGGCTGCGGCCCGGCTTCAACAAATATCTGGCGGAGTCCGATGAGATTCCGATCGGTCTGCACGACTTCCTGGTGCTGGCCGAGAAGATCGGTGCGGAGCCCTGGTACACGATGCCTCTGGGCATGACGCAGGGGGAGGCGCTGAATTTGTTCGAGTATCTGGGCGGCTCGGCCTCCACCCGGTACGGAGCGAAGCGTGCCGCGCTTGGGCACCCGCAGCCATGGACCCAGACCTTTCCTCTGATCCATATCGAGTATGGCAACGAGGCCTGGAACTACGCGCAGCCGGGAGCCACGATCCCAGACCCGAGCGCCTACGCGGTGCGGGCCAGCGCTATTTTTGGAGCCATGCGGTCCTCGCCCTGGTACTCGGCCACGCACTTCGATCTGGTTGCGGATGGCCAGGCGGTGAACGTTGGTCTGAACCAGATCATTCTTGCCTCGGCGACCGGCCTGGACACGATTGACATTGCGCCGTACCTTTTTTCCACGTTTGATGACGACGGGTCGACCGAGACGATCTTCGGGCCGATGTTCGCGCAGCCGGAGATGTACGATAGCCGGACGACCGGTGTGATCCACCAGCAGGCGCAGGCCGCCGCGAAAGCGCGTCATCCGGTGAACCTGGCGATTTACGAGACGGGCATGAACGCCCAGGACGGCACCGTGGGCCAGGCGAGCGTTGAGGCCGCCGTACCCTCGATTGGCGCGGGCCTCAGCGCGATCGAGCATATGCTGCTGATGCTGCGCGACCTTGGCGTCACCGTCCAGAACACGTTCCACCTGGGTGGGTACGACTCACCCTTCGCCAATCCCTCCGTGCCGGGCGAACGTGCGCCCAAGTGGGGAATTACCCTGGATATGGGGGGCGCCACGGGCCGGGTGCGGCCGGCGTTCCTGGCGCAGCAGATTGCCAACGAGGCGATCCGCCCAACGATGCTGACGACGTCGGTGACAGGTAGCGACCCCAGCTGGAACCAGCCGCTGAGCCGCAACGACCAGGTTCAACTTACGGGCGCGCATGAGCTGCAGAGCTTCGCCTTTAGCGATGGTGCGACCGATACGCTGATCGTCTTCAATCTGAGCCGGACCACCGCGCATACGGTTCAACTTACCGGGCAGAACGCGCCATGTGGCACGGTGGCGCTTGAGACGCTGACGGCGGCGAAGATCACGGACAGCAATGAGAACGCCGAGGCGGTGAAGATTGTGCGGCGGACACAGCCGGGTGTGGTGCGGGGGGAGACAGGCTTCTCGCTGGCGCCGTTCTCCATGACGGCGTTCAGCTCGGCGCACCAGCGCTAGCACAAGCCTGGAGCGGTTTGGCGGCGCAGCGTTGCTATCCCAGACCCTGTCCGCGCATGATGGCGGCGAGATGGTCGGCGTTTCGTGCAAGGTTGTACCTGGCGAGCACCTTGGCGCGTCCCGCCACGGCAAGCGCCTTCCTGCGTGCGGGATCGTCGAGCAGCGATGCGATGGCGGCGGTCAGCTCCTCGACCGAGGACGGCGCGACCAGAAGCCCCTCAACGCCGGAGGCGATCAACTCCGGTATACCCGCGACGCAGGTGCTGACGCAGGCGATCTCCATCGCCATGGCTTCCATCAGCGCAACGGGAACGCCCTCGGCAAAGCTTGCGAGCACAAAGAGGTCGGCGCGTTCGAGCAGGGTGCGCGTTCGCGCGTGACTGGTCGCGCCATGCAGGGTTACATCGGCGTCCAGGCCGGCGGCGTGGATAGCCTGCTCGAGCTGCGGGCGCTCCGCGCCTCCACCGACGAGGTCGAGATGGAGCGTGTAGCCCTGCGCCTTCAGGGCGGAGACGGCGGCCAGCAGGACGGTTTGCCCTTTGCTGGGGTGCAGGCGTCCGACGCAGACCAGGCGCGGTGTTTCATCCTGCTTCTGCATTGCGGGGAAGAAGACGGTTTCGTCCACGCCGAGCCGGCAGACATGCAGCTTTCCGGCCATCGCGGGAGGTGCAAGGCGCAGCAACTGGCTCCGGCAGAAGTCGCTGATGCAGATCACGAAGGTGGCGCTTGCAAGCTTGCGCTGCAGATAGAAGAGGCTGACATCGTAAAACTCGTCTGGCCCATGGACGGTGAGCGAGTAGGGAAACTGCCATGCAAGCGAGCCGAGCATGGCGACGGTGGCGACCGGCCCGGCGAAATGCACATGCAGGTGTTCGCATTCGTGTTCACGCATCCAGGCGCCGAGCAGCAGGCCCTCGGCGAGGTAGAGGAGCGCGTAGAGCGTTGCGTGAATGTTGCCCGGGGCGAGCCGCAGCGCCGCCCGGATGCCGCGCTGCACAACCACCGGGTGGCGAAGCGCGATACCCGCCAGGCGCAGGGCGATGGCGGCCTTTGAGCCGGCCTTGAGGTAGTAGGTGCGGGCGCATTCATCCAGCTCCTGCTGCGAGAAGCCATCGTCGGGCGGTGCTACGGAGTTGATGGACGCGGTTTCGATGAAAAAGCCGCGCTCCCGCAGGGCCGCGATCTCGCTGAGAAAAAAGGTGTGCGAGACAGCGGGGTACTGGCTGAGCAGATATGCGATCTTCCGCATTGCAGGCGCCACGCAGATCTCTCCCCTCCGCCCGGACCGTTGCAGGCTAAAGAGGCGTACGCCTCAGTCCCCGTCAGGATACGGGGAACTCGCCCTGCGCGCACGGGGGCTTTGAGACGGATGTGCGCTGAGCCGTCCTGTTGCGGGACTCAGGCTCGGAGGGCGCGGTTGATCTTGCGATCCGTCTTGTACTGCGAAAGGGCGTAGACGGCCCAGATCGTCGCGGGGAGCCAGCCGAGGATGGTGCACTGCAGGAGCAGGCAGAGAAGGCCGGCAAAGGGCCGCGCGATAAGAAAGAAGGTCAGCCAGGGAAAGAAGAACGCGATGACAAGTCTCATGGTCAGCCAAAGTTTACGGCGGATGGGGCCGGTTGGTTCCGCAGGCGCGGCCTAGCGTCGCGCACGGCGTCTTCGAGTGGGGACGGCCGGACGGGTGGGGGCTGCCTGCCACACCTGCGACGAGCCCCAGGGGCGTTGTGCCGTAAGGTCGAGCCGCACCGGTCCGGTCGCGGCGTGCGGCAGCGCGTCGGACAAGCCGTCTCCAAACTGCGGCACGGCGCGGCCCAGAGCGAGCAGCCGGTCTACGACGGCGGCCCCGCTGAGGTGCAGCGTGTAGCCCTGCCGGTCGAGTGTGCCCTCCAGGGATGCGGGCTCACGGCCTCCCAGGCCGAGGGTTGCCGGGAGCAGTGTGAGTGCGGTGGGTGCGGAGCGTGGCCGCGCCCGGCCGCGTCCGCTAGGCTCACCCAGTTGCACGGCCACGTCGCCGAGCGGGATAGGCTCTCCCGCGGCGGGCTGCAGGGTGGCGCCCTGCAGCAGCAATGAGCCGCCCAGCGTGCCCGCGGCCTCGACCCCATAGGTCGCTATGCCTTGCAGCATGCCGCTGACCGCCAGCCCTGGCGGAACCCGCGCGCTGAGCGTATGCAGCAGCTCCACGACGCCCGCGGCGGGGATTGGCCCCAGCTTGACCGTAGCCACCGCCGCCCGGGGCCGGCGCACATCCTCAAGCGAGCCGACGGCGGTTACCAGGGCCGGGTCACCCTCGGCCGGCACGCGGCACATGCCCTCACGCACCCCGTGGAAGGCGTTCGTCACGGTTGCCCCGCACTCTGCCGTGACGGAGAGCAGCCGCTCCGGCACAAAGTCCGCTCGACGCGCGTCCTCGACCCGCAGCCGGGCTGTGACCCGGTTGTTGCCCACGGTCCCGCGGGCCGCGGCGGTCACGGTAGCGGCGCCGCGCCACTCGCCGTCCCGGCCCAGCAGGATCCGGCTCATCTCTCCCAGCGGGACCCCACGCCACTCTCCACTCAGGTCGATCGGGATCTCGCCGAGGGTGGCGGCGCGGCCGAGCGTGCCTTCGACCCGCAACAGGCCGGTGTACCCTACGGGGACGTTGGTGCGAGCCGGCCTGGCCCTGATGCGGAAGTTCCATCGCTCCGGGCGCGGCAGCCACATGGCGAAGTCGGCCTCGGTGAGCGCGATGGGGGTCTTTTCCTGGTCCATCTTCAGGTTCACCCGCGCGGCGGTGGCCTCAATGTAGGGGAACCGCGCGACCGCGCCGGCCCCCCGCTGCTCGGTGGGGGCGGCGCCAAGCCGAGCCGTCTGCAACAGGATCGAGTCCAGGTTCCAGCGGCCGTCGGCAAGGTGGACCAGATTCACCGAAGGCTCGGTGAGGCTGATGGTGCCGATCTCGATCCGCCTGCGCCAGAGCGTGCTCACCCGCAGAGTGGCACGCACCGACTCGGCCCGGATGGTGGGCTCCGCGCCAAAGGCAGGGTCTTCGCTGACAACAAAGCGTTCCAGGGTAAAACCCGGCACCGGCAGCAGGTTCAGCGTCACGTGGTCCAGATGCACCGGGCGGCCCAGGCTCTCGGAGATGCTCTGGGTGATGCGCCGCTGGAACCGGTTTACGTTCAGGTACGGCGGCAGCAGCGCCATCAGGAGCAGCAGCAGCATTGCGCCCAGCGCGGCCCAGACCCTGCGAACGATGGGTATGCGGTGCGCCGTCTGCGTCTCGTCGAGTTGGCTCGCAGCCTGCATCCCAGGCGCTCCTCGCGACATTTTTATCGGATCACATGCAGCGTGCGCCGCCAGCGCGTCTGGTCGAACACATGCAGAACGACATGCCCCATGAACGCGAGGCGCTCGCCCACACCCTGCTTGTCGATCTGGTCCGCCGGCGTCTCAAAGGACCAATAGACAAACATTGGGCGGCCCACGATATTTTCTCGCGGGACAAAGCCCCAGTACCGGCCGTCCAGGCTCTCGGTCCGGTTGTCGCCCATGGCGAAGATCTTGCCGGGGGGCACTACCAGATCATCGCCGACGATGTGCGTCGGCAGGTCGACGCTCCACAACGCGGTTACGCCCTCGCTCATGCTGGGCGAGACGCTGGGGAAGTCGTCGCGGTAGGGATTATAGGTGTGGTAGGGATTGCCGTCGTCTGCCGGCTTGCCTGCCTGGGGCTCGTTTTGGGCGACTCCATTCAGGTACACGATGCCGTTGCGAAGATGGATCCGATCTCCGGGAATGCCGATGGCCCGCTTGACCAGGAAGAGATCGGGGGTCTCCGGGTTGGGTTTGAGAAAGACGATGACATCGCCGCGCTGAATGTCCCGATAGTGCACCCAGGGTGCCCACCGGCTTGGCGGCGCGAAGGAGACGCGGTCCACCAGCACGTGGTCGCCGATCAGCAGCGTCTTCTCCATGGAGGCCGAGGGGATCTCGAAGTTCTGGAAGACGAATGTCATTACGAACAGCCCGATCGCCAGCACGCTGCAGATGGAGGCGAGCGACTCGAGCGGTGTCTCGGTGTTAGCCACCTTCTCCGCCTTCGCTGCTACCTGCGCGTCCTCGCCTGTCTCCACTTCCGTTGTCTTTGTCGTCAACTTCGTCACCCCAAGCACACCCAGTGTATCGCGCCTGCGTCAGTGGATGACCCGCAGGATGCGGTCCCAACGCGCCACGCCGCCGCGTCGTGCGGAGGCCTCCTGCCCGATCGCGCCCGGCCCCGCTTCGCTCTCCGGATCGTCGTCCCTCATTTTCAACGAGAGATAGACGAGGAAGGGCCGGCCGACCACCGCGGCCCGGGGCACCAGCCCCCAGAAACGGCTGTCCAGGCTGTCGTTCCGGTTGTCCCCCAGCACAAAGAAGCTGTTCGCGGGGATCATCAGCTCGCCCTGGTTGACCATGCCGCGCATCCGAATCCACCACGCTGAGGTGACCTCCGGGTCCGGCGAGGGCGCGTTCGGGAAGAAGTCGCGGTAGAGGTTTGTGCCGCCGCTGCGGTACACGGCGTAAGGCTCCGTCAACATCTTTCCGTTCAGCCAGACCCGTCCGGCCCGCAGACGTACCCGGTCGCCCGGCACCGCCACAATGCGCTTGACGAGATGCTTGGTTGCGTCCACCGGATCGTGGAAGACGATAATGTCGCCGCGGCGCAGATCCGCCGGAGGAAGCAGCGGTCCGGCCGCCCCGACCTGCTTATCCACCAGCAGGAAGTCGCCGACGAGCAGCGTAGGCTCCATGGAGGCGGACGGAATCCGGAAGGGCTGCAGCGTGAAGGTAACAAAAAACAGGGCGATGACGGTCAGCACCAGCATGGACTGTGCCGCTTGCAGCAGACCTTCGCCGATCTGCTCGGTCGCGGTCTCCTTCACATGCGCTCCCTGCGCCCCAACCGGGCGAGCGCTCCACGCGCCGCTGCCTGCTGGGCCTCCTTCTTGGTGCCGCCTTCGCCTTCGGCCAGGGCCTCGCCTGTCTCCCCTTGGGGTCCCAGCCACACCTCCACCAGAAATCGCTTGCGATGGTCCGGCCCTGTCTCACCTGTCAGCACATAGCGCGGCTGCCCCATGCCGGCCGCCTGCAGATGCTCCTGCAGGGCGGATTTATGATCGCCGACCGCGCCGCTGAAGGTACTGTCGGGGTCGAGCGCAGCCCGCAGTGCAGGCATTGCCGGCTCGATCACATGCCGTGCGATGAAGCGGCGCGCCACCTCAAGCCCGCCATCCAGATACAACGCCGCGATGATGGCTTCAAGGGCGTTGGCCAGGATCGCCGGTTTCTCCCGGCCACCGCTCTGCTCCTCGCCGCGTCCCAGCTGCAGCAGCGCGCCGAGCCCCACCTGCGCGGCCACACCGCCCAGATGCTTGCGGCTTACGACAGATGCCCGCAGCCGCGTTAGTTCTCCCTCCCTGGAGGTAGGAAAGGCGCGATACAAGGCCTCGGCCGTCACCATGCCCAGAATTGCATCCCCCAGAAATTCCAGCTGCTCGTTGTCCGCAAGCGGATCGTCGAGGGAAGCGGGGGTGGAGTCAGAGAGGCTTGAGCGATGCGTCAGGGCCCGCGCGAGGAGCTCCGGAGACGCAAAGCTGTGAGCCAGCATCGTCTCCGCCAGCGCCGCGGCGCCAGCCTTCGTTGCTCCCCGCTTCGCCCGGCGCACGATCATCTGCCCTGGAACTTCCTCTCTGATCTGTCATTCGTGCGAAGGCACGCTACAGGTGCATCTCAATGCGGGGCCGAGGCGCTTGGCCGGTACGCTTCTTTCTCTGCCTTGCCGCTTGGATCAAACGGCTCGTCTTCGTCCTTCTTGGCCCGCTTGGGTCCGGTGAACGGAGTCTTCAGGCCTTTCTCCGCGGCCGCCTTGGTGTCGAGCGCTCCATCCCGTACCGTCAGCGCCTCCTTGTACTCGGCGACTGCCTTGGCGCGGTCGGGTTGCTCCTGCGTATCGTAGAGACGGCCCAGGTAGATGTGCGACCATGCGAGCGTTCGCGGATTTTTGGACGTCTTGACCGCTTCGCCAAAGTGCTCCATCGCGTCTTCCGGCAGCTGTTCCATCACGTTCACCTGCCCCAGCACGTAATGCGCCTCAGCGTGGTCGCCTTTTGGGTCCGCCAGCGCCTTTTCGGCCAGGTCTTCCGCCTCGACCAGATCCCCCTTCATGAGTTTCAGCTCTGCCAGCCGCACGCCCGTCGGCGCTACCGTGGCCCGCCGGATGCCGCCGCGGACGCCGGTTGCCGGCAGGAAGGCAATCTGCGAATCCCGCTTGCGCTCCCGCTCCACGTCCATCCCGTACACCATCTGCCCGATGTCTTCCTTCAGGCTGGCGGAGTCATGCTCGGTGGCGATGAGCTGATCGTAGAAGTAGCCGGTCAAGGCCCAGCCCTCGCGCATATCGCGTGCCACCAAGGCGCGGCGCAGCGCCTCCGCTTTTTTGTCGTAGGCTGCCAGGGCCGCGTCGTACTGGAACATCGCGGTTCTCTCGGTGATCTGCGCCGGCCGCACGGGCCTCGCAAAGTCGAACTCGAGCATGCGAGCCTCGACCGCGCGGATCAGGCACTCCGTGATGTAAGCGGTGATGTCGGATTTGTAGATAAAGTCGATCGGCGCTTCGGCGATGGGCTTAAGCAGCGGCTGCAGCCGCTCCATGGCCTGGGCTCGCGCATAGATCAAAGGCTCAACCATATATTGCAGGTAGATGTGGCGAACCTCGTCCATGTGGACGGTTCCGGCGGCGCCGGTTGGGCTGGCGACCACGATATAGTCGTTGGCGTAGATGCGCGCGTTGGTCGCCGAGGGCGCCAGCATCGGCTCCAGAAGCACGACAAACCGGCGGCCGTCGTAGGTCGACACCGGCAGCCGCAGAAAGATGTTGGAGTTCAGGATCGCCTTCGTCAGCGGATCGTGCACGGCGTCGGTCAGCGCCTGGTAGTCCGGCAGATGCTTCACCCAGAGCGCATGCAGATGGAGTTGCTCGTTGAAGGTTCGCAGCAACGGCAGAACGTTCACCACCTGCTCGGCGTCGGGAGGAAGCTCGGTTTCGGCAACCGAAGGCGTTAGCGCCGGGGGCGGCAGCGTATAGAGCGCCAGCGATACATATTGCGCAAGATCCAGGCCTTTGTCGGCGAGGGCATGACTCCGGATGTAGCTGCATAGCGCATCGCGCGCATCGCGCCCGGTCGAAGAGCCCTGCAACTCCTCGTTGACGGCCTCGCGAATCGCCACGCGCACGGGATTGGAACCTGCCAGGTCCGCGTCATAGCCGCAGGCATTGAGGCCGACTCCCAGATCGAAGAGAGGCTCGCTGGTCTCAAGCGTCACCGCGGCTCCTTCACGCCCGGCCAGCGCGATTCGCGCCTTGGAGGTGCTTTCCTGCACCGATCCGGCGGGCGCCGAAGAGGAAGAGGAACTCTCCTGCCGGGTGGGAACCTGTTGCGCGGAAGCCGGGATAGCCATTGAGGCGGCCAGGGCACAGACTACGGCGCGAAGCAAGGGCGGATAGATTCGGGAGCAAACCATCATGGAGCAGGCACCGTTGAAAGACGCCCAAGAAGGATCGTCTGAGCGTTCGACGCTCCACTCCATCTTACGGTACCCCTGCGTTGGCCCCCTAGGGCGTCGTGAGGGCCTTGAGGTAGAGATACTCGAACTGCACTCCGGTGTAGAAGTCCTCCACGCGGATGCGTTCGTCGCGCCCGTGCGCCCGGTCGTCATCGCGATCGATGCCCATGCCGGAGAAGCCGTAGCTGGGAATGCCGGCGTTCATCGTGTAGATCGAGTCCGAGGCCCCCGTCTCCATCTCCGGAATGACGGGGATGCCGGGCCAGATGGAGTGCGTCACCGCCTCCAGCGGGCGAAAGACCTCCGGCAGCAGCGGAGGCGGAGCCATCGACCGGCGCGCCGACCCATGCTCGAACACCTCGCCCGCGTCGCTTACATACTGCACCATCAGCGTGGGGTCGGCGAAGATCTTCACCAGCTCCAGCCGGATCTCCTCCTGCGAGTGACCAGGAAAGATGCGGCAGTTCACGTTCGCCGTTGCGGAGCCCGGCAGAGCGTTTGGCGCATGGCCTGCAGACATCATCGTCGCCACGCAGGTTGTATGCAGCAGCGAGTTGTAGATAATGTCCTTCGAGAGCCGCTGCGCCGCGGCGGGATCGGGAATGCGCCCGGAGACCGCCCGCAGGTCCTCCGCCGTCTGGCTCGTCTCGACCGCCGCGCTGGCTGCAAAGTACGCCCGTGTCACCTCGTTGGTCTCGAGAGGAAAGGGTGTATGGTCCAGCCGCTCAAGCGCCTCCGCCACATGGTAGATGGCGTTATCCGGCCGTGGCAGCGAGCTATGTCCGCCCGGGTTGGTCGCCGTCACTCGGAAGTCCGCATACAGCTTTTCGGTCGCCTCGACCCCCAGCGACACCGCCTTGCCTTTTTCGAGTGACGGCCCACCCGCGTCGGGGTTCACCGTGAACGCCGCATCCACCAGATCGCGATGGTGCGTCAGCAGCCAGTCTACGCCGTTGGATTTGCCGCCTTCCTCATCCGCAGTCAGCGCCAGGATGAGGTCACGGTCGGGCACAAAGCCTTCGCGCCGCATGCGGATGAAGGCAGCCACCATGGCCGTGTCGGAGTCCTTCATATCCTGCGTCCCGCGCCCGTAGAAATATCCCTCCTTCTCGGTAAAGTGGAAGGGATCGGTCGTCCAGTCCGAGCGTTTGGCCTCCACCACATCGAGGTGCCCGATCAGCAGCACCGGCTTCAGGGCGGACCCTGCACGCCCACGATACCGGGCCACCAGGTTGTTCTTCCGTCCCTTGTTTTCGGCGGGCGTGTCCGGCCCCAGGACCACCAGGTCCGCCGCCGGAAAACCCGCGGCGAGCAGACGGCTGCGCATCGCCTCAGCCGCCGTGGACACGTTGCCGATGGAGTCCGTCGTGTTGATCTCCACCAGCTGCTGAAAGATGTCATGCGCCAGGGCGCGATCCTGCGGCGGCAGGCCGGTCTGCGCCCGCGCGGCCACGGCCAGCAGGGCAGGGAAGAGCAGGCGGCGAAGACGGCTCGGGGAGCATCCTTGAACGAGTCGGGGCATCATCGCTCTATCCTCGCACGCCCCGCTGCGCGGTCAGTCGGAGACCCCCGCAAGCGGCGTCAGCCCACGCAGCGTCGAGACGAACGACGGAGCCGCTCCAGCCGCGAGCGGCACGGCGGTAGCTACTGGATGATGTTCATTCCACGCCTCCAGGCCCGGCCTGTAGCCGGTTTTCAGCACATGGTTGGCCGCGATATCCGCATGGAATCCGCTATCGATCGTAAGCTGCTGGCCCACATGCACGTAGCCGGCGAGCAGCGGCGGCACATGCGGCACCACATCCCACACGTTTACGACCCGCCAGGCCACGTTGATGCGGCCATCAAAGAACGTCTCGAAATCGCGGTGTCCGGCGCGCGGCCCGGCGAAGTTATAAAGAATCGGCGCCACGTCGCCGGGCAGTTGCGCCAGCAGGTCGGGAATCGCCAGCACGGCCAGCGCGGCGCCCAGGCTGTGTCCCACCACCAGAAGCTCGGTGACCCCGGGCGCGGTCGCGGCAAGGTAGTTCAGGATGTTGTCCCGGACGGCGTAGTACACCAGCTGGAAGCCCTGGTGGACCGTGCCGCGGCCTGGAATCGGCATATACGGCGCGGGAATGAAGTCAAAATCCTTCAACCAGTCCGCCGGGGTCTGCGTCCCGCGAAAGGCCACGATGAGCCGATGGCCGTCCCGCGCCATCCATCCGAAGCGCTGGTCGAGCGGGACGGGCGGGGGAGCCGGGGCAACCGGCGCGGGCGTTGGAGCCACCGCGGCGCCCTCCGCGGCCAGCACATCGATCTGCGCCGGCTCGACCCCCGCGCCCTTCGGCAGCGTCATCGCGCGCATCAGGTTGTGTGTGGTCGCGGGGATGGCCGGATGCCCGAAGGCAAACTTAGGCGTGGCCGGGTCGGCGTCAACCAGAATCTCCGCCACGTCGGTAAACCGGGCCAGCGTGGGGTCGGGAACCAGGTCGCCCCACGGATTGTTCCAGGGCTCGTTGTAGGCCGCGGCCGCCAGCGGCAGAGCATAGTCCTGCGCAAATCGTCCATCGAAGGGAATCATGGTTGCCTCACTCGGTTGTATCGGCGTTGACTGCTGGCCCGGGGCCCTTCAGCGGGCAGAGCATGCACGCAGGGACGTCTCGCTCGGTGCGGCACGGCCTGGCCCATCTTCACGGCGGGCAATGCGGCTGGCCCGGACGCGTCCGCGAGCATACCACAGCCCACGTCTGTCATCGATCAACGAGGCCGGCGCCAGGGCCTCAGGCGGCGTCATTGCTGATCGTGACCAGCGAGGGCGCCTCGCCGTCGAAGTGCTGCCGGATCTTCGCCGCCACGCCCGGCGCCACCACCGCGGTGAGCGCATCCGTCGTGGCCTGGCTGATGCCCCGCACGCTCCCGAAGTGCTGCACCAGCCGCTCCCGGGTTCTTGGCCCGATGCCGGGGATCGTCAGCAGCTCAGACTCGCGATCGCGCATCTGCCGCCGCTTCCGATGGTAACTGACCGCAAACCGGTGGCTTTCATCGCGAATCTTCTGCACCAGGTGCAGCACAGGCGACCGCCGGTCCAGCACCACCGGGTCGTTCTCCTGCCCATGCACGTAGATGATCTCCTCGCGCTTTGCAATCGAGGCCAGCGGCTGCAGCGTCACGCCGATCTCTTCGAGCGCCGCATACGCCGCCGAAAGCTGCCCCAGCCCGCCATCGATCAGGATCAGCGAAGGAAACGGCCTGTTCTCCGCCAGCAGCTTCGCATACCTCCGCTGGATCACCTCGCGCATGCTTGCGAAGTCATCCACCCCGGTGACGGTCTTGATCTGGAACTTCCGATAGTCCGACTTCTTCATCGCGCCGTCCTCCCACACCACCATGGAGGCCACCGTCTCCGCTCCCTGGATGTGCGAGATGTCGAAGCATTCGATCCTGCGCGGCAGCTCCTCCAGCGTCAGCGCCTCCTGCAACGATTCCTGGATCGCTTTCATCGCCGGCTGCATGACGCGGAAGCGCTGGTCGTACGATTGGCGCGCATTCTGGCACACCAGGTCCACCAGCGAGCGCTTGTCTCCTCGCTGGGGCGCGGCCAGCTCGATCCGGTGGCCGCACCGTTCGCTCAGCGCCTCGGCCAGAACCGCCCGGTCCGGAAAGTCGACCGGAACCAGCACCGAACGCGGCACATACGACTGGTCGAGGTAAAGCTGCTTCAGCAGTGCGGAAAAGAACGCTGCCGGCGAAAACACGTCGCCCATCTCGGTCAGCGCTGTGTGCTGGGTCCGCGCACCTTCCTCTTCCACCTCCGGCGCGGAAACCGCGGGATTCGGCTCCAGCCTGGCCTCGGCCTCCACCTGGACCGGCGCATCGGCTGCTTCGTTCAGCCGCCCCGGCGTCTCGCCGCCCGCCTCGTTCAGGGTCACCGAAAGCACATCCGAGAGATCCTCCCAGAAGAAGTCCCGCCGGTCCACAATCTTGCCCCCGCGCATATGGAACAGGTTTACCGCGAGCATGTGCTGCTCGTAATGGAACCCGAAGACATCCGCGTCTTCGTTATCGGCCGTCGCAATCCGCTGCTTATCCTGCATCTGGTGCAGCGTTACCAGTTGGTCGCGCAGGCGCGCTGCCAACTCGAACTGCTCGTTCATCGCGGCATCGGTCATGCGCGCCGTCAGCCGCGTCTCCAGCTCCTGCGGCTTGCCGTCCAGAAAAAGCTGCACATCGCGGATCGTCTGCTTGTACATCTCCGGCGTTGTCAGCCCCTCCACGCACGGCCCCAGGCAACGCTTGATGTAGTACTGCAGACACGCTCGTGGATGATATCGCGCCAGGTCCACCTTGCAGGAGGGAATCAGAAAGCTGCGATGGATCAGGTCGACCAACCGATGCGCCAGATTTCCAGGAAAATACGGTCCGAAATACTGGCCGCCATCCTTGCGCAGCTTGCGCGTCACAAACACCTTCGGGTAGCGGTCGCCCAGCGTCAGCTTGATGTATGGGTATGTTTTGTCGTCGCGCAGCAGGATGTTAAAACGCGGCTTACGCTGCTTGATCAGGTTGTTTTCAAGCGCCAGGGCCTCGCGTTCGTTGTCGACCGTGATGTAGTCGACGTCGACCGCCTCCCGCATCAGCGATCCGGTCTTCGGGTTCGCCGCCTGGTTCGCCTCCAGGAAGTAGGACCGCACCCGCGCCCGCAGGTTCTTCGCCTTGCCGACGTAGATCACCACGCCTTCGGCGTTTTTATACAGGTAGCATCCCGGCTGGGTGGGCAGCGTGCGGATTTTGGCCAGCAGGTCCATACAGCTACCAGTTTAGTCGGTTCCGGCCGCGTCAGTCGCGATGAGTCCGATACACCACGCCGATCAGCCCCGAAGCCACCACCACCCAGGCGAACTGGTACCAGTAGAAGAAGGGGAACCCCCAAAGCGTCGGCGTCGCCCGGGCATACAGCTCCGGAAAGCAGAGGCCAAGGTAAGGCAGCACCAGTAGCCACCGCCAGCGCCGCCCGGCCGCCCGTCCCGCCCTGTCCGGATCGCGCATCCCCGTCTCCGGGCCCGATGCTACCACGCTCGGCGAGCCGGTGGCGCAAGGGCGCACTTCGGGTAAAGTGGACCCATGCCCAGCAAGACGTCTTCGTGCGCTCCTGTCTCGCCCGCTCACAGCGACGCCGGCGAGCGTGTTGCGGAGGCTGCCGCTCTGATGACCCATCTGCGCGGTCCAGACGGCTGCCCCTGGGACCGCGCGCAGACCTTCGACTCCATCAAACGCAATACGCTCGAGGAGACCTACGAGGTCTTCGACGCCATCGAGCGCCGCGCCTGGCCGGACCTGCGCGACGAACTGGGCGATATGCTCCTGCAGGTCCTCTTCTACGCGCAGATGGCGTCCGAAGCCGGGCATTTCACCCTCGCCGACATCGCCGAAGGTCTCTCCGCCAAGCTGATCCGGCGGCATCCACACATCTTTGGGGATGCCGTCGCGGACGATCCGGCCGCTGTGCAGAAGACCTGGGACGCGGTGAAGCAGCAGGAGAAGCGTGCCGCCGGCGGCACACCCTCCGGGCTGCTGGATGACGTCTCCCGCGCCATGCCCGCCATGATCGAAGCCTCCAAACTCGGCTCGCGCGCCGCCCGGGTCGGCTTTGACTGGGGAAGCCCCGCCGGGCTGATCGACAAGCTCCACGAGGAGACGCATGAGCTCGCCGCCGAGCTGACCGCAGCCGACACCACACGTCTTGAAGATGAACTCGGCGACCTCCTCTTCACCGCTGTCAACCTTGCCCGCCACCTTCGCCTGGACCCCGAGGCCGCGCTGCGCCGTGCCAACGCCAAATTTCGCACCCGATTCACCGCGATGGAGCGCCACGCCGGTGGCCAGGAGGCGCTCGCCGCCGCCACGCCCGAACAGCTTGAGGCGCTTTGGGCCTTCGCCAAGCAGGGCCACGCGGAGGATTGCCCGCAATGAGCGTGCCTCTCCGCATCGGGCCGCTTACCCGAATTCCCGAGTTCGAGCGGTGCGTCGAGCTCCAGCACGCCGTCTGGAAGTACGACCTCGCCGATCTCATCCCCCGCCGCGTCTTCCTGCTCGCCCAGCGCATCGGCGGCCAGGTCTTCGGAGCGATCGACGACGCCCTGGGCGTCGGCCCGGGCTCCATCGTGGCCTTTGCCATGAGCCTCCCCGGCATCCGCGCAGGCCGGCCCTATCTCCACTCCCACATGCTGGCCGTCCTGCCCGACTACCGCAATCGCGGCATCGGCCGCCTGCTGAAGCTCGCCCAGCGGGACGACGCGCTCGCCCGCGGCATCGGACTCATGGAGTGGACCTTCGACCCGCTTGAGATCAAGAACGCTCACCTGAACATCGCTCGTCTGGGGGCCATCTGCCGGCGCTATGCTCCGGACTTCTACGGCCCGTCCTCCTCGCCGCTGCAGGGAGGGTTACCGACCGACCGGCTTTATGCCGAATGGTGGCTGCGTTCGAGCCGCGTCGAGCGTATCCTTGACCCAAACAGCGCACCGTACGTGCCGGCAGACACAGCCATCCGCATCGCTGTGCCGCATGACATCGACCAATGGAAGCGGGATCCACGCCGCGCCGCTGAGGCTCTCGCTCTGCAAAGCGCCAACCGCGAGGCCTTCCAGGCCGCCTTCGCCCAGGGCCTCGCCGTGATGGGCTACGAGCGCACTGCGGCGGGCGATGGCGCCTTCCTCCTTGATTCTCCCGGCCCCGATCTAACCCCGTAACAGAGCGCAAACCAGGAAAGACCTTCATGTTCACGATTGACCGCATCCACCTCCGCGAAATCAACCTGCCGCTCGCTTACCCGTTTGAAACCAGCTTCGGCCTCACCACCGCCCGGCGCATCCTGCTGGTGGAGATCGAGGCCGACGGCCTCACCGCCTGGGGCGAGTGCGTCGCCGGCGAGTACCCCTACTTCTCCGATGAGATGATCGACACCGCCTGGACCATCACCGAGCACGAGCTCGCTCCCAGGCTTGTCGGCGTCGACATCCGCGACGGCGGTGCCGTTCCCGGCCTCCTCAAACAGGTCCGCGGACACCGCATGGCCAAGGCCGCGCTCGAAAACGCCATCTGGGATCTCGAAGCGCAGCGGGAGAACATGCCCCTTTGCCAGCTTCTCGGCGGAACCCGTACCATAATCCCCTGCGGTGTCTCTATCGGTATCCAGCCCAGCCCGGCCGCCCTGATGGACAAGATCGCTACCGAGATCGAAGCCGGCTATCAGCGCATCAAGCTCAAGTGCAAACCCGGCTGGGACGCCACCATCTTCGAAGCCGTCCGCGACCGCTGGCCCGCCATCCTGCTCTCCTGCGACGCCAACTCCGCCTATCGCCTGAACGACATCGACCACATCGCCCAGTGGGACCAGTTCAATCTCCTCATGATCGAGCAGCCCCTCTGGTACGACGACTTTTACTTCCACTCCATGCTGCAAAAGCGCATCGAGACCCCCATCTGCCTTGATGAATCGATCCGCAACCGTCGCGACGCGCTCGCCGCCATCGACATGGAATCCTGCCGCATCATCAACATCAAGGTTGGTCGCGTCGGCGGCTTTACCGAGGCCATCGCCGTCCACAACGCCGCCCAGGAGCGCGGCATCCCCGTCTGGTGCGGCGGCATGCTTGAGACCGGCATCGGCCGCGCCCACAACATCGCCCTCTCGTCCCTGCAGAACTTTTCGCTGCCGGGAGACGTCTCCGCCTCCGCGCGTTATTGGACGGAGGATATCGTGGAGCCTGAGATCACGGTTAGCCCCCAGGGCGAAATCACCGTTCCCAACGTGCCTGGCAGCGGGTACACCGTTCGCCGCGAACGCATCGAATCGCTTACCGTTCGCCGTGCCTCGGTCGCCGCGCGCGCCCACGTTCTCGCCTAGCCTTACTTCGGCAGCGGCGTCGCCAGCAGCGTCCGGATCGCGTCCTGGTAGGGCATCGGCCCAATCGTCTGGTACCCGGCGCTACTGATGTTTGCGCTCTGCCGGATCGTCTTCACCATCAACGCCCGCACGGTCAGTTGCTCGGAGAACTTCGAGAAGATCCATCGATCGGTCGCTGCCTGCGTCTGGTCCAGCGCCAGCCGCCCGCCCGGGTAGATCCGCGCCAGCATCCCCCATCCCAGGTTTACACTCTGGAAGATCTCGCCTTCCATCCGCACCATATGCCGCGTCTTGACGTCGATCCAGACCCGCCCGCGCAGCCCCGTCAACGCCTCCGCGGGCAGGGTCGGCGGCTTCCAGTCCGGGTTGGGCGAAAAATCCAGCACCACCTGCTGCCCGCTGAAGCCTTCCAGCTGCGGCTGCCCCGGCGTGAAGTGGAATAACATCGCATCCGGCAGCATGAGAATCAGCTCGGCGGCCCGCTTCTTGCCCGTCAGGTCGGAGTTGATGTGCTGCTGGTAGGCCGCCGGAGACGCCGCCAGCTCAGTCAGCCGCTGCCGCTCAGCCTCATCTTCCTCGCTCGTCAGGGGCCGGTCGTCCCGCTCGATCAGACGCGCGACCGCGCCATCACGGCTTTCGATGACGTCGCGCAGCTGATTTCCTTTCTCATCGATCACATGCATCCGGTACCGCAGGTACATGCCCTGATGCTCCAGCACGGTCAACTCGTTCTTTGACGCATCCGCCGCCCAGGATCGTGGCGGCTCCTGCGGCAGGCTGCCCGCCTCGCCTCGTCCACCACCCGCCGACCAGCCGCAAATCGGCAGGAGCGCTACCCCCAGCAGCCCCAGCCAACGCCCCGCTGCCGGCGCGCGGCCGCGATGCCTTGCCTGCCCCGGTTCATGGGTCCCACCCCGCAGACCCCTCGCTTGTCTCACCGGTGTACCTCTTTGGGGGCGAGCCGCCGTCACCGAAACTGCCAGGCCCCGCATCCCTCGTTGCTTGGACGTTGCCTCAACCCATTGAGTTTCCCCAACCGGTTTGCTCCCGGCCCCTACGCTTGGGTATAGTTCGGGCAAGACGCCCAAAAAGGCACACAGAAGGTTCTATGGAGATCGCCAGCATGAAGCCAGCAGAAGGTTCCACCGTCATTGGAAAGTCCGTCATCATCCGGGGAGAGATCTCCGGCAGCGAGGACCTCTTCCTGGACGGAGAAATCGAGGGAACCATCACCCTGAGCGAAGGCCGCCTCACCATCGGGCCGAACGCCCACGTCCACGCCGACATCAACGTGCAGGACATGATCGTCTTTGGCCAGGTAGAAGGAAACGTCAAGGCCACAGGACGGCTTGAGCTTCGCCAGTCTTCCGCCGTCCTCGGCGACATCCAGGCCGGCCGCCTCTCCATCGAGGAGAGCGCCAGCCTCCGCGGACGCGTCGAACTTACCGATCAGGGCGTCCCTGCCCAGCGTACCGCCGCCGCGCGGCCCACACTCTGAACTCGAGCTCCTTCGAATCCCTCGCTTCCAGGATCCAAGCGCCATGCGCAGCCTCTTCAAGAACTCTTCCACTCCGAAGGCTGGCGCGCCTCGCGTTCCCCGTCACTCCAGCGGATGGGGCGACTTGCTCAAGCATCTGCAGGCGAACGAGTCGCTCCGCATCCTCGACGTAGGCGCCACCTCGCCGCACAATATCAACTTCCTTACCGGCCTCGGCCACAGCGTCTACATGGCAAACTTTGTCGAAGACGCGGCACGTCCGGAGTTTCGTGTCGCCGTCGACGCGCCGGAGCCGGGCGCCCCCGCAAGCCGCTTCGACATCGACACCTTCCTTAAGACAAACCTCGACTTTGCCGGACGCCACTTCGACGTCATCACCCTCTGGGATGCAGCCGACTACCTGCCGCCGGAGCTGGTCTCTCCTCTCGTCGAGCGGCTGCACCAGGTTCTTGCGCCCGGAGGCAAGCTGCTTGGCTTCTTTCACACCAAGATGAACGCACCCGATACCACCTTCTCCCGATACCACCTCACAGGAGAAAATCAGGTTGAGATCCAGCGGCTCGGCACCTATCCGCTCGTCCAGACCTTTCAAACGCGGCAGATTGAGCGGCTCTTCAAGGACTATTCGAACTATCGCTTCTTCCTTGCCAAAGACAGCCTGCAGGAAGTGATCGTCACCCGCTGAGACACCTTCGCTAACTCCTCAAAGGGCACCATCAAGCCCCTGACTTTATCTGGCTGCTGCCCCATCGCAAGCCTGTGTGCGACTGCTCGCCACTACACCGCGCCCTGCCGGCACACATCGATCGCGCTGCATGGAGACGACAGTAGGGGCTCAAAAAGCAGGCGCCGGAACTGGCAGGCAGCCCGGCGCACACTGTTTTAGATAAACGTCATCCACTAAAAACACGTCTTTCGTTGAACGTTTTCCATACAACGCAGTTCATGCAAGTGAAGCACAGCCTTCGATGGACGAACGAGCTTAAGCCTGTTTGCGACGTTCCGCCCACCGCTTCTTCATCGCATCCGCAATCCGCTTCCGCCCTTCGGGGCTCAGCTTGCGCTTACGCGCCGGGGCCTCCGCCACGGTGTCCTTCACGGCGTTTTTGCTTCCCTTGGGACGCCCGCGCCCCACTCGTATCACCTGGCTGCCCGCAAGCAGATCCCGCGCCTGCTGCAGCTTCGCGATCTGTGCATCGATCTCCGTAATAATTCGGCTAACTTCCATGAATCTCTCTCCTTGTTTCCTCTTCAAACCGATCGCGTTCCGCTTAGTCGCGGCATAGGCCCGTTAACGACGATTCGTAATTCTAAGTATCGATCATTTTGGGCCATCGGGTGTGTTGGTCCTATAAACAATCTTTACACGCTTGCTGTTCGTTCCAGGAAGGTACTCTCTGCTCAACCCGGTTCGCCCTATTAGACGAGAAAAAAATAGATTTGTCTTACGCGATCAGTGCAGGCCACCCGAAGAGGTAACTTCGGGTGGTTACATCCGCCTTTCTCATAGTACGTCCTTAGGCCTTGTTCGCAGTGAAAATGAACCAATCACATATCTCCCTAATGCCAATAATCGCTTATTGCGCTGATGCCGCCACGGCCACCACGCTGCAGGGCCGACCCTGTGCGGGAGAAGCCTCCAAGCGCCGCAAGCATGGTTCGGCCAGGCGCGCGAATGCTATCCTTTCCTAGATGAAAGATGTCTCCGTGCGGCTTTGGCTTCTTGCCGTCCTATCCAGCATCCTCCAGGTCCTTTGCTTCCCTCTCGCAGGCCCTGCCCCACTCTGGCGTTCTGCCCTTTGCTGGATAGCTCTTCTCCCGCTTCTAAAAGCGCTTCTAAGTCACCAAGCCAACCAGCGCCCCATTGATGTTCTGCAGGCGACTTTCTTAGGCTATCTATCCGGCTTCGGTTTTTATCTTGGAAACTGCGTTTGGATCTTCGACACCATGCATCTTTACGGTGGTTTGCCGCAGCCGGTTGCTGCCGCCATCCTTGTCCTCTTCGCCCTCTATCTTGGCCTGTATCACGCCCTGTTCGCCGCGCTGCTTGCCCGCGTTCGCCTGCACGTCGGGCCACAGCGCGCCCTCTACTTTGTGCCTTTCCTGTGGGTCGCTGTGGAGCTTGCGCGCGCCCGCATCACCAGCTTCCCGTGGGATCTGCTCGGCATTGCTCAAGTCGATAACTCCCTGCTCGTCTGGCTCGCACCCTTTGCGGGAGCCTATGCGCTCTCCTTTGTCATCGCCGCCGTCAACGCCCTCTGGCTCGCACGCATCCGCCTGCGCCCACGCCGCTTTCTCCGCCCTATCCTCACCGCCGCAGGCTGCCTTCTCGCTGTTCTCTACGTGCTTGCGTTGCGGCATCTGCCCAGGTCCCCGGCAGCGCCCCTGCGCGCCACCGCCACGCTCCTCCAGGAAGGGCTTGATGTAGGCGCTGCCAACACCGGCCCGCAGCAGACCCGCGATCAGCTCCTTAGCTCCTTTGACCACCTCAGCCGCAATCCCGCCCACGCGGAACTTAACGGCATCCCGGGCCTGGCCACCACACGCCTGCTGCCCGTGCCTACGTTTCCTTACGTCACCAACCCCGGCTACCAGCCTACCGACCTCATTGTCTGGCCGGAGTCTCCATCCGGCTTCCGCACGGATGACCCCGCGTTCAGCGCCGCCGCCGCCGCTCTGGCTCGCACCACGCACGCTCCCCTTGTCCTCGGCAGCCTCGGCGTGGTGCCCCAGGCCGATCCGACAGCGGAACGCCGCATCCGCATCTACGACTCCGCTGCCCTCTTTACCCCCGATGGCGTGGCCGCCGGCCGCTACGACAAGATTCACCTCGTCCCCTTCGGTGAATACGTCCCCTTCAAGCAGCTCCTCTTCTTCGCCGACCGCCTCACCGCCGGAGTGGGCGACATGGACCGCGGCACCACCCGTACCGTCTTTCGCACCTCCTCGGCAGGCAGCCTCCACACCTTTGGCATCTTCGTCTGCTATGAGTCCATCTTCGCCGATGAGGTTCGCCACTTCGTCCTCAACGGCGCCGAGGTCCTTATCAACATCTCAGACGACGGCTGGTACGGCGACTCCGGAGCCCCCTGGCAGCACCTCAACATGGTCCGCATGCGCGCCATCGAGAACCACCGCTGGATCCTCCGCTCCACCAACACCGGCATCACCTCCGCTATTTCACCATCGGGTCGAGTCGTCGCCGCGCTCCCGCGCCACATTCGCGCCTCCATGAACGTCCCCTTCGCCTTCGAGCAGGACACCACCTTCTACACCCGCCACGGCGACTGGTTCGCCTATCTCTGCGCGCTCGTCACCCTCGCCGCCCTCCTGCTCCGGCTCAAGTAAAATAGCCTTATGCTTGCCGATCTCGAATACCGCTTCTCCCCGGTCCGCGACACCATCCGCGAACTGCGGGAGTATCTTTGACGCCCCCCGCCTCCGCCGCGACCTCGCCGTAGTTGAAGAGAAAACCTCAGACCCCACCGTCTGGGCCGACGCCGCGCGCTCCCAGCCCCTCATGCGCGAGCGTAAACGCCTCGAAACTCTCCTCGCCGACGAAGCCGAGCTAGCCCGCCGCGCCGACGACATCGAGGCCTACTTCGAGCTCGCCCGCGAAGGCGAAGACACCCTCCCCGACCTCGAGCGCGAGATCCCTGCCCTCGTCGACTTCGCCGAAAAGCTCGAATCCAAGACCATGCTCTCCGGCGAGTCCGACCCCCTCAACGCCATCGTCACGGTCCACCCCGGCGCGGGCGGCACCGAAAGCCAGGACTGGGCCGAGATGCTCATGCGGATGTATCTCCGCTGGGGCGAGCGCCAAGGCTTCAAGGTCGAAATCAACGAGATCCAGGACGGCGACGAGGCCGGCATCAAGTCCGCCACCTTCACCATCTCGGGCGACTTCGCCTACGGCCTCTTAGGCGGCGAAACCGGCGTCCACCGCCTAGTCCGCATCTCCCCCTTCGACTCGGCCAAGCGCCGCCACACCAGCTTCGCCAGCGCCTTCGTCTCGCCCGAAATCGACGACACCATCGTCATCGACATCAAGACCGAAGATCTCCGCATCGACACCTACCGGTCCGGCGGCAAGGGCGGCCAGCACGTCAACACCACCGACTCCGCCGTCCGCATCACCCACATCCCCACCGGCCTCGTCACCGGCTGCCAGAACGAGCGCTCCCAGCACAAAAACAAGGAACGCGCCATGAAGATGATGCGCTCCAAGCTCTACGAGTACGAGCTCGACAAAAAGAAAGCCGCCACCCGCAAGATCGAAGACTCCAAGCTCGACATCGGCTTCGGCTCCCAGATCCGCTCCTACGTCCTCCAGCCCTACCGCATGGCCAAAGACCTCCGGACGCGCGTCGAAGTCGGCGACGTCGACAAGGTCCTCGACGGCGACCTCGAGCCCTTCATCCGCGGCTTCCTCCGCATGCGCCGCGAGGGCAATCTCCCCGCCTCCATCGCCCCCGAAGACGACCTATAAGGCCCATCATGCCCACAGAAAACATCGTAGAGATCCACGCCCTCAAGAAGATCTACGAAGCCAAACAAATCGTCACCGCCGTCGACGGCATTGACCTCACCGTCCGACCCGGCGAGCTCTTCGGCCTCCTGGGCCCCAACGGCGCCGGCAAAACCACCACGATCTCCATCTGCACCACCCGCGCCCTTCCCACCGCTGGCCGCGTCCACATCGCCGGCGTCGACGTCGTCGCCAACCCTGCCCTCGCCCGCACCCACATCGGCGTCGTCCCGCAATACAACACGCTCGACCGTGCCTGCACCATCTTCGAAAACATCTTCTTCCACTGCATCTACTTCGGCTTCTCCCGCCCGGAGGCCCGCGCCCGCACCGAGGCCCTCCTCGCCCAGTTCCACCTCACCGAGCGCACCAAAGCCTATCCCACCCAGCTTTCCGGAGGCCTCGCCCAGCGCGTCCAGATCGCGCGCGCCATCGCTCACCGGCCCAAGGTCCTCTTCCTCGACGAGCCCTCCGCCGGCCTCGACCCCCAGTCCCGTATCGCCATGTGGGACGCCGTCCGCGAGCTCCGCCACGAAGGCATCACCGTCGTCCTCACCACCCACTACATGGAGGAAGCCGACGAGCTCTGCGCCCGCGTCGCCATC
>CAXUNW010000011.1:0-32752 GCA_964252505.1 uncultured Acidobacteriaceae bacterium
GGGGTGGGCGGCTGCGAAGGCGCTGGTGCGCTGCTCCAGGCGAGGATGCAACACAAAGTGCCAGGCCAGCCAGGCAATGACCCAGAGGCTGACGACCAGCAGGGCGACGCCTATCCATCGCCAGCCCTGGCCGCGCTGCTCGTGGGAGCGGTTTCGTTTTACGTTTTCGGCGAACTGGACCCAATCTCGTTCGCCGGCGTCGACGATGCCAAGGGCTCTGCAGTTGGTCTCAAAGCGCTCCATCCAGGAGACTTCGTCGAGCGAGAGAGCGCTGAGATAGCTGCGGACGATGCCGCGGCGGAAGACACCGCCGGGAAGGCGAGCGATCTCGCCGGCCTCGAGGGCGAGGACGTTCTGCGCGGATACTTTGGTGGCGGCACAGATACTCTCGATAGCAAGGCCGCGCGCCTCTCGCTCTCTCCTCAATTCCTCGCCGAACCGTGTCATCATGCGATGTTTGAAGCCCTTGCTGGACGCTGACCCTTATTGTCAACGATGCAAGGAGGTTTGCGGGCGGCGGCGGGGTAACTTTTTCCGGCAGGCGCGTGGTTGAGCAATGACGAGGTGTAACCAGGCGGAGAGGAAGCGGCGATTACCAACAGGCGGGGAATGAAGGCCATGGGGGGCGCACATCTGCTAAGCTAACCCCACGTGCGGATCCCCTTTCCAGAACGCATTCCAATCTGGTATGTCTGCGTCTTCGCGGGCATGCTGTACATCCTGCAGGCCGTTCAGCATACAGATCCGATTGTGAGCCTTTGCTGCATTGTCTTTATTGTGACGGCGGGTGTCGCGTTTAATGTTGCCGGCGGCTTGACGCGGCCCTCCGGGTCGTATGTCTTCTTTTTTGCTGTTCTAGCTGTGATTCTGGGTGTGAGCGTGAAGGCGGCGATGGGGGAGGCCGCCGACTCGAACCTGGTGAACGCACGACTGACGTTCGAGATTTATACGGCAGGGATGTTTACGCTGTTGGCGACGGTGTATCTGACCCGGCGTCTTGCTCGGCGGGTGGGGCTGCTGGAGGAACTGGCACGGGATGCCGATTTGCGGATGGCCACGATCGGATGTGTCTTTGCCGGGATCGTGATTCCATTCCTGTCGAGCTTTTATGTTGAGACGGAAGACAGCCTGTTTACGCCGCTGGTGAGTGCCTCGAACCAGCTCAACCGGTTCCTTCCTATGGCGATCATTCTGGGTGTGACCTCCGAAATCCGGCGGACGGGCGGGCGCAGAAGCTTCAATATATGGGTACTGATTGCGGCTGCAATGATTATCTTTGACGGCGCGTTGCTGGGATACTCCAAAGAGGCGTTGTTTCTGCCTCCGGTGTGCTGGCTGGCGGCGTGCGCAGCCCTGGGCTACCGGTTCCGTGTGTACCAGGTTCTGGGAGGGGTGGCTTTTTTCGCCTTCGTGCTGCACTATATGGTGCCGTATTGCCAGTACGGGCGTATCTATCGGAGCAATACGGCTACTTTCTCCGAAAATTTCGCGAACTCGCGCATGCTGCTCTCCGATCTGCCGGAGGTGGTGCGGCTTTACAACGCAGACAATTCCTCGTACGAAGTGCATTTGAGCGCCGTCTACTTCAACAAGCCTCTGGGTTTGTTCGACCGGTTGCAGATGATCAGCTTTGACGACGCCTTGATTCAGGTGACCGAGGAGAAGGGCCCGCTGGGATTTCAACCGGTCAAAATTTACCTCTACAACACGATTCCGCACTTCATTTGGAAGAACAAGCCGATCATCACGAACGCTAACTTCTATGGACACGAGATCGGCATTCTTGCGGAAGATGACGTAGAGACCAGCATCTCGTTCAGCCCGATGGGAGAGGCTTTCCGACTTGAGGGATGGGCTGGCCTGTTTGTGCTTGCGCCTATTCTGTGGTTCGCCCTCTTTTTTCTGACGGATTCGCTATGCGGCGACCTGCGAAATGCTCCTTGGGGGATTCTGGCGTTTGCCTACTTCTCTCATGCTGCGCCGGAGGGCGGCATGGGCGGCTGCGTCTACCTGGCAACGTACGGCATCTTCATCATTTCATTTGTTGCGTTCTTCTCTGCGTACATTATGCCGCTGCTTGCTTCGCTTGTGTCTCCGCCAACCCGGCCCGCCTTTACTCCGTTTTCGCCGGCCCGCTCGCTGAACCAGCCTGTGCCCATGGTCTCTGACGGAACACCTCCGGTGGCCGGCTAGTGGCGTTTTGCTACCGAACTTTAGGCTTATCGTGAATCGTCTTGTTGTCGGCAATCTCGTCCATCGGCCTTTGCGCTCGATCATCAGCGCGTTCGCGGTGGGCATTGAGGTGATCATGATTCTTTCGATCGCCGCTATTATGTTCGGCATGCTGAACGGCTCGAAGACGCGTCAGAGCGGCATTGGAATGGACATGATCACCCATCCCGGCGCGGCTTCGAACATCATTGGGCAGACAACGGCGTCGGCTTCGGTAAAGGTGGCGGAGGTTCTGCGTCAGTTGCCTCACGTGGAGGTGGCTGCCCCGGTCTACATCAAGCTGGTGGCAGGAACATCGCTCGAGAATATCTACGGTATCGACTTTGCAAGCTACAACGCGCTGCGGCCGTTCGTTTTTCTGTCCGGCGGGCCGTTTACACATCCGGACGACATTATCGTCGACGAGTTTATTGAGGCGAAGGGGTTCCATGTAGGGGATTCGATTCAGGTTCTGGCCCATACCTTCCATGTATGCGGGGTTGTGGAGCATGGTAAGGGGGGACGGAAGTTTATCCCGATCAGCACGATGGGAGAGATTGATACCAACCCGGGGAAGGCCAGCCTTTTTTATCTGAAGACGGAGAACCAACCGGAGTTCCAGGAGGCGGTGCGGAAGGAGATTCTGGCGACTGACGGAATGCAGAGCTACGACGTGCAGACGCTGCGGGAGTTTCTCGACACGATAACGCCGGAGAGCATGCCAGCCTTTAACATCGGGCTGCATGTGGTGATTGGGATTGCTACGATCATCGGGTTTCTCGTGATCTTCCAATCCATGTATACGGCGGTGATGGAGCGAACGCGGGAGATCGGGATTCTGAAGTCGATGGGTGCGTCAAAGATGTACATAGTTGCGGGTATTCTGCGAGAGACAGGTTTACTGGCAGCGGTCGGGATCGCTCTGGGTGTGGCGGTGACCTACCTGATGCGATCCATTTTCCACTCGGTCAAGCCTGACCTGGATTTTGCGGTTACGCTACACTGGGTTTTAATTGCGGTTCTGATCGCTTTTACAGGAGCGCTGCTGGGTGCCCTTTACCCGGCGCTGAAGGCGGCTCAGAAAGATCCGATTGATGCCCTTTCTTACGAGTAGCTCTGCAGCATCTTCCTCCTATCCTGCTTCACGTCAAAGATGCGGGTTTCCGGGTATTCGAGGTTCGGCCTGCGTTCATGCAGGTACGTTGTAATCTTGTAGGTGTGGCGCCACGAGGTAGCGGAAGCCGTGGTGCGAAGAATCGGATTGCATTGGTCCGGAGAGGCTAACTTGATTTCGATACTGATCCTCACGAGGAACGAACAGGACAACATCACAGCCTGCATCGACTCAGTGTCGTGGTCGGACGATATCCACGTTTTCGATTCATACAGCACTGATCAGACGGTAGAGATAGCGAAGGCGCGGGGAGCGAAGGTTACGCAACGGCACTTCGACAACTGGGCGTCGCACCAGAACTGGGCGCTTGCGAACCTTCCCTTTACCCATCCGTGGGTTTTTTACATCGATGCGGATGAACGCATGACGCCTGGCCTTCGGGGAAGCATTCTTACAGCCGTTGAACTGCTGGCCGGGCATGCGGTTGCGCCGGTGTCGTTCCGGGTACGCCGGCGTGATTTCTTCATGGGGCGCTGGCTGAAGCATGTGCAGGCGACGAGCTACTACCAGCGGCTGTTTCGCCCTGAATGCATGCGGTATGAGCGGCTGGTGAACCCGGTTTCGATTGCCAACGGGCCGGTAGGCCAGGTGGAGGGATACCTCGACCATTTTCCATTTACGAAAGGCGTGTCGCACTGGGTGGAGCGGCACAACCACTACAGCACCTTTGAGGCGCAGCAGATTATCCAGAATCGCAAGGAGGGACGCCGCTTCAGCGTGTCCGCGGCGTTCTTCGGCAAGGATTTTCATGAACGGCGCTACCACCAGAAAGAGCTTTTGTATCGCCTGCCGCTGCGGCCGGTGGTGAAGTTCCTGCTTCTTTACTTCGCGCGGCTGGGTTTCCTTGACGGCAGGCCGGGCTTTACGTACTGCGTTCTGCAAAGCATTTACGAGTACCTGATTGTGCTGAAGACGCGTGAGATTCTGCGTGGGGGGCCGGATGTTGGCACCGTGGAGCCCGGCGCGTAGACTGATTTTGCAGGTGGAGGCCAGCACGGCACGGCACCCGCTTTTCGTTTGAGGCACGATCCGGATTCTTCGCGACCCAGACTGATTTGCCGATACCGGACTCCAACCCGCCCCGCACGATATCCCTGTTTCGAGTTATTGAGATCGTGCTGCTGGTTGCGGCGGCGGGTTTTTTCGCGCTTCATTATGCACACCTGACGGCGGATTTTCCGAACCACTCACCGTGGATGGATTGGTCCAAGTACACCGATGAGGGTTGGTACGGAGACGCGGCTATCCGGCATTTCCAGCGTGGAAGCTGGTATGTCGCGGGAGACTTCAATCCGGCGGCGGCGCTACCGGTGTGGCCGTTCCTCGAGGGGCTGGTGTTTCGCGTCACGGGCGTGTCCCTGGTTGCCGCGCGAGCGCTGACAGTGACGATCTTCGGCGGGATCCTCGTGGCGTCGTATCTGCTTTTGCGGCGATGGGAGGGTTCCGGAGCGACGGACGAACAGGGATCACGTCGCGATCTCACGCTTGCCCCGGCTATTGCCGTGCTGCTGCTTGCGGTGAACCCCTTCTGCTTTGCTTTTACCCGGCTGGCGATCCTTGAGCCGGTCCTGGTGTTTCTTACGCTGCTTGCGTTTCACGCGGCGAGTGCGGCTCCGGGCGCGTTCAAGGCGCCACGAAGCCTTGTTCGGCGGCTGATGCCGACTGCGGCGCTGGGCGTTCTTCTGCCAGCGCTGGTGTTGACGAAGACAACGGCAGTCTTTCTGCTGCCCTCTATCCTTTTTCTGCTTTGGGCGGCGGCGGGGTATCGGACGCGGCTGTTTGTGCAGATTGCGTTGCGTGCGGGGCTGCCGGCGGTTGGACTTTGGTGCGGCTACTTCTTTTTTCTAGTGCGTCCGCACTACCTTGAGGACTACCGATACCTTTTCAGCGCGAACGGGTATACGGGAATTACCGTGGCGACGGCGCTACCGGTAATACGCGATACGTTGATCGGGGGACTGTGGTTTGGCAACATCCTTTATCCGCTTGCCCTGATTGCGGTTCCGATCTGTGTGGTTCGCTGGATTCGGACGCGTGGATCGCCTCTGGCGATGTCTCTTGTGCTATGGGCTATGGGGTACGCTGCGTTTCTGGCGTACCACGACAATCTTCAGCCGCGCTATTACCTGGTAGTGGCGGTTCCGATGACGCTTCTGGTGGCGGACGTATTTGGCCGGGCGCTTCAATGGTTTGGGCGGGCACCGGAGCATTCATCCGGGTTCCTGCCTGCTCCGGCGCTAGCGTTGGGCTCGGCGCTGCTGCTTGGGCTGACCGTCGTGGCTCCGGCGCGGCAGACGCTTTCGTTTGTTCGTCATCCGGAGTACACGCTGGTTCAAGCGGCGGCGCAGGTTGCGCGGATCGTGCAAGCCGATACGACGCACCGCTCGCTTCTGCTGTCGATCAGCGGCTCGGACATCTCGCTGATGACGGGTCTGCCGAGTATCTGCGATGACTTTGGGACGCTCGACTTGCCGGACCGGGTGAAGTTGTACCGGCCGGGCTGGTACGCTGCCTGGAATGAGCTCGACGACGACAAGATGGATTCGCTGACGCCGTTGTACCGCATTGAGCGGGTGGCTGCGTTTCCGGCGATGGACGATCCGGCGCGCAACCTGCTGATCCTCTACCGTCTGGATCCTGCGGCGGGGATGCCCCCCATACCCCGCCGCCGCAAGCCGACGCCAAAGCCGCTGCGGACGCCGGTGGGTCAGCAGCCAAGCACCGAACAACTGAAGCATTGACCAGGCGCGCCTAGGGATGGACGGGAACGAGCACGAACTCTTCTGTGAGGACGACTCCGGCGGCGACGGGGCGTCCGTCCAGGGCACCTGGAGCGAAGCGCCAGCGAGTGACGGCCTCCGCGGCGCGCGCGTCCAGCCCATAGCCAAGCGGGTCCTGGATGGCGATTCGCCTGGGGGTGCCGTCGGCGTCGACCACGAGGCTCAAGCCTACTTTGCCCTGCACATGGTCGCGCTCGGCCTCGGCGGTGAAGACTGCATCAACGCGGTGGGTGGCGACGGGATAGACGAGGGGCCCGTTTTTGCTCTCAGCGATGCCGACGATTTTTTGACCTTCGAGGGCGTCCTTGGCCCATGGGAGGCGGGGATCGAAGTAGTGTCGCCAGGCGTCGGACATGGAGCGCTGCAAGGGAGGATCGATCCCGACCGCGTAGATGGCGTTGAGGGACCGTGCGACTGTTTCGGCGTGCAGGCCGGCGCTGACTGTGACCTTGAGGCGCTCATCCTTCTGCGGATGCCGTTCGAAAAGATGAGTGTCGCGGTTGTACCGGATAGCGACGCGGACGCCGGCGAGTTCGATGGCGTCCAAGCCTTTGCGTTCGACGGTCTGCACGTCCATGCCGGCGAGGGTCCAATCGAGGATCTTGGGCGGGGCTCCCAGGAGGCGGCCGGAGTCGTCGTAGTGCAGGTCGCCGGCGGCGTAGAAGCCGCGCAGGAAAAGGGCTCGCCCGATCCATGCGCGGGCCTCGGTCAGGGCGAGGTCAGGGGCGGCAGTCTGGCCGGGAAGAGGTGCCGGCAGCAGGGCCAGCAGCAAGACGGCTTTGACGAGTCTGCTCAGGCGCGCGCTCCCCTTTTGTTCTGCTTCAGTGTAGCGCTCAGGCAGGATGAGGGCATGGAGTGAGAGGTGACTCTGTCGATGGATTCCTGCGCTGTGTTGACTTTGGCTGGGAAGCTGGATAGTCTGAAACACGCGCGGTCTTGCGTCCGTATGTCCTAGCAGCTTCCTCTGCTGAGGTCATGCCAAGGGGCCAGGACGTCGTTGTGGACCCACCTGGGAAGCTTGAACATGGCTCCCATACACACCCACTCCTCAAGCCGTCTGTCAGGGCTTAGCGCATCCATAGCAGACTTTGTATCCAACGCGTCGGGGATGTTCAGTGACTTCCGCGGGCTCGATACTTCCTCTTTGGTCGAGATATATCCTGCTGGGCCTGAGCCGGCCCATCGACATTCACGCAGCACGCACATTCATCCTTCTTCCGAACGACGCTGACCAAGGAAGACAGCAGATCGAGGGAGTACTTTTCGCCAGTGAACAACACCACCACCATTCCCAGCGGTAAGAATATCCAGCGCAAGTGGTTTGTCATCGACGCCACGGGCAAGACGCTTGGACGCCTCGCCACGACGGCAGCTTCGGTGCTTGCGGGGAAGACCAATCCGCTCTACACCCCGTATATCGACATGGGCGACCACATTGTGGTCATCAACTGCGAGAAGATTGTGCTGACCGGCCTGAAGTCGAGCCAGAAACTTTACCGCCGGTACACGGGCTTTCCTGGCGGTTTGCGGGAAGAATCTTTCGTAAAGCTGCTGGCCCGGCGTCCTGAAGCGATCGTGGAGCAGGCGATCAAGGGCATGCTGCCGAAGTCGAAGATGGGCCGGCAGATGGCGACCAAGCTGAAGGTTTACAAAGGCTCGCAGCATCCGCATATTGCGCAGCAGCCGGAGCCGTTGGAGTTTCATGCGTCGAACGCTCCCAAGGCCTAGCTGGAGACTGGTGGCGGAGGCGTCCGTCTCTGCCGAAGGAAGTAGCACCCTGCGGTCGGGCTTAGCCTGGGCCGCGGTCAAAGTTCAAGGAGCATCATGGCAGATCTGATTCAGTTTTATGGTACCGGCCGTCGCAAGTCTTCGATCGCCCGCGTGTTTCTGCGTCCGGGCAGTGGCAAGTTCACGGTGAACAAGAAGGATGTCGATGTTTACTTTGTGACGCCGCAGCAGCGGGTGGCGGCGAAGCGGTCACTCGGCATCGCGGACATTGGGGAGACCTTCGACGTGTTGACGACGGTGAAGGGCGGCGGAGTGATGGGGCAGGCCGATGCGGTCAAGCTCGGCATTGCGCGCGCGCTAATGGAGTTTAACCCGGAGCTGCGGAAGGCGCTGAAGGCCGAGGGCCTGGTGACGCGCGACTCGCGTGGCAAGGAGCGCAAGAAGTACGGGCAGAAGGGCGCACGTGCGCGCTTCCAGTTCTCGAAGCGGTAGGGTTTGGAGAAAACGGGTGCTTTGCTGCACGGCTTGCTGCGATGTGGCGGGCACCCGGCACCACCGGCGAAAACGAATCGCTGACAGCGAGACCCCCTCGGAGGATCGGGGGGCAAGGAATTCAATCTCCCGAAGCTTTATTGCAAGGGATCAATCCAGACCACGGGACAAGCGACCCGTCAGAGTCCGTCCAGGCTGGTCTATAAACAGGAGCCATCTATGGCAAGCATCACGATGAAGGAACTTCTCGAAGCCGGTGTCCACTTTGGTCACCAGACCAAGCGGTGGAACCCGAAGATGAAGGAATATATCTTTGGCGAGCGTAACGGCATTTACATCATTGATCTTCAAAAGACGTTGAAGATGTTTAAGGAAGCTTCGAAGTTTGTGACCGATCTGACGTCGACGGGCAAGTTGATCCTGTTCGTGGGAACGAAGCGGCAGGCGCAGGACGCGATCGCCGAGGAGGCGAACCGCTGCGGGATGCCGTATATCAACAGCCGGTGGCTGGGCGGTCTGCTTACAAACTGGGTGACGGTGCAGAAGTCGGTGAAGCGGCTGGCGGAGTTGGACGACATGTCGACCGATGGTCGCTACGAGCTGCTGACGAAGAAGGAAGTGATTAAACTGGAGCGCGAGCGTAAGTCACTTTCGACCAACCTTTCAGGTATCAAGACCATGAAGCGGCTGCCGGATGCGATCTTCATCGTCGACTCCAACAATGAAGCCATTGCAGTCTCCGAGGCGCGCAAGCTGGGGATTCCGGTGGTTGCGGTGGTGGATACGAACTGCGACCCGACGGTGGTGGACTATGTAATCCCCGGCAACGATGACGCTTTGAGGGCGATCCGTCTGTTTACGACGAAGATTGCGGACTCCGCGTTTGAAGGGGTGCAGATGGTTTCGGAACGGGCGTTTGCGACAGAGTCCGCAGATGTTCGACCGATTGCGCAGGAGGCTCACTTCATCGGTGAAGAGGGGGAGACCGAGGCTGCGCCTGTCGAGCCCGTGCAGGAGTCGCCCGGGACCGCAGAGGCGTCGATTGAAGAGGTTGAAGAGACGGTGGACCTGGAAGCGGCGCTGGGAGGCAATATCCGCAAGGCACCCGCGGCGGCTACCGAGTCTGAGCCGGAAGACGAGCCGATTCACGCTGAGGCCACGGCCTAGATTGTTGCAGGGCAGACTGAGAGCGTGGCTGCCGGAAGACTCCGCACCACGCTCTTTCTGCGTTAGGACGCTAGCGGCCGCATTGTTTTGTAACCTCAGCCGCATAGGCTGAAATGAGGGGAAAGTTTTATGTCAACGGAGACTGCTGTGAAGATTGACGCGAAACAGGTGAAAGAACTCCGCGAGAAGTCGGGCGCGCCGATGGGCGACTGCCTGAAGGCCTTGCAGGAGGCGAAAGGCGATATGGAATCGGCGTTTGTGGTTCTGCGCAAGCGGGGGATGGCCTCCGCGGCGAAGAAGGCAGCGCGCTCGACGAATGAAGGCGCGATCGGGACGTATATCCACGCGGGTGGCAAGATCGGTGTGCTTCTGGAGCTGAACTGCGAGTCGGACTTCGTGGCGCGGACAGAGGATTTTCAGGAACTGCTGCGGGACATTGCGATGCACATTGCGGCAACAGACCCGCGCTTTGTGGGCCGGGAAGAGGTTCCCCAGGCGGATCTGGACCGTGAGAAGGAGGTTTTTCTCGCGCAGCCAGCCATGAAGGGCAAGCCGGAGGCGGTGGTTGGGAAGATTCTGGAAGGCAAGATGGCCAAGTTCTACGAAGAGGCCTGCCTGCTGGACCAGCCGTTTATCAAGGAAGCGACGCAGACGATCTCGCAGTTGATTGCGACCAAGGTCGCCAAGCTCGGTGAGAACATCAGCGTCCGGCGGTTTGCACGCTTCAAGGTGGGCGCTCCGGAGTGGACGGTCGCCCAAACGAAAATCGCTGCGCCTGAGGAGGCACAGGCATAGGGCAGGTGGGGAATGCGGCGGGCCCTCCAAGCGGCAGGGATCGGTGCAGTCGAACGATGCGCGCGGGTCCTCTGTTGCAAACGGGGGACTCGCGCCTTGTTTAAGCCAGGATCTTACGAGGCTCGGCCGGGAGCGCCGGTGTTCTCTGTTACCGCTTCGAGCCGTTGGATCATGGGAGGTGCGGGCGGCTTGACGGTTGCGCTGTTGTCCTGGCTGCCTTATCGCGTCGCCGTGGCTCCCAGCGTCTCTGCTTCGTACGTATTTGGATACAACAACCGGGTTGCGCTTGGGGTGGTTGGCGCGTTTGCTCTGGTGGTGGCGCTGGTGGCGGGGCGCGGAGCCGATCTGGTGGCGGGATCCGGAGAGGATGAGGCGTTGCCGCGCAAGCTGCTGCGACGTGCTCTCTGGTGTGCGACCTTGCTGGCGCTGCCGCTTCATCTGATCGTCCGCCGTACGGGTGGCTATATTGAGTCTCCCTACTTCCTGGACCGCATCAAGCTCGTTCTCGATGGGAGGGTGCCGTACCGCGACTTTGAGTATGCCTACGGGGTGTTCTTTGTTTATGTTCCTGCATGGATCGCGCGCGGTCTGCATCTTTCCGCGGCCGACGCGTACGGGATTTTGTGGTTTGCGGTCACGCTGGCGGGTATCTGGCTGCTGTACCTGACGGTGCAAGGGATACCGGCCCCCGCGGCTGCCAAACGGGGCGTCTTCGGGTTTCTGTTCGGGATGTCGGTGCTTGGCTTACTCTGCACCGGCGTCAACTACAGCACCTTCCGCTTTATCCTATCGCCGTTTTTTGCGCTGTTTTTGTACCGCCGGTTTGAAGGTGCTCGGAGTGCAGGTGAGCAGGCCAGCTCGATCGTCATGGTTGCGCCGTGCTTTCTGGCTCTGCTTCTGGTTTCGCCGGAGATGGCGCTTTCGTTTGGGCTTGGAATGGTCTGCTATGTGGCCGTCTTCGTGGATCTTCGGCCTGCTGCAAACAGGATAAGCTATGCCGGGCTGTTGCTGCTGCTCGGGCTGATGGCTTGGGTGGGGTCTCGGCATGGAGCCTTTCTGACGCTGAACGGCTTTCGCAGCGGCGGACTCAACTTTCCGGTGATGCCCGCGGCGCCTATTCTTCTTCTTTTGGCGATGGTGGCGCTTAGCAGCGCGTACGCGGGGATGTGCATGCGAGCAAGACGGGGCAGCCCAGCGACGGCCGTGATCTTTGTCTCGGCGGCGGCGCTTGCCAGTGCGCTCGGCCGCTGCGATGGAGGGCACGTCCTGCTTGGCCCGCTTGGCCTTTGGATTGTGGGTTTGACGCTTGCGGGTCGCCTGCGACCTGTGGCTGGCCGGCTCATGCTGTGGAGCTGCATCCTGGTCTTTTTTCTTGTCCCGTTGACGTTGGGCGTGCGGGGAGTGTTTGCGGCTCCGGCGCGTGCCGCTTTGCTGACGGTGTTTGCCGTGGAGAGGGAGCACCCCGCCATAACGCTAAGCTCGAGGCTGATGTGGATAGCGACACGACTTTATGGGGTAGAGAAAGCCGCGATTAAGGTGGACGAGGCTCGGCGCTTCGCGGCACTGCACGATGGAATGGATGTTGCTTCGATCTACGGATATCCGGCGGGAACGATCTTCCAGGCGCCTTCAGGATTTATGCCGGAGGAATTTGGTCCGCTTCATACGCCACAGGTCGAGACGGGCTATTTCGACGGCTGGGTGAACCTGGTGACTCCGGAGCAGGTGCAGCGGAAGATTGCGGAGTTGGCGAGGAACCCAGGACGCCCCCTGCTTCTGCCTGAGGGCACGGAGAGCTTATGTGTGGTCTCCCCGGAAGGAGAACGCGCTGTGATCCGGACTCTCTTCGTCTACCCATATGCGGCGCGAGCGCAACACACAGGCTCGGTGCTGGAGCCGTTCTGTGTTTACCTGCACGCGGAGTATGTACTTCGTAAGCCGGCCACGGCTGACCGGCTGGGATATGCAGTTTGGGAGCGACGTTAGGGGCGCGTTACCGGACGGGATGCTCGGAGAGCTTTGCGTCCCGCCCATCAGTCGCCTTGCGGAAGTGCAGGCCGGCGGGGCAGAACTCTGAGTCCGGCTTGAGCTTGTGCTCGGCGTGCGGCGCCGGGCCGCCCTCTTTATGGCGGCGGAAGAGCTTGACCTCTCCCTGGCAGTCCTTGCAGCGAAACTCGGTGTCGGCGTCATCGAGCGCGTCGGCCACGTTCTTGACCTTCCAGAAGGGCTCGTATCCTCCGCCCGCCTTGACACGTCTGCGTTTGACTTCGCACTCGTAGATCTTTTCGCGTTCGGCTGCCATTACTTTATCGTCCTGTTCCCCCGACCGTCATGCGGTCGAGCTTTACTGTGGGCATACCTACGCCGACCGGCACGCTTTGCCCGGCCTTACCGCAGGTACCAATACCTTCGTCCAAGGCGAGGTCGTTGCCAACCATCGATACATACTTCAGCGCTTCGGGTCCGTTGCCGATCAGGGTTGCCCCCTTGACGGGGCGGGTCACGCGGCCATCTTCAATGAGGTAGGCTTCGCTGGCTGAGAATACAAACTTTCCGTTGGTGATGTCGACCTGGCCGCCGCCAAAGTTGACGGCATAGAGGCCGCGTTTGACGCTCTTGAGGATATCCTCAGGCATGTCATCGCCGTTGAGCATGTACGTGTTGGTCATACGGGGCATGGGGATGTGGTGGTAGCTTTCGCGCCTGCCGGAGCCTGTGTTCGGCATGCCCATGAGGCGGGAGTTGAGCTTATCGGATAGAAAACCCTTGAGAATGCCGTTTTCAATCAGGACGGTCTCCTGGGTTGGCGTGCCTTCGTCATCCACGTTGAGGCTGCCGCGACGGTTTGCCATCGTTCCGTTGTCGACGACCGTAACTTTGCTCGAGGCGACCTTTTGACCCATCAACCCGGCAAAGGCGGAGGTTTTTTTGCGATTGAAGTCGGCTTCGAGGCCATGGCCTACCGCCTCATGCAGCAGGACCCCGGGCCAACCTGGGCCAAGAACGACCTCCATCTCGCCGGCAGGCGCCTCGACGGCGTCAAGTTGCAGAATGGCGGTTCGGGCTGCCTCCGCGGCGAAATGCTCGGGGCTTTTGGCGCCCTCGAAGAAGTCGAGGGTGACGCGGCCGCCTCCGCCGGAAGTTCCCTTTGCGGTGCTTGTGCCCTCTTTGGCAAGGACGAAGACGTTGAGACGCGCCAAAGGCTGCGTGTCGCTGGCGAAGGTGCCGTCGGAGGCGGCTACCAAAATTCGCCTCAACTCGTCGTTGATGCCTGCCCTGACCTGGGTGATGCGGGGGTCGTAGGCGCGGGCGGCCCGGTCGGCGCGCTCGATGAGCCTGAGCTTGGCCGCGATCTCGGCGTCCCCTTCGGCACCGGCGACGGGATAAAGAGAAGCGGCCTCTCCCTGGACGTGGCGAAAGCCGCTCATGAGCTGCTTGGCCGGACCGCTGGCGATGAGAGCGGCGGTGCGGGCGGCTTTGATCAAGCGCTCACTAGAAAGGTCGTCTGTGTAGGCGTACCCGGTACGCTCGCCGGAGAGTACACGTATGCCGCACCCGACACTGATGCCCTGGCTTGCCGTCTTGACCATCGACTCGTCCACACCCAGAGAGGTTGAGGTAACGGACTCAAAGTAGAGGTCGGCGTAGTCGCCCCCAGCGGAGAGAGCCTCTGCGAGACAGCGCTCCATCAAACGCTCTGAGATGCCCAGCTTTTCTACGAAGTAGCGTTTATGGTCCATAGCTGGCGATGTCATCAACCTCTATGATAGGCTTCGCGCGGGCGGGCGGCAAATCTGGCAGACGGTCAGGGGCCGACTCAGCGCCCGCCGGAGGGATCGGCTGAGGCGGCTACATTGAGATCCATCAGCATTTCCGGCTCTCCGGGTGGGGTGCAGTTTCCGTCGGCCTGGTAGGTTTTGGCGCAGCTTTGGGTGATCTCCGGACGTCGTGGCGACTGGGCGTATTGCCAGGCGAGGACCTCCGGCGTTCCACTTGTCTGCGCGGGTGGGGGCTTCAGGGTGCAGCCCGGAGCGGGTCCCCTGGGGGCGCATGCATCCTGATACACCCAGATAGCCACCGGGTGCAGATGGGCGGTGGCAACGTGCTCGCGGATGGTGGCGATGGTGGTGATGGTGGATCCGGGACCGTCGGGGACGGCCTGCCCGCTGGCGTAGACTCCTGGTTTGAAGCTTGAGGCCGCGACGGCTTCGGTCCACCCGAACAGATAGGCGACCTGGATGTCGGTCAGGCGACCACCCTCTTCCTGATCAAGGAAGATGACCGTGCCAGAGGGAAAGCCTTCGTGTTGGGCGGCGGCGATGGCAAGGCCGGCGTCGCGCCTGCCGAGGGCGTTCGGAGAGATGCCCGCAGCCTTGATCTGCTTTTCAAAGCGACCGTCCGCAAGCACAAGAAAGCCGTAGCCCATATTGCGGAGAATGGCCCGTTTGCCCAACCAGTTGGTGGTCTTTCCGCCGGGAGGTGGCGTCAGCCAGTAGCCGGTGTAGGCGAAGTACTGCTTGACGCGACGCATGCCTTCATCGCCGGGGTACTCGTTGAGATCGAAGCCAGTGAAGTCGGATGTATGGCTGGCGGCTTCGGGCTTTGCGGGGGCCTGGAGGGTGGTGCGTTGCTCCCCTGTGCTCTTGCCGCAGCCGACGGAAACGGCGGATACCAAAACGAGACTCAACCACCAACGCTGCATTGCACTCCTCCGTGTTCATCGATGGGACCTGCATCACGTACTCTGATGCAGACGTATCCTTTGTAACTTCTGTGCTCCGGAGGCAGGCCGTGACTCCCATTGTGAACGATCTTCGCTATCCGATCGGCCGGTTTGCGGGGCCGCCTGCTGTTACGCAGGACCTGCGCGCATCGAGCATCGATGTGTTGGCCGGGCTGCCGAACGACCTACGAACAGCCTTGGTGGGGCTGGATGACGAGCAGCTCGATGCGCCCTACCGCGAGGGTGGCTGGACGGTGCGGCAGTTGATCCACCACGTGGCGGACTCGCATATGCATGCGGTTTTGCGGGTTCGGCTGGCGCTGACTGAGGAGGCGCCCACGATCAAGCCCTACGATGAGGGCGCGACGGCTCACCTCTACGACGCGAGGACAGCGCCGGTGGAGTGGTCGCTGGAGCTGCTTGAAAGCCTCCATGCACGGTGGGTGATGCTGCTGCAGTCGCTCGGTCCCGCGCAGTGGCAGCGGTCCTTCGCTCATCCGGAGCGAGGATTGATGACGGTTGAGCAGGCGACGCTACTATACGCGTGGCACTCCCGGCACCACACCGCGCATGTTGCAGGTTTGCGGGCGCGGATGCGATGGTAAGGGATCGTTCCGATTTGGGAACGATCTCGAAAACCTGGATAGCGCAACGGGCCGGCGTGGAACATAATGTCGCATGCCATTGCTCACGCGTCCGGCGCCGCTGCCCCAAGGCGTTGCCCAGAGTCCTGTCGAGATTGCCTCTACGCTGGAGGACTTTCTGGCGGAGCATCCTGCCGCGTCGCTGCTTGAGGACGGTCATGTGCTGTTCGATCTTCGGACCGCGCGCTATACGTTATCGACTGAGCATGGGCGCTGCACACTCCATCTTTGGGAGGCAGAGGAGCAGGCAGGAGGATCGCGCAACATGGTTCGGCGGATCCTCTCGACGACGCAGCGCAAGACGGTGCTGCGCCTGGTGACGCAGCGCTTTGGACAAGCCAAACCGCAGATCCTGGAGTTAACGGCGGACCGTGACCGGCGCGGTCCGACGGCACGGGACTCCACACGCGCGAAATACCTTCGGGTTCTGGAGCGAATGTTGACGCGTGAGTTTCCCGAGTGGCGGCCGGAGGCGTTTCGGACGGCGATGGACCTTGAAAGGTCCTTTGGCCCGGCTTACGCTCGAGGGCTTCAGGTGCAAGGCCAGCATGCCTGGGCAGTGGTGGGGGTGAACGACGACGAACTGCCTGCGACGATCGACGGGATCCTGACGATCGGCCTGTTGTGGCTCGGGCATTGCCGGGAGCATGCGGGTGGCCGCCGCCTGGTTCAAGGCCTTCGGCTGATCCTGCCGCGCGGTGCGGCTACGCTCACGGTGTCGCGTCTTCCCTGGCTGAACCCGACGGCCGCGCGTTGTGAGCTTTATGAGTTCGACCAACCTACGGAGACGCTGACCCAGCGCGACGCGGACGACTTGGGCAACCTGGATACCCACCTGGGGCACGCTCCAAACCTGACCAGTGCACGGGAGCGGTTTGCGGAGTCTGCCGCACGTGTTCTCGCGATGGTTCCTGAGGGGCGACAGGACGAGGTTGAACAACGGGTTCGATCCGGGAGGGAGCTGGCATTTCTGTTGCATGGGCTGGAGTTTGCGCGCATCCGTATCGCGCCGGCTGCCAATTCATTCGATTTGACGCAACACATTACGTTCGGGACCGGGGCCAGCGAGACGGCGCTGACAGGGGAGACGGAGGCAGGTCTTCGCGATCTACTCGACCGGCTTTTTATGAGGCGGAGTGCGGCCGGCAACCAGAGCGACCCGCTTTACCGGATGCAGCCTGAGCGATGGCTGGAATCGGCCCTGCGCCGGGACGTGGCGCCGCTCGACGCCCATGACACGCATTTGCAGCCTGATCTGGTGTACTCGCAAGTTCCAGCGTTTGCTGCGGCGGACCGAGCGATGCTGGACCTGCTGACGGTCACCCAGGATGGACGGCTTGCGGTGATCGAGTTGAAGGCGGAGGAAGATCTGCACTTTGCGCTGCAAGGGCTTGATTACTGGATCCGGGTACGGCATCACCATCTTCAACATCCGGACCCGGTCACCGGTCTGGGGGAATTTCAGTCCAAGGGCTATTTTGGCGGGGTGATGCTGTCGCGGCTTCCTCCACGGCTTTTTCTTGCTGCGCCGGCGCTGCGGATTCATCCGGCGACGGAGACTATTCTGCGCTTTCTCAGTCCGTCGGTCGAGTGGACACTGATCGGGCTTGATGAGCGGTGGCGCCAGCAGGTTAAGTCAGTCTGGCGCAAGCGGCACACCGACAAGCAATACGAGCTGTCCTGATCCGGCACTGCTTGTCAGCCATACCCCTTCTCCACACAGCTTGAACCATCTTCGGTAATGCCCACATCTGGGGCAGCGAGCGTCCATGCGCCTATCCGCGCCGATGAACGTCGTGTCACCGCCATCCGGGTTTGGCATTGGATTGCGTTCAGCCAGGATTTTTCTGGGTGCGGTAACAGTACCTCGGTTCGCGGTCAAGGTTGGAAAACATCAACCTGCAGGCAACGGGTCCCGATAAGACCTCTAGAAAGTTCACACCCCCGAGGCGACTTGATGAACTGCATACTGAAAGCCCAATCCTCCTTCCGCGTCCTGTCTCTTGGGGCGCTGTTTCTTTCACTCGCCACCTTCGCCGCGCCTGCCGCGCAGGCGCAGGTTAACTCCAACAGCGGAACTGTGGGTATTACGGCGACGCTGCCGGAGAGCCTTACGGTTTCCGCAAGCCCCGCGACTGTGACCTTCACGCTGGTTCCACAGGGAACAGCCGCTGGATCTTCCCCTGTTTCGGTGGTGACCAGCTGGGTGATGTTGCCGACCCGTGCCTCGGTCAACCTTTACTCGTGGTTCGCGACGCCAGCGGCTGCTTTGACCGATGGCGCAAGCACACCGAACAACATTCCCAGTTCCGACGTCTTCGCCAGCACCCCGAACGGCATCCCCACAACCCTGACGGCGTTTACCCAGACGAACGCGCTGGGATCAACCAACGGCGGCCTGAAGCTGTTTTCGCAGGCGCTTTCGATCTCCAACCGCGAGGGTACACGCACCGACGCGGTCACCATGCAGGTAAACCTTACCGCGACTCCGCAGCTCCCTGCCGGCACCTACACGGGAACCTTGAACGTGCAGGTGCAGGCGATCTAAGACGCCAACAGGTCTTGCCGGACGCTCGGTGACTCCCGGCGAAACCCAACGGAAAGAAGCGACTGCCATGCGCTTAACCTTACTTTCAGGATTGCTTACTCTCCCGATGTGCCTGGCGGCACATCGGGAGGCTTTTGCCCAGACAGTCTCGCCAGTCATCGCGGAGTACACCGCCCAGGCCGCTGGGTCATTCGAGGTCACCAACAACACCCTTGTTCCGGCCATTGTTGTCCTGGAACCGATGAGCTTCGATGTGGGGCTTGAGGGCGATGGGCAGTTTCGCCCGCTTGATGCAAATATTCACCTCGAGCTGTCGGCTACCAGTTTGCGTCTTGAGCCGCATCAGGCGGCGCGCATTTTCTACAAAGCCCACGCTGACAATGTTCCGGCCTGGCTTTGCGTGTATGCCAGCTTTTCCGGGGTTAAGAAGGGGGAGGGGATCAACCTCCGCATCATGGTGCCCCACACGATTTACATCTACCAAAAGCCGCCGCTGACGCGCGAAGCGATCGAGGCCCACGGTGTTCGCTACGATGTCGAGTTGCATCGGGTGCTGTGTGAACTGAGCAACACGAGCCCCTTTGCGGGCCGCGCGGAGTCGGTGGAGGTGACCGGCAAGCGTTCGTCGCTGGCGACGGTCGGCGGTTTTCCGATGCTGCCGCAAGGAAAACGCCTGCTATCGATTCCGTGGACTTCGGATCAGCGCCCCGAGACGGTCGCGATCCAGTTTGAACACTTTCTCTTGAAGCTTCCTGTCGAGGAGTAGCCATGGGCCGCGCTGCCATCCTGTTCGCTGCAGTCACCGCGATCGTTGTCTGCGGCGGCAGGGCGGTGCCGGGGCAGGTGGTTGAGCTTTTGGGAGGCGCCTCCACGCTTTACGGGGCGCAGGGGGGAAGCATTCTCATCCATGGAACCAACTCAGAGACGAGCATCGGCGGAGGCTATTTGAATGGCCGCTTTGCTGCGGGCGGCGCGACTACCCGGCGGATCCACGGTGGATCGGAGACGATCGGCCAGCAGGGATTCAGCCTGCAGCTCCCGACAGACATGTTTGAGGGCGGGCACGTTTTTTTTGGGACAGGGGCAGGTTTTCACGTCGTGCGCGAGGATGGACGAACGATCAACGGGTTTGCAGGGTTGACCGCACAGGAAGGTGGAACGCCGCTCTTTCAGACGACCAACGTCGGTAATCTTGCTGCCTTTGGGCAGTGGAAGCAGCCATTCCGCGATACCTGTACGGCGCTTTCTACGGTTTCGCTTTCAAAGAACAGGGCGGCGCTTGAGAGTGTGGAATGCACGGGTTCTCCCGGCCTGACGTATGCCGTTACCGCGGGGACAGGTGGAGGCGCCTTCTACGGGGCGGCCTCAGCGGTCGTCAAGCGGCAACGCCTTAGCGTGCGTGCCTCGTATATCGTTGCGGGAGACGCATTCCAGCGCGGCAATGACCCGGCGCAGATGGCTCCCGAGCCCATTCGTGAAAACGTCACGGCGGAGTACCGACTGACGCACACGATTAAGGTCTCGGGCGGTCACCAGAACTTTCTTGTGTCGACGCTGACGTCTTCTGATCCGGCGTCCTCGGTGGGCACGCCGGGCGCGCGGAGCAGCCTTGATTCGGCTTCCGTTCAATACAATCGCCGGGGGACAGCCATCCATGTAACCCTGCTGCACTCGCGTGCCGAGCTACCAGCGACGCCGATAGAATCCGCCTATACAGGTCATAACTACGCTGTTACGGCCGGCCTGAACCAATCCTTGGGGCGGGTTCAACTGGATGAGAATCTGCTGCACAGCATTCAATCGGGCAGCGGAAGCAACACGCTCTTCATCAGCGGCGCGGGGATCACGGTGAATTCTCACCTTCGCTTGACGGAGGGCCTCAATGTGACTTCGGGTGGGGTCAGCTTTTCGCATGGCGGGGCCCTGGTTACGCGGTACAGCAGCTTTGAAGTTGGGTACCAGATTTTATATTTGGCGGGTCGTCCCAGCAGTCCCTTCGAGCAGGCTACCGTCTTCGACGCCCAACTGCGGCTTCTACGCGACTTCTGGTTACGGGCGGCAAGCTCAATCAGCCCGACGGGGTCAACGCTTTATACATTCAGTCTTGGAACGCAGTTCGATCATCAGCCGGGAATGGCCCACGTTCAGCCCGTTGTTGGGCTGGGTGGCAACGTGCTCCGTGGCCGGGTGCTCGATACGGCAGGAAAGCCTGTGGAAGGCGCGGCTGTTCAGGTTGGCCAGGACCATCTCTACACCGATGCACTCGGCTTCTTCTCGTACCGGGAGAAGAACTCTAAGCTGCATCCCTTTCTTGTGCTGACAGAGGAGTTCACCGACTTTGGCCACTTCACGCTTATCAGCGCGCCGACCGAGGTGAAGACTGCCGCGAGTCCGGATGCCCCGCTGATCACCGTTATCGTGGCCCGGGGACGCCCTCAGGCACCGCAAGTGGCTTCGGTGAAGGCGCCCGAGCAGACAGCGACCCTCAGCGACCCACGAGGCATGCCGCATGCGAATGCCATCTCGAGCAAAGCGTTTGCCCTTGCACGCAAGAAGCGCGGAAAGAAGCAGCAAACATGACACGGCGTCTTACTGTAGTCCCGTCTACCCCCAGGTTCCGCCTGTGCCGGCTGCTCGCTTTCTGTGCTGCACTTGCGTGTGTTGTGGCTGTCGGCGTCCCTGCGGGTGGTCAGGTGGTTCGATTGAACCGGCCAGGGGTGCTTCGCCCGCGCTATGTCTCCGTAGGAGTTCTCAGCCTGACGGCGAGCCCCTCGACGGTGACGGTGCCGCTGGTGGCGGGAGGGCAGGCGGCGGCTTCTTCAGTCATCACGGTAACAACGAACGTCAACTTGACCGTGCTTGGCACGTTTAGCGTCTACGCCTATTTCGCGACCCCAAATGCGCTTACCTCCACCAACGGAGACATCATTCCAAGCTCGGCCGTGTATGGGCGGGTGACCTCCGGCATTCCAGTTACGTTTACTCCGTTCACGCAGAACGGGCCTTTTGCTACAGGTTCCAGTCTCCTGCTGTTTCAATCGGGGGCGATCGCGCTGGTCGGGATTGTGACCGAGTCGTTGTACCTGCGATTCGATCTAAGCGGGCAGCCGCAGCAACCGGCCGGCGTGTATACGGGCACGCTGATCCTGCGCGCGCAGGCCATCTAAGATGCGGATGCGACGTCGAGTGCCGGGTTTATAGGGCATGTGGCGACGACGTACAGAGACCGCCGGCTACTCCGGGACGGCGTTGATGAGCGTGGCGAGGCTGTCCAGAAAGACGAACCGGACCAGACCGCTTGGTTTGCGGGCCTCGGCAATAAGGGCCATCTGGCGGGCCTTCCATCCTGCCGAAGCCTTCTGGTGGTTGGCGAGAAACTGGAGAGCCTCACTGGCGGCGCCGGCGAGTGGTGGTATTTGGTCGACGCGCGGCGCGGCATCACGAAGCCGCGGTGACTGCGCCATCTGGATCCGTAGGTCTTGATTCTGCGCCGCAAGCGACAGCCGTTCAAACCAGGTTGAGAGCTCTCCGGCGTCGGAAGAAGCAGAGGCGGGAGAGGCCACAAAGCGCTTGACGGCGTTTTCTACCCACTGGCGGGCCGGAGGGTCTGGCCGCACGGCATCGACAAAGCGATCCAGCGCGGTAAGCTGGTCGGTGCGTTGGGCTTTATATCGCTCGCCGAAGCTTACGGGCTCCATGGCGGAAGCCAGCACCCGCAGGCTGTCGATTTTGTCGGTTCCTGCCAATTCGCGAAGGGCGGCGTCTCCGGACTGCAGATGGGTGAGGCCAAGCCCTTCAAGCTCAATGGAGACAGTCTCCAGCCTTCGGTACATATCGTCGACGTCTGTAACGGTCGCAGGGGACCAGAAGCGTTCGGCAATGGCGGCGGTGCGGGGCCAGATGCGCGAGTCGATGGTTCGCGCGTTCAGATGTTCCGCCCACATGCAGACTTCGCCGCCAAGGATGAGTTTTTGCTGCTCCCCGGTGAGACCGTTGCCGAGTGGTAGCGGGTCGGCCAGGTAGTGGACGCCGGCAGGCTTCATTCCGTCCAGGTAGTACGGGGCAGAGAGGACACCTTGATAGCCCATTCTGGCGCCCTTGTTGAGCGAAGCCACACCACGCCAGGATTGGACCACCACATCCTTGGGGAGGCTTGGCGTAAGCACTTCATCCCAGCCCACCATCCGCTTGTGCAGGCCAGTCAGGATGGCCAATACCCGAGTGTTGAAATAGGCCTGAAGCGCGTCGTTACTCCCGAGATTGTGCGCTTTCATAAAAGCGGTAATCCGAGGGTTCTTCTGCCAGTCTGGAGCGGGCGATTCATCCCCGCCGATATGAACATACTCGTCGGGGAAGATGGCGGCCATTTCGGCGAGGAACTTGCCGATGAAGACGTAGGTCTGCTCCTGCGTTGGGTCAATGGCCGTATCGCTTACGCCAAACTCCCGGCGGATACCTTTAGGAACGGTTCCACTCGCAAGCTCTGGATAGGCGACCAGCCAGGCGGCACTGTGCCCAGGCATCTCGAACTCGGGAACTACGCGGATGCCCCGCGCCCTTGCATATGCGACGACGCCTCGCGCCTGATCCTGGGTGTAGAAGAGGCCGTCCGATCCCAATGACGTCAGCTTCGGGTAGATCACGCTCTGCATGCGGAAGCCCTGGTCCTCGGTCAGGTGCCAGTGGAAGACGTTGAGCTTGACGGCGGCCATACCGTCGAGCGTCCGCTCTATAACTGAAACAGGTTCGAAGTGCCGGCCGCAATCGAGCATCAGGCCCCGCCAGCGAAAGCGCGGTGCATCACTGATCGTGACGGCGGGAATAGCGTAGCCGGCCCCTGATGGCACGACGAGTTGTACCAGGGTTTCCAGACCCCGCAACGCCCCGACGTCGGTTGGGGCATCCAGTTGTATGCCGGTGGACGTTACAAGAAGCCGGTAACTTTCGACCTCGTCGATGCCCTGGATGGTTTCTCCTGGGGCGGCCACGCGCACCACCAGCGGAGTCCTGGCGAGGACACCCGGCCCCTCGTGAGACAGGCCGGTCGCCTGCTCGACGCGGCGCACGGTACGGCCGACAGCTTCGCGGAGGCGCAGATCGGCGGCGCCTGTGAACTGGACGGCGAAGGTCGAATCGAGGATGAGATTACCTGGCCCATAGGTCATCTCGGACGGCTGGGGCATCAAGAAGTTCGGGTGTGTCGGCTGCCCATGTCCGCGAAGGACGGATATGAGCATGAGTCCTAAGAAACCTGGCCAAGCCTGTTTCATCGTCGCCGCTCCTCTGCCTGTAAGCAAGACCTAAGGATACAGCGAGCCTGACGGTCTTTCTGTTGTCTACCCGCATGAAAGAAAGCGGTTTGAGATGCCCTGAAGATCCCGGGTTAGGGGCGCTCCTGCAAGAAGCGGCCGATCTCCGCGAACTCTGGCTCGGTCAGCCGGAATTCTGCCGCGGCGATTACGCCATCCACCTGCCTGGCGCTTCGTCCGCCTACGATGGCGGCGGTAATCGCCGGATGATGGAGAGTCCAGGCGATCGCCACGACGCCGGCGCTTACCCCATGGCGTAGGCCGATCTGGCCAAGCAGCGCGGCCAGGTCCAGGTTTCGCGAGAGGCGTGGCTCCTGGAACTGTTTGGTAGTCCGGCGGAAGTCATCCTTAGGCATGTTGGCGATCCGCTCTGCCGACATGGCACCCGTCAAGAGTCCAGACTGCATAGGCGAGTAGTTGATGACGCCGATGCCGTGTTCGGCACAGAAGGGCAGGATGGAATCTTCAACAGCGCGGTTGATCATTGAATAGGGCGGTTGGAGCGAAGTGATTGGCGCGATCGTCAAGGCCCTCTGCATCTGAGCGACTGAGAAGTTCGAAGCTCCGATATAGCGGACTTTGCCTTCGCGCTGTAGTTCCGCCATCGCAGTCCAGCCTTCTTCTATCTCGTCGTCCGGAACTGGCCAGTGAATTTGATAGAGGTCGATCACGTCGACCTTCAGGCGCCGCAGACTTGCCTCGCACTCGTTGCGAACCGATTTGAGGCTTTGCGAGATCTGTTTCGCGTCGTCCCACAGCATGCCACACTTGGTGAAGACGTGGGGCTTAGCAGAGGTACTCGCGAGGGCCTTTGCGACAACGTCTTCGGAGTGCCCGAGACCATAGATTGCTGCCGTATCGATCCAGTTCACGCCGAGCTCGAGAGCACGGTGAATGGCGTCTATTGAATCGTTGTCTTGCTGGGGTCCCCATGAGTACTGCCAGTCACCGCCGCCGATGGCCCAGGCTCCAAAGCCGATTTTGGTGATCGCGAGATCCGAGTTTCCCAGTATTTGTCTGTCTTTTGCCGTGGAGGTTTCCATGCAGAGCTTGGATGCACTGGGATTAGATGAGGTTCGTCGCCGGGCCGCGAAGGCCGGCTCTTATACACTGATGCTGCATCCATGAGCCTGAAAGCTAAGATAGAAGCTGTCATCTACGCCTCCGAGGAGCCTGTAACGCTCGCTCAACTCGCCAGCCTGCTCGGTCAGCAGGCACAGATCGAGCTGGACCAGCGGGATGGCGCGCAGCAGAGCCTTACACTCGACCCTGAGACGCTGACCGATGAGCACGCCTCTGACCGCGAAGCTGAACCGGAGGAGAACGACCAACGGCAGCTTGCCCGGGAAGAGCGCGAGCAGGCTCGTCGACTGCGCGAGTACTTTCGCTCTCTAATCGACCAACTGATTGCCGACTATGCTCAAGCCGATCGAGGACTCGAGATTCGCGAGGTTGCTTCTGGGTTTCGACTCGCCACCAAACCCGAGTATCACGACGCGGTACGAGGTTTTGTCAAGCTTCTAAAGCCGCCGCTGAAGCTCTCGCTGCAGGCACTGGAGACGCTTGCAGTGGTTGCTTACAAGCAGCCTGTGACGGCACCTGAGATTTCTGAGATTCGCGGCGTCGACTCGGGAGGGGTGCTTGGCTCACTGATGGCGCGCAAACTTATTACAACCGCAGGCCGGAAGCAGGTAATTGGGCGCCCGATCCTTTACAAGACGACACGCGATTTTCTGCTGCGTTTTGGCCTGAAGGACGTTACCGAGCTTCCCAGCATCGAAGAGTTTGAGAGGATGGCTACCGAGTTTGCCGAAGCCGACAGCCTCCAGGAGGAGATTTCCATGCCGCAACCAACGCCAGAGTCTGAACTGATCGCTGCCCTGGAGCCCGAGCGCGGTGTCACTGCTCCGCAGTCGGACGGAGATGCAACGGCTCTCGATGCCACTCCTGATGGAGGCCCGAACGATCCGCCTGCAACACGCCTGACGGGTGTTCCGCCAGCGTCGACGGTTCCGGGGACGGACGACGACCCTACAGAGGCGACTGATCTGGCGCGACAGATTGACCGTGACCGCAATGAGCGAGCTTTCCCGGATGATGACGGCTCCAAACCAACGCTTCAACCCAAGTAGGAGGTAGACCATGCGCGACGACTTACCCACCGAGGATCCGCAACCAAGTACGGTTGCGACGCCGGAAGGCGATAACGAGTTCCCTCCGGATGCTCCGTTGACGCCTGCGCCCGGGGGCCTGCAGCGTACACCCGCTATCGATACCAACAAGGTCTGATCTGCACCACACTCGCTACCTATTCGGTTTGCCGGAGGCGAGCTGAGCCCGGTATCATCGACTTGGCGGTACGATGCGTCCATCGGGAACGCCGTTCAAGACCCTATGGAAGACTCTCTGATCGCGAGCGCTGTGCCGATTTGCTACCGCACAGCCGGAGCAGGTGAATCGGTTCTCCTGCTGCACGGCTGGGGATCGTCGATGGATAGCTTTCGCCAGGTGTTCGACGACCTTTCCACAACCTTCCGTGTGGTTGCGCTGGACTTCCCCGGGCATGGCAAGTCGGGAAGTCCACCCGTCGGTTGGACGGTCTCCGATTACACTTCGTGTCTGCTTTCGGTGATGGACCAGCTGAAGCTTGACCGTCCAAGCATTGTGGCGCATTCGTTTGGGGGCCGCGTCGCAATCAAGCTGGCAGTTACGGTGCCAACTCGCGTTGGGCGACTTATTCTGGTCGACGCGGCGGGTGTTCCGCCACCGCGCAGCATGGGCTTCCGGATGAAGCGAGGCTTTGTGCGTGCTGTGAAGCAAGTTGCTCCATATCTTGGCCCGGTTGGCGCGGCGCTTCGTACGCAGGTTTACTCACTTGTTCAATCCAAGGATTATGCGGCTACATCGGGAGCGATGCGCGACACCTTCGTCAAGGTCATCAGCGAGGATCTGACCAGCCTGCTTCCCAAGGTTGAGGCGCCTACGCTGCTTATCTGGGGCGATCAGGATCAGGACACGCCGCCTGTGTCCGGTGAGACCATGAAGGCGCTGATTCCGCGTAGCGAGTTCGTGCTGCTAAAGGGTGCAGGTCACTTCTCCTACATCGACCAGTTCAACCTCTTCCGGCTGCTGCTGCGGAAGTTTATGCTGCTTCCGTTGCTTCCAGAATGAACGTACCCTTCAATGTCCTCACCAGTGTCCTGCTTGCGGCGAGCTTCCTGCTGATGGGGAAGATGTTCTATGCACGCGCCAAGTGGTATCTGCATATGCTGCAGTTGGACAGCTACTCCAATCAGCGGCTGGTGCGATGGATCGCCGCACGTCCGGCTTACCGACTGCTTGATCTGCCGCGACATGCGGTTCCCGGTGGTTTGCTGCTGGTGCTGCTCGCGGCCGAACTCGCGTTCTCGCATGTTGCGTTTGTGGTCGTTGTTGCCTCGGCTGTGCTGGCCGGGACGATTGCGATGCGAGTGTTTGCGGGACCTGCCGCGGAGGAGGCGAAGAAGCCGCTGGTGATGACGGGTCGTGCGCGGCGAATCCTGTACTCGACAATGGCTCTTGGACTGGCTGTGTTTGTGGCGGTCTGTCTGGTGCAGGTTTCAGTTGGTGTTGCGGTTCTCTCCGCGATCTTGCGTTCTGTGACGGGAAGCACAGTCTTGCTGCCGGGTTTGGCGGCTGGAGTGACCTTGGGCGCGAACATCCTGCTGGTTCCCGTCCAGTCAGCGATCAATCGCAGCTATGTCGCAAAGGCGAAGGCGAATCTTGCCCGGATCAACCCAATGGTGATCGGGATTACCGGGAGCTACGGGAAGACGACAACGAAGTACTTCCTCGACGCGCTGGTTCGGGACAGTATTCCGACGCTCAAGACGCCGCAGAGCTTCAACACATTGCTTGGCGTTTGCCGTGTGCTCAACGAGACGCTTCGGCCAGGAATAAAGGTGTTTGTGGCCGAGATGGGAGCTTATCGGCCTGGAGACATCGGCGAGCTTGCCGAGCTGCTGCATCCGAGTGTGGGTATTCTGACCGCGATCGGTCCGCAGCATCTAGAGCGATTCGGGTCGATTGAGGCGGTGGAACGGACCAAGTACGAGCTAATTCAGTCGCTTCCTTCTGATGGACTTGCAGTGTTCAACCTGGACGATCCGCGCTGTCTGCGGCTTTCGCGGCAGACCAAGCAGAGAGTGATGGGTTACGGGACAGACACTTCGCGGGGCGATGTGGATGTCTGGGCGGAGAATGTGCGGGTTTCGCCGGAAGGCATGAGCTTTGAGATCGGGACGAAGCAATGGGGTCGAACGACGGTGCAGACGCCTGTGCTGGGCGCTCACAACGTGCTCAACATCCTGGCTGCGACGTGCGTTGCGCTGCATCTCGGCATTCCGCTGGATACCTTGCGCCGGCGAATGAAGGGGCTTGAAGCCGCTCCGCATCGGCTGCAGATGATCAAGGGAAGCGATGGTGTAGTGATCATCGATGACTCCTACAACTCCAATCCTGTGGGGGCTGCGGAGGCTCTGCGGGTGCTTGGGCAGTTCGCCTCGGGGAAGAGGATCCTAATTACTCCTGGAATGGTTGAGCTTGGCGAGTCGCAGGAATCGGAGAACAGGCGGTTTGGCGAGCTTGCGGCGGAAGTGTGCGACTATGTGTTCCTGGTTGCGGGCGCGAGCTCGGCAGCGATCCACGAAGGGCTGCGGGCGAAGGCGTTTCCGGAGGAGCGGATTCGCGCGCTTGCGGACCTTTCCGGAGCGACTGCGGAGCTCGCAAAGCTGGTGCAAGCGGGAGATGTGGTGTTGTTCGCCAACGATCTTCCCGATCTCTACGACGCAAAGTCCGAGGCAAAGAGTTGATATCTGGGAACGGCAAGCAGCTTACGATCGCGGTCCTCTTTGGAGGCCGCTCAGTGGAACATGAGGTCTCGATCATCACCGCGCACCAGACAATGGATGCGCTGGAGGTTGCTGGATATCGGTTATTGCCGATCTACATCGACAAGGAAGGAGTCTGGTTTGCGGGTGAGCCGCTGCGGAATCTGCCTTTGTATCGGAGTCTTCCTTCGACCGGGCTGGAGAGCGTTGCGGGCGTTTACCGCGTGAGCTTGAGTCCGGATCGGTCGATTCGGGAGTTGATGCATCATCCTTCGACGGCGCGTTCGCTCTTCCGGCGATTGCCTACGCTCTGGGCTGATGTGTTCTTCCCGGCGGTTCACGGAACGACTGGCGAAGATGGCGCGTTGCAGGGCCTGTTCGAGCTGGCGGATGTTGCCTACACGGGATGCGGGATTTTTGCCTCCGCTGTGTGCCTGAACAAGATAGAGACCAAACGAATCCTGAAGAGCGCCGACATTCCGGTGCTGAAGTTCGAGGCGATCTCGCGGCGTCGATGGGAGAGCAGCGAAGGCGAATGTCTGCATGCGGCTGAAGCGATTGGGGCTTATCCGCTGATGGTAAAGCCTGCGAATCTGGGAAGCAGTATTGGTGTGACGCGAGCGAAGAACCGCCTGGATGCGGCGGATGCAATCGCCTTGGCGCTTGAGCTGGATGAGACTGTTCTAGTCGAGAAGGCGCTTGAGGACTTCTACGAGGTGAATTGCTCGGTGATGGCGAACGGAGTTTCGAGCGTTTGCGAACTTCCGTGCACAACGGAGGCTCTGCTGACCTTCGATGAAAAATACAAGCGAGGCGGAAGTAAAGGGAAAGGAAAGGCTTCCGGAGGCAAGGCGGGGGCCGGGATGGCATCGCTGCAGCGAATTGTGCCGGCCCCGAGCGACGTGGAGTTGAGCGAGGCAGTGCGGGCGATGGCGTCCAAGGCGTTCCGCACGGTTGGCGGGGCCGGGGTGGCGAGGGTGGACTTTCTGTATGACCGATCGGGCGGCGGGCTGTTTCTGAACGAGATCAACACGCTGCCGGGGTCGCTCTCCTACTATCTGTGGGAGGCGACGCAGGTGACGTTCGACCAGGTTGTGACACGGATGATCGACGAGGGTCTGGAGCGGCATGCCTCTGGAGGGCGAACCCGGCACCGCTTCGACGCGAACCTGCTGGCGGGTGGCTGAGGCCCGGCGATCGGGCTTCAGGACCCGGTGTGTCACAACTTCGGCTACGTATGGGGGGCGCCCCCCCATTGTTCACGCATAAGCCTTTCAGAATGAGCGACCTACGGCCAAGTGCCCACCGCAGGTGCTTCATTCTAAGAGGGTTACGGCTAAAAATTAGAAAATAAAGAAGATAGAGTCCGCAGCAGTCCCGACGGGCTGCATCTGCCTTCATTCTTCTAAGGTTGATTCAAGTTTACCGGATCGAGAGGATCTAGTCGGCCAAGTTTACTTCAAATGGAATGAACGGTTTAGGCCTTGTGGGGTCTTGACATGCAGATTTGTGGGGTTTCTGGCAATTTTATTCTGTGGTCCGGCATGCCTCACGGGGGAAGAGTTCTTTGCATGCGCCGCTGTTCTTGTACTTGGACAGGCCGGTTACAGGCCGGGTGGCCCAAGATGCGGGTGGAGCCTTGCGGATCGTTGAGGAAGTGGTTAGTCCCTTAGTCCGTGATGACGTGCGCCATTTTGGTGCTATGAAGTTGATATTGAAGGCATGAGAGGGACGCAGATGCTATTCTGCTCGCGCGCCGGCAATCCATCTGCTCACGCTGCGGGGCGTATGCCGCAGGGAGGCAGACCCCGTTTGAGAGGTTTGTTGCGTGCAGAGCAATTTTGTTTAAACCATTTGCTGAAGGGCCGCGTAGACAAGACAACCCTTGGAGAACCTTATGAAAGCACCACGGTTTTCGCCGCTTTTGACAATGCTTGCCGCCTCTTCGTTGATGGCGGCGTTGACGGCCTGTGGTAACAACTCTTCGACGGCTCCGACGACGACGGCAACGCTGACGGCGTCCGCACTGAGCGGGCGGTACACTTTCGCGGTGTCGGGGACGAATGCGACGGATGGCGACTATAGCGTGGCGGGAAGTTTCACGGCAGACGGTAAGGGCGGCATCACGAGCGCGGTGGCGGACTACAGCCTCGGTTCCGGGATTGACGCGAATGTTCCGCTGACTGGGACGTATACGGTAGCCGGCGGTGTGGCGACGATCAGCCTGACGGACTCGGCGGGGCTGCAGGACTCCTACACGACGACGCTGTTCAGCTCGGGCGGGGGCCAGGTTTCTTCTGTGCTGGCGAAGACGGACGGCACGGGCACGGGGACGTTGTACTCGCCCGCCACGTCTTCGTTTACACCGGCGGGCACCTACTCCTACGCACTGAAGGGCGAGGATGAGGGCGTGGTGACGGTGAGGGGGACGTTTGTGGCGGGAGCGGCCGGGACGTTTACAAGCGGGAGCGAGACGTTTACGGACGGGGTGACGCAGATCAGTTCGACGACGACGAGCGGATTTTTGTATCCACAGCAGGCGAATGGACGGGGCCAGGCCGCGATTGGCGGCAATAATTTTGGGTACTACAGCGTTTCGCCCAGCCAGGTGCTGCTGATCGGGCTGGATGACAGCGCGCTGCTGTATGGGACGGCTAACAAGCAGTAGAAGCTCAATGGTTTGAGCACTTTCGATACACGATTTTCGACGTACGATTTCTGACCTACGAAGGGCGAGGGATTTCATGGGCATGACGGGGAAGCGCAGTCTGGTTCGGGGTGTTCTTGCGGCGACGCTGGCGGTTGCTGCTACGACGGTAGGCATGCAGCGGGTGTACGGGTCGGATCATCGGGAGGCTCCGACGGTCGACGGCATTCCGGAGGGCGACCTGACGGATGTGTATGCGTTTACGGATCCGAACGACGCTACGCGCGTGGTCCTGATCATGAACGTGAACCCGTTCGCGCAGGCGGCGGAGGGGGCGAGCTACGCGTTTTCTCCCGATCTTCTCTACCAATTCAAGATCGACAATACGGGCGATGCGCGGGAAGACCTGGTGATCCAGGTTGTGTTCAACCAGGCGGGGCAGGCGCAGACGGCGTCTGTCTATGGTCCGGCGGCACCCGCCGTGACGGGGGCGCGCAACACGCTGCTGACTTCGGCGGCGACGGCGAGCGGAGTATTTGGGACGACGTTCGGCTCCGCGTCCGGAGTGCTGGGCTACGTGGGGCTGCGGGACGACCCGTTTGTCTTTGATTTCGCGCAGTTTACTCGGATCCTGAACGGGACGCAGGATCTTTTCCGCAATGTTGGGAGCTTCCGCGGGCGGCCGGTGAGGGCGGATGGGACAAGCGGTGTCGACATCTTCGCAGGCTTCAATGTGACGTCGATCGCGGTTTCGGTCCCGAAGACGATGCTGCGGGGCGCGACCTCTAAGATCAACGTATGGGCGACGGTGAGCCAGAGGGTTCCGGTACGCAATGGTGCGAAGACCTTCCAGCAGTTTGAGCGGCAGGGGCAGCAGGCGTTTGCAACGATCTTTATCCCGAAGGGCGCGGCGCGCGATGCGCAGAACTTCGAGATTCCGGAGCATGATGTGGCGAACTACTCCGGCCTGATTCCGGATACGCTGACGACGACGGATACGGACGGGACGGGGAACACGATTTCGGGCCGGGCGGCGACGCTGACGAGCCTGGGGTTGACGGCTCTGCCGAATGGGGCCCCGTTGCTGCTGCCGGCGACATTTGCGAACACAAGCAAGGATCTGCTGCGGATTGCGCTGCTGCCGGATGTGCTGCGGCTGGATCTGGACCTGCCTTTGAGCAACCCGGCGATAGGACAGTTTGGACTGCAGAACGGGCGGACGCTGGATTATTCTTCGATCGACGTACCGTTGCAGTTGCTGCGGCAGCTTTCCGATGTGAAGTTCCCGACGGGTTCGGGAATCCCGGGAAGCGGGCCGGCTGGGACGCGCGTTGCGCTCGACTGCAATGCGTATCCGGCGTGCGGCGACCGGCGGGTGCTGGTGGTGCTGCAGGGGACGCAGTTCATCAAGCCGGATGCGGCGATTGGGACGTATGCGACGTCGGGCGGGACCCCAAGCGCGGCGATCGTCGGCAACGATCGGGCGTTTCTGGCGGCGTTCCCATACATTGCGGCTCCTGCACCGCTGCCGGGCGAGCCGGGTACGACGGGCTATCCGGCGCAGCAGTAAGCGTTCGGCGAGGAGACGATGCGAGGGGTCAACACCAACCTGCAGGGCCGGCCGCGATGGTCGGCCCTATTGTTTGTATGGGTGATGGCAGTGGGC
>CAXUNW010000012.1:0-14472 GCA_964252505.1 uncultured Acidobacteriaceae bacterium
ACCTCATCCCCATCCTGCTTCACCGCAAGCGGCCTCCGCCCCGTATCCGCCAGCAGATAAGCCCCTGTCACCCGCCGCGGAACCTTCCCCAGGTGGAACGTCCCGCCCGGAACCGAGAACATCTCCACATAAATCTTTCCCGGCCGCGTCGTCGTCCGCCACTCCCACCCCGGCACAAACTTCGCATCTCCTTTCTTGTCTTTCTCCGTCGCAGAAAAAGCGCCCGCCTCCGGCCCGAACAGCGTAGGCCCCGTCCCGTAGATCGCCTCGCCGTTCACCTGCAGCCACTGCCCCATCGCCCGCAGCCGCTCCACCTCCGCCGCCGGAACCACCCCATGCGCGTCCGGCCCGATGTTCAGTAGATAGTTCCCCCCTTTGCTCGCAATATCAATCAGGTTCCGCAGCAGCGTCTCCACCGACTTGAAGTTCGTATCGTCCGCCTTAAAGCCCCACGTATCGTTCATCGTCATGCACGCCTCCCAGTCCCGGCCAGGAAAGCCCTGCGGAGGAATGTACTGCTCCGGCGTCTCCGTGTCCCCTTTGTAGGTCCCCCCAAGCCGGTTGTTCCAGATCAGCTTCGGGTGCTCCTTCAGCAACGCCACAACCTCCGCCGCACGCTCCGGAGTCATGTTCCCCGTCGGCGTATCGAACCAGATCACGGCCGGAAACTCCCCATACTTCGTCAGCAACTCCCTAATCTGCGGAATCGCCTTCGTATGCAGGTACTGGTCGAAATCTCCGTCCTGGGCCTTGTCCCAGTGGTGCGTCACCGGATCGTGGTGGTCCCGCAGAATGGCGCTTGCCCCTGGAGCCGTCCAGTCCTGGTCCTGCGAGTAGTAGAACCCCAGCTTCACCCCCTGCCTCCGGCATTCCTCCGCAAGCTCCCGGATCGGATCGCGCTGGAACGGCGTGCCCTTCGCAATGTTGAATCCGTTGGCTGCTGAGTCGAACATCGCAAACCCATCATGATGCTTCGCCGTAATCACGATGTACTTCATCCCCGCCGCCTTCGCGAGCCCCACAATCTCCTTCGCGCTGAACCCCGTTGGATTGAACCTTCCCGCCAAAGCCGAGTAGTCGGCCACCGGGATCGAGGCGTTGTTCATAATCCACTCGCCGATACCCGGAATCGCCTTGCCATCCCACGTCCCCGCCGGAATCGAGTAGAGCCCCCAATGGATGAACATTCCGAAGCGCGCCTCGCGCCACCACTGCATCCGCGCATCCCGCTCAGCCACTGTCTCCGTGTCCTGAATTGCCGCAACCGGATGGCGTACCGGCTTCGTGTCCAGCCGATCTCCCTCCAACTGGGCATAGCCGCGCATCCCCGGCAGCAACAAGGCAAACAGCAAGGTACGTCCGGCAACGTTCAAGGCATCTCTCCCAGCGCGCTTCTCGCAACGCTGCAACAGTCTATGCCACCCCGCCGCAGGAGCATAGCCGGCCCTTGAAAACCGGGGGCGGGTCTCCGGCCGGTATCTACCCCGTCCCGCGCGGCTCATCCTCCAACCAACGGAACGAGCACCGTCGCCTCTCCGCCGGCCCTCACCTGCTCGTATAGTTCACAGGAAGACCCGGAGGTGCCTTTGGCACAGTCGAGCTGCTCACGATGTAAATCGACGCCTCGCCCCGGCGGCCCCATTGCCGGTGGTCAATCATGTTTTCAAAACCCAACGTAATGGAGCGCCATCATAGTGATTCAGGGAGGGGCAACGTGAGCGCAAAACAGGTGGCTGTGGCTGGCATGTCCCTCGCGGTGCTGTGTCTGGCTTGTGCCTGCCGGCGGGCGCCGGTGTCCTCCAGGCAGGGCAGGGTCGTCCGAATGGCAGAACTGGAGATCGATCCGGCGCAATTGGAGAGCTACAAGGCCGCGCTCAAGGCAGAGATAGATGCCTCCATTCGGGTCGAGCCCGGCGTGCTGACCCTGTATGCCGTGTCCGTCAAGGCGCATCCCGACCAGATACGCCTGTTTGAGATGTATGCGGATGCGGCGGCCTACCGGTCACACCTGGAGACAGAGCACTTCAAAAAGTACAAGGCGGCAACCGCTGGCATGGTCAAGGCCCTGCGCCTGGTGGAGACGGAGCCGGTCTTGCTTGGGTCGAAATTCGAGTGAGCTCTGGGCGAAAGGTACGCCGCCACTGCTAAAGACCCTTACCCAGCATGGCGCGGGGGCACACAGACCTCCAAGTCAAAAGGGGCTTCGGCGGATGTCCCCCATCTGACAGGCCACCGTCCTCACACCTTTGGGGGTTGGCACCTTTGGCGCTCTCCCCCAATCCAGCTTCAAAGTACAAGCTGTCAAGAGGAAAATCGTACAACCCGTTTTCTATGAATCACTTAGCCTTGGCGTAGAAGACCTGCTCCAAAGCGTAGAATAATAGGTAGTCAGGTATCAGTAAACCTGTCGCCCTGGCGCATGTAGCGTTACAGGCCAGGGTGAATCACGGCTGCGGCGCACGGAAACTGGGGCTGCTATGCAAATTTCTTGGCGCAGGTTACCACTAAGTGCCTTGTTTTGACGATCTTAGGCATAAGCCCTTTGTTTTGAATACTTTGCACCGGCGAATTGGCCGCATCGTGTTCATTCTGCAAGACTTACGCAAGAAGAATAGGGGGGGCACCCCCCGTTCTTCAAGTCTCTCCGGTAGCAGCTACCGGGTGGCGGCCACCACGTTCCGGCTCGCAGCCGCCGCCGACGGTGGGTCGTCGGTCACCGTGTAAAGCTCTCCCGCGCGCAGGTACATCCTGCGCATCTCGTCCCCATTCAACGGCCGCGCCCCGCGCCGCCCGAACACAGCCAGTTGGTTGCCGTTTTCATCCACCGCCCGGTCGCGATCGATGCCCTTTGAGACCGCCAGCGCTTCTTTCATCTTGCGCGTGGCAATCAAGACCGGCTCCGGCTCCGGGCTGAAGCCATAGAAGTTATGCTGCGTGCCCGGCGAAAAAAGTTGAACGATCCGCATTCCGTTCCTGCCATCTGCCACAAAGGCAAATTGGCTCGAACTCACCATCCCGATCTTCAGGTCATGCACATCGTTCATCGCTCCGCCCGCGTTGAACATCTTGTCCAGCTTCGCATGTTCCGGACGTTCAACGTCCACAATCCCGATTCCGTCCTTGCCAGCTGAAACATAGGCATATGTGCGCGCAACATACACATTCTGCGCATCCGCAAACGGAACTGTCTCACCAACTCGCCGCAAAGCACCTGGATGCGTCGCGTCAAACACCTTCAGTCCCTCTGAATCCACCACAAACGCATAGCGGAACTGGATTGACACGCCTCGACCATCCTTCACCTCCGCAATCCGCTGCACGATCTTCGGGTGCAGCGGATCTTCCAGAGACACCACAAACATGCCTTTATCGGCCAGGATGTAAGCGTTTGTTCCCCCGATGACGATGCGTCGCGCTCCGTTCAGCATCCCATCAGGATTGAACGTTGTAGCGCGCTTCAGGAAGTTGTTCTCCGGGTTTCCGTCAAGCAGCGTTCCAACACCCTTCTTCGGATCCCCGATCACCACCAAGCCTTCATACTTGTCCGTCACGTAGAGGAATGCATACATCGGGTGAATTCCCTGCTCTTCGTTCTCCTTCACCTGCGTGCGCAGCGGATCGAGCGCCAGGGTCGAAGGCGAAGCCACAGAGGTCGCATAGCGGGTCTTTACGTAGAACTTCTGTCCAAGCGGCGAAACAGGCGCACTTTGCAACCGCTCCGAATCGTCTTTGACGTCGACATTGGCCACATCGAACACCCGGAATCCGCCTTCTCCCATCGCGGCATACAGATACTCACCGCGTAGCTGCAGGTCGAGAACCTCTCTGCCTTCATGCTCAAGTGCCTTCTTGATCGTTCGTCCGCCATCAACGAACTTCTGGTAATCCGATGGATACGCAAGCCGCTGGAAATCACTGCCCGTAATCACCGGAGGTTCCGTGCTCGCCGCAACCGGAATCGCCTCAAACCCTTCCTTCCCATTCGCCACGTAGATGTATTTGCCCATGAAGTTCAGGAAGTTCGTTCCCTGTACCAGCAACTGTGCCATCCACGCATTGTTGTCTCCGTTCGCGGAGACGTGGCAATCCGTGCATTGCTTCGTCTCCTTCGCCCTCACTGTATGTGGCACATAGGTGCTGAACGCCTCACCGCTAAAGCCAGGTGCGGAGATAGTCTGCTGTGTCTGGTAGATCCAGTTGCGCGTAGCATTCTGCGAACTCACCACCACCGCGCACGCGGAACGAACCGGAGCAATCTTGTTCCCTGTGGGTGTGCCATCGATCCCCAACATGTACACGTCGTCGCGCAACACCTGGAAGTTGTAAGCAGTCCAATTACGCGTCGTCTCGCCCTCGTTGTGCAGCGCAGGCATCTTCTGGTTTGCCGACATGGACAGATGACACCCGAAGCACGAGGTCGTCCACGATGAGTGGCAGCTCTGGCATGTCATCCGGCTGTCTTGGTGCGCCAGCTTCTTCATGTCGTCTGTGTGACCCCATGTAACTCCATCCACCTGCAGCGTCTTCGCCAGTCGGGACTTCTCGCTGTAGTGCTCGTTTCCAGGAGTAATGGTGTCGATTGTCTGCACGATCTCCCACTCAACCTTCTCGTCCACATTCGACCGCTGCCAAAGCTTGCCATCGCGCCAGTAGAACCGCGCGGTCTTGAAGGGAGTCCGCATGCGCAGCATGTTGGAGGACATATCATCGGCCGATGCTGGCCCGCTTGTCTTCAGCGTCGCCTTCTGCTGGATGGTTCCATGGCAATCTACACAGCCAATCTCGATGGCATTGCGCGTCTCCCCGTACAGCTTGCCGTTTCCATGGACATCCTGCGTAAAGTGGCAGTCGATGCAGTGCATTCCCTTATCGAGATGGATATCGGCTAAGTGCACTGCCCGACCAAGCGCCTCCGGATCGCTATCCGGAATCATCCGATCGTCCTTGTCGAGCAGGTTGCCTTTGCGATCCCGCTTGTACACGGCGCGGAAGATCCATCCATGAGAGTGGAAGTCCGCGAACTGCGTGTCCTTGTTGCTCGCGTTGAACTCCTTGGTTCCCACTACGTTCAGGAAGTTCGGATCGGCCCAGTTGCCTCGCGGCGCCGAACCTTCAGGGTTTCGTACCCGCACATCGTGCAGCTCCTGCTCAGTCGGGTTGTGCTGCTTGGCCGGATACATCTTCTCGCCATCGGCCTCGTTGTCCCACCAGGTAAAGCCGTAGTAGCTCGTCACCATGTTCGTGCCTGGATGCACGTGACATGTCATGCACTGCGACGAGGGAATCATCTTGGTGAACTGATGGGTCAGCGGATGGCCCGAGTCCGACTTATCCGCCGTTACATCCGCGCTGATGCTCCGTCCAGCATTCCCATACTTGGCCAGATCGGCCGAATGTACCGGATCGCGATCGTTGGCATACATCACATGACACCCAGAGCAACCCGAACCACGATAATCACCCGGCTGATCGTTCGTCCCTGGCAGAGACAGCAGAGGATCGAGCAGGCGCGTCTTCTGCAAGCCAAGAATGACCGGATCGGTTCGCAGTTCCGTCCCAATACCACGGTCACTCAGCTTTGTATCCGGCTTGCCAGAGTCTTCATCTGGATTGGGAATGCCGATCTCGGCACGCGGTCCACCTCCTCGTTCGAAAGGCCGCAACATGTTACCCGGCTCGGAGAGCTCCCAGCGAAGCAATGGATCAAGGTACGGAAGCACACCCTTTGTCCTGGTTTCCTCAGCCGTAGGAGGTGGAAACGTCCGCAGTCGCTCTGGCTTCCCGTCTATATCGTAGCTCTCGCCGAAGTGAGGGTTCTTTAGCGGATAAGCTCCGTTGTTATACATTGCGGCACCCCACAACATCGCGCCGTGAGTCATCATGCTGTTCTTCACGTAGCGCGTCTCAGCCGCATGGCAGGCCCCGCATGTCTCGGGAGCAACCCGAAGATCGCCTGGGTTCACAAATCGTATGTACTCATAGCTCTCTTGCAGCCACCGCGTGTAAACCCGCTTGGGGCTGCCCGAGCGAACAGCATCCGCCGCGTAGCGCGGCTGCACATGAGCGCTCTTCTCCGCAGCCTTGTACTCAACCGATCCCTTTACTCCTGCGCTCATCACCTCCGCGCGTCCACCGTGACAGTCCGCACACCCAAGCTGCACGGTATCCTCGGTATGCATGTTAGGGTGCTCGATGCCTACGTGGCAGCTGACACACCCGACGCTTGCCCGCTGCGCCTCCTCGCCAGACTCCCCCTGATGAACACCCGTACCAGGATGCGCGGCGATCTTCACCTTCCTGCCATTTGCTCCGGTCACCTCCTGCGGCACATCCATCCGTGTGGCCGCGGAAGGCTCAATCGCCCGTCCTGACTGCTGTCCAGCATGCACAATCTGCAGATGCCGCGCCCGCGCGGCCCATAAAATTGCCACAAGCAGCATCGCGAGCGTCACCGCACGCCTCACGATGGCGAGATCTTTGCGACATCCGGCCAGTCGAACAAACTCATGCATTGCGGATGGTCCCTATACTACAGAAAGCTGATCGACCTCTTGAAGCACGCTAAAACTGAAATTTGACAAGCACAAAACCCGACACCAGCACTTGACTCGTGTAAATATCCCGTAACCCTCTGAAAGGGGCCAAAGCCGTAATACCTGCGTGAATCACAATGTTGTCAGACAGAAAAGGCCTGTACAAAGCACCTAGTCCAGAGTCGATCCCGATAGTCCGCCGGATACCGTTCTGTTGCAGCAAGAAGATCAGAGGTTGAGTCCGCGCGAACTGCAAAAAATTGACGTTTCCCACAACTCGCAGCTTCTGTGTCACATCGACGTCGGAACCTACGTTGTAGAGGTAAAGGCCTGGATTGACGAAATTCGACTGACCTTGATCCTTGCTCGAGCGAAGATCCGGAATGAAGCTGTCTGGCGCGGTCAGGGACACGCCGGCCCGAGTCAGCGGGATGCCTTCGCGATTGAAGAAGCTGAACTCGCCACCTGCAAACGCTACGCCGTTCACAATCGAGCTAAACCCTCGAGCCGTTCCGTCTCGCGGATCATCGTCACCGGAAGAATACAAAAACGAGCTCCGCAACCGGTAGAAATCATGATCTTGCGACAGCTCCAACGCCGCAAACTGCGCGTTGATGTCCGTTCGCTTGCCGGCGATTTGGCTGAACTGGTCTGTACCAGTCACCTCATAAAAGGCGTGATCAATGTTGTATTTACCGATATGCCCATCGCCTGTCCATCCGTAGTAGTTTGCATCAATGCGGTGGGGAATTACGTTGCCAATTGGCGCCGGTCGTTCTATGCGCCCGTTCTTGTCATAAAAGGTTGATGCCTGATCCCGCACGAAGTGGTAGCTAAACTCCGTAGTGTAGCCCGGCGTTAAAAAATCCTGGAGAAACACATTGGCCAGCGCAACTTCCCGTCCACGGCGATGCAGCGTATTCAGTCCGCTGTTAATGTCTTTTTCAAGAAGATCGAACCCCGCAAGGTTGAACTGGATCCGATTCGACTTCAAGTTTCCAAACAGCCGAACCCCGGGCTGCTCCTCGGCAAAGATGAACCCCCGAAAGTCCGAAACAAACTGCTGGATGCCCACTCTAAGATTGACGAAATCGTAGTTTGCACTCAGGTCATGCAGCTTTACTTCGCCAAACGCGTCCTGCAGACCAATGTGCCCGTCAAAGCGTGTCGTGCCCTGCCGCACGTCCGGGCCCACCACCTGGTACTCCCGTGCCCGCAGGTAGTTCAGGTTTGCCGCCGGAGTAATTCGTATGCGCCAATCGACCGGCTTGAACGAAGGTGTGTCGCCATGTGACAGATCGAAGGTCAGCCGAAAAGTCTCCGCGGTAAATAACTGCCCACCTCTGCCAAAGAATTGCGGGCTCTGAGGCGTAGCCGTCGCTTGCCCTGCCGGAGTTGGCAGCCGCCGACCTTCAATTGCCGTAATCGCATCGCCGGTAAACTCAAAAAATGTTTTCCCGAAGATTGGCTTGTCCGCCTTCAGCACATTGCGGTTGAAGGGATCGTACCAGTGACCCATCACGTACGGGGACTCATCGTTTGGTCCGTAGCGATGATAGTTGGGAAACGGGATCTCCCAGCGATCGCGCTGCGGTTGAAAGTTTGCGCCAGCCGGCGGCAATGGCACCTCCTGCGGAACCACTACCGCGCCCTCAGCATCCGGTCTCCGACTAAGCTCCTTGTAGTACTGCGGGTCGAGCTCCTGCATCGTCTGCGGGATCGGCTGCGTGAAAGTCGTTGCCACTGCCGGCATGTGAATCTCAACGGAAAGCACCTCCCCGGCGGACAGTTCCACCTGCGCCCGCTCTACCGCGCTACCACTGCGGCGCGTCAGGACCAGGCGATAGGTCCCCGGTGGAATCCGCAGAATCCGAAAGATGCCGTCACCTGACACGACCACCGATGGGAGTGCCCGTCCATCCCCCCCCACCAGTTGAGCCTCCACGCCGGGCAGTGTACGCCCATCTGTATCCAGAACCATTCCCTGCAGCGCCGCATAACCCAGCGACTTCTGCTGTGGAATGCGTGTCTCTGGCGCCTGTTCGCGGTTTACATCCTGGACCCCCGCCGGGGCCCGTCCCGTCTGCGGTGCAGGCGCGGCCTCGGAGGCGGCGCTCGTGGCAGTCGGAGGCGGCTCCACCTGAGCGGGCAGCGAACACGCAGTCAGGATCACGGCCGCCAGGAGGGTCGATTTGAAGGTTCCAAGGTTCAAAAGAAAGGCTCCGAGCTAGCGTAACGTCGAGGGACCGTTTCAGCAATCACATTCTGGCAATAACGCTTTCTGCTAGACTCCCGCACATGCCAGGAGATTCTGTCGTCCAGGGGCCTGCTCCGCAAATGTTACGTGGCAACGCCCCCGTTGGATCGGACTTTGAGAGCAGGCTTAACTTTCTCTACAAGGTCGTCGAGGACACGCAGAATACGATCCGCTTCCTCGACACCAAGGCTGCCTTCTGCGTCACCCTGCTCTCCGGCATGGTCGCTGGAATCCTGCAGCGACCAGGTCCCGGCACCCTCCTGCACCACCGCCTCTTCATCGCCTTCATCGCCGGAACTATCCTTTCGCTGCTGATCTGCCTCCGCGTCATCTTCCCGACCATAAAGCCATCCACCAGTATCTTCGGCTCACGCGGTCCGAAATTCTTCATCGGCCATAATCGCGCTCATCATTGGATCGTCCACACCATCAAGGACCGCGTCGGCGAGGTTCTGACCGAAACCCACAACACCTATCTCACCACCCTCACGAAGACGACCGACGAGGAACTCCTCAGTTCCATGTGCGACGAGGTCCTCATGGTCGCCCTCATTCGCCAGGTCAAAAGCGATCGCCTCCACGCAGCCATGTTCGCCATCGCCGCTACCGTCGTGATCTTTGCTGCGCTGATGGTCTACTAAGCGTCCTCAGAGAAGGGTTTTAGCGGATTTGCACCAGCACGCTGTCGATATTTTTCACATACTTCCTCGACAACTCGGCCTCATGCGTATCCGGGTTTGCCGCTATCGCGGCATCAAAGTGCGTCTTCGCCGCCGCCAGCAGGCCTACCTCGCTTCGCTGGTTGAACTTCTCTGAATACAGCACACCCAACCGGAAATTTGCGAAAAGATCGTTCGGCATATATGTCAATGCTGTGTTGCAGTATCCGATCGCCGGATCAAACTGCTTCTGCATATACTCGCTATCGCATAGCCCCAGGTTCGCCTGTCCTCGCAGCTCCTTCCAGATATCCGTCTGCGCTGCCCGCTTCTTTTTTCCAATTCCCAGCAGGTACCCAGCAACGTAGTAATTCAGCTGCCCTGTCTTGCCTGTATCAAAGTTCGAGAGCGCCAGGTAGCTGTTGTACTCGGCCTCTGCTCCTGTCGGCTGCTTCAGCATCCGCAGGCATTCCGCCAGCCAGAAATGCGCTTCCGCATTCTTCGGCGTCAGCCGTGTCGCGGTCTCCGCTGCCGTCTTCCCGTCCGCGTAGTCACCCTTACGCGCGTACGCCTGCGACAGCAAATACCAGGCCATCCCCCGCTCCGGCTCACGGCGCGTCACCACGTTCAACTGCACAATCGCCCCATCCAGGTTCCCCGCATCCATAAGCGCCGCCGCATACTGCGCCCGAGCCTCCATATAGTCGGGGTCCAGATCAATTGCCTTCTTCAGCGCCGCCTCCGCCTTATCATCCTCAAACAACGCATTCTCTACCCGCCCCAGGTACAGGTATGCCTGGCTGTACTTCGGGTCGATCTGGATTGCCTTGTTAAAGCGGTCCGCTGCCTTAAGATAGTTCTCCTTGAATCCTTTGTTATAAAACTCGATTCCCTTGTCGAACTCATCCACGGCCGCATGATTCGCCCGCCGCGCAATCAGCAGCCGAATACTTACCGTCGTATCCTGCCCCGGATACACCTGTTCCTCGCGCGGGCCGTCCGGCTCATAGCCCATGTGGATGCCCTTAATGGTGTGCGCTCCCGGCGTGATTCCAGGTAGCCGCAGCGGCTTGTCCCGGCTCACAATCCCCGCGCTTCGCCCATCCACCCAGATCTCGGTGTTGTCCATGTTCGCTTCGATCACCAGGTTTCCATACTGCGGCGGCGGCAGATTCCCACCCTTCACCCGCGAAGCGTTGTATGCCAGCAGCATATTCGGGTCGAAGCTTCCTCGCTCGCTCGTCGGGTTCTGGCGCGCTCCCGTGGCCAGGCGAACGTTCGTATGCACATACTCCGATAGTTCATCCGCATCCACTACCCCATCGCCATTCGCGTCTGCTTCGCCCTCGAGGCCCTTCACTACGTAATACGTGAACACTCCATGTCCGCCGCCAAACTTATCGCTTTCAAAGCTCTGCTCCCGGTCCCGGCTCGCGGTCAGCGAAAAAAGGCTCTTTTGCAGATCCAGCAGACTCTGGTTCACCTGCTTGCGGTCGGCCTCGGGCGTAATCGCACCCGAGTGGCACGCGTCCGTTATCAGAACCTTCCATTTGCCTTTGATTCGTCCACCGACATAGGACCCCAGCGAATCCATCGGGTACGCGGTCGTCGACACGGAATGAATATCGACATCATAAGGTGCCAGGTACCCCTTACCACCCGACACGAATCCATGTCCGGCAAAGTAAATAAGCACCCGGTCATTATCCTTGGTCACCGAGGGCAGCCACTCCTCGATCTCATGCCGAATATTTGCGACTGTCGCCCGCTCGTTGATCAGCTTATGTACGTTCTCGGCCGGGAACTGCCCGCCCTCGGGGCTGATCAACGCCGCATAGATGTCCTCCGCATCCCGGTTGGGAAACTCCAACTGAGCGGAAGCCGGTAGGTTCTTGTACGCTGCGATGCCGACGACGACCGCATAGCTCCGGGGAATCGTGACCGCGCCCGAACCGTCCTTTTTCGGCACTACCTTCAGATCGCGCGTGGCGCTGTCCTGCGACGGAGCTACGGCCGGCGTATCGGGCATCGTTGGGGACGCAGCAGCCTGCCCCATCAGCAAAGGCAACGGCGCAGCCAAAGCCAGCAAAAGAGAGATCGTGCGGATGGTTCGCATAAGAAGGTCCTGACAAAATCTTAAGATCCTGACTCGACAGTGACTCGCTTCAGCTGAGTTACTGGTGAGCCAGCCGAAACGTGTACAACATGGGAGCCGCCGACGGCCCGGCCACCGCGACCGTTGCATCTCCTTTTTTCTTTGTGAACACAATATCCCGCGAAGCCTCCCCGGCAATCGGGGCGAGCGGGGCTGGCAAGGTCGCGCCGGCAGGTACAGCAGCCGGACCCGCGGAGTCGTCCGTACACTCGCCTCTGGCTCGGAAGATCTTGTCGTTGCATCGCGGCTTCAGCGAGCTTGCCGGGCCGGGGGCCACAAAGCTCGCCGCCGTAGGAGTCGCCAGCGGTGTCGGACTCAACAGGAAATACAGAACGTCGAATCCCGCCGGGCCCTCAATTTCAAACCAGCCTTGGTTATCCGCCGGAACCAGATAACTTTTATCGGGCATCACCCTGTTGTCGCTGCCCGTATCCGAAGCCGGAAAAACGGTCGAAAATTTACCCGAAGTTCCCTGGTCCATCACATACAAGAAACCTTGGTAATGGCTGTTAAGCCTCAGACGGATTACATCGCCCTTGTCGAATACGTGGCCTGTCGTCATCGACTCGACCTTGTCCTTCTTCTGACGCTCGAGCGTAATCTCCACCAGGTCTGGGGCGGTCCCGGACGTGGTGTTCGCCGTCTGCGACGGCGTCGCAAAAGGCAGCGCGGCCCCAGAAGAAAGCGCAAATGAGAGAAGCAGGAGAGCAACCATCGGCCTACCTCAGGAGCCCGGCAAGGTCACAGCCGGAGCTCAATACATGACCCTTATACATCCAACGCAGTCTACCGTGCCAAGTCTTGCGCCGAATAGCCGGGGCCCGCTAAAAAGTGTTTGATCCTGCACCATCGGGAACTGACCATCATCCCGAACGGTCTTCTTTTGAAGCAATTTCCCTCGCAAAGCCGCTTAGCAGGTCATACAATTCCTCTGAATCGGACAAACGAAGAAAACTACGAACCTGCCCAATCTCGTTGGCTCTTATGGCACGCCATCGCACCGATCCTGGGAGCCCTATGCTCTTCCTCATCTTCAGCCCGCGCTCCTCTTTCCACACCCTGGTCGCCGCCTTGCTCCTCGTGCCCCTTCTCGGCTGCGGCGCAACGATCGGGTCCCTCATTACGCCTCCCGCAGCCGGCCCTTCTAACCCGGTTGCCGCCGTCAAATCCGGTCCTCAGCTTGGCTATATCTGGAGCGACGCGGCCCGTACTCTTCGACCTGTGCTTGGGATCGCCGGCTCAGCTCAACTCGGTCAAAGCCTGGTCGCGGAGAACGTGTACGTCGCCGCCGCCGCTTCCAACCTTAGCGGCCTCGCTCTCCTTCAGGAAAGCGACGGAGCCCTTGATCTTATGGCCCTGCCTGCCGGCCAGCCGGTGCGTCTTGCCGCCTCATTGACTCCCGGAGCAACCCTCCGCTTCGCCCCCTCGGGCCTTTGTGCCATCGCCTTCCTGCCTGGTGAGAAAACCCTTACCCTTCTCACCGATCTCCTCACCTCGCCGAAAGCCGTCACCGTCGCCCTGCCCCAATCCCTCTCTGACGCCGCCGCATCGGACGCCGGAAGTGTCGCCGCCGCGCTTCCCGACACCGCCGCGACCACTGTGCGCACCATAAGCCCTTCAGGCGCCTCTTACCTGGTTGCGACCGTCACCGCCATGGGAGGCATCACCTTCGCCGGAACCGGCGAGAACCTCCTCGTCGCTGACGCTGCCGCCAACACGCTCACGCTGGTTCGAGCAAGTACCTCCACGCCCTCCGCAGCCCTCCTGCCAAGTGGCTCCTTTCTCAAGTCTCCGCAAGGTCTAGGCGCATCCTACGATGGTCACTGGGCCGTCCTAACCAATGCCGCCGACTCCAACATCGTTCTTGTCGATCTCACCGCCCAGCTTGCCCCGCAGCGCTTTTCCTGCGACTGCCGGCCATCGATGGTTGCTCCTCTTTCGGGTGCCGGGGTCTTCCGCATCACCGGTGCCGATACAGGCCCCGCCTGGATCTTTGAGGCCGCCGCCACAACACCCCGCGTGCTCTTCATTCCTGCCAGCCCTTCAGCTGCAGCCGCGAAAGCCGGGTCTCACTAGATGCGCAACAACCTGATGTGCTCCTCCTATCAAACTTTCGCGCTTCTCTGCGTGACCGCCCTATCGCCTTACGCCGCTGCGCAGACCTCTACCCTCTTTACCATCAGCTCGCCTAGCCCGGCCGCAGCCCCGGCCGGCAGCGGGGCCCTCAATATCAGCCTCTCCGTACGTCAAAACCTCCAGACCACTCTGCTCCAGCAGTTCGGCTTCTGCCTCTACACCGGCATCGCTTCAAATGCAGTCGCGCGGTCAGCCTCCACCACGGCCTCCAGCCCCACCTTCACCGTCCCAGCCGCAGACTTCGACATTCCTCCGGCCAACTTCACCTCCGGTCAAAACCTGGCGTCGCTCAATATCCAGGTCGTCGGCGCACCCTGCGGCGCAACCAGCACCTTCTCAAACACTCTCGCGTTCCCCATCTCCTACCCCACCCTCGCCTCTAGCTCGCTCGCAGTTCTCCCGCAGCCTAACGCAGGCGCCCTCTTCGCCAGCTATCCCAGCAGCCTCGAGCTCAGCGGCACCAACCTCACCCCCGCCAGCGGAGCCAGCTTTACGTTCACCGGCCAGACGACGCCTGCCACAGCCTTCCAGTCCGGAACCTACCTCCCGGCGTCCGGGGCTATACTCGTGTCCCTGCCATCTATCGCAGAGTCCGGGGCCACCGGCGTCTCCGTCAGTGCCTGCAACACGAGCGTCCACTATCGTTATTGTTCCGCGGCCGCCGCCCTGGCCAGCTTCGCTCTGGCCACAACCGCCACCCAACTTACCTCATCCATCGCCAGCCCGATGGTG
>CAXUNW010000012.1:14482-32540 GCA_964252505.1 uncultured Acidobacteriaceae bacterium
GGTGGGCGAGTCCACCACCCTCACCGCCACCATTGCTCCCGGTCCAGGCTCTACCACTCCGGGCGGCATCTACGCTCCCGGACCCCCAAGCGGCCTCGTCACCTTTACCGACGGCGCCACAAACCTCGGCTCCGCCCCCCTTATTGCCAGTAGCCTTACCTTTGCCGCCGCCTCTCCCCAGGTAATCTCGGCCCCGTCAAGATCCGCCAGCCGCCGCTCCGCCCAGGCCCGCCTGCCAAGTTCGGCTGCCCGTCCGAACGACACACCCTACCCGGATAACACCACCGCCTTTTCCTCCATCCTCGCCGACTTCAACCTCGACGGCGTCAAGGATACCCTCATCCTTGACGCCAACTCAGGCTACTTCCACCTTCTCCTCGGATCCGCTCCCACCGGAAACTTCCAACCGGAGCACCTTATCGCCAGCGGCTGCTCCTATCTCGCCGGGGCCGCCACCGCCGACCTCAACAACGACGGCTTCCCCGACATCGCCTATCTTTGTCTCAACGATGACAACACCACCGTCCTCTTCGCCCTCTTCAACCGTGGCGACGGATCCTTCGCACCCGCCACTGCGCTTCTAAACGCCTCCGGAGCCGCCCTGCTGCAATATGGCGACCAGATCGGGGCCGCGGATCTCAACAGTGACGGTAAAATCGACCTTCTCGTCACCGGATCCACCTCCGCCAGCTCTTACGGCATCCAGACCTTCTTTGGCGACGGCACAGGCCACTTCACCGTAGGCCCTGTCACTCCGACCTCCAACGAACCCGGCGTCCAACTGGTCCTGAGCGACCTCAACAACGACGGCGCTCCAGACCTCGTACTACTCAGCAGCAGCGTCCTCACCTACACGACCGTTGTCCAGCCCTACCGTAATAACGGCGCCGGCAGCTTCACTCCCACGGCCGCCATCCCCGTCTGCAACTGCTTCACCTCTACGGCTAAGCTATTCGTCACCCCGCTAACCGCGAACCCGCTCTACCCGGACATCGCCGTTGCGGCTCCCGACCAGCAGCAAACACTCGTGGCCCTCAATCTGCGCGCCGCCGCTCTTACCTTCGCCTCGACGATCGCCACCTCTATCCCTGGGCTCGCCGACGCTGTCATCGGCGATCTCAACGCAGATGGCCTCGCCGACCTTGTCTTCTCTAACGGAAGCACCCTCACCACCGTCAACGGAGACGGCACCGGCAACTTTGCTCCCCAGCCCTCATCCCCCAGCTTCACCTCCACCGGCTACTCCGCCGCCAACGTCAGCCTCGTTGCCGCGGCCGACCTCAATCAGGACGGATACGCCGATCTCGTCACCCTGTATCCCGGCGCGACCTTCACCAGCACCCTCAATGCCTACATCACCACCGGCACAGCCATTGCATCACTACCCGCCACCTTTTCAACCCCCACCACTCACTCCCTTGCCACCAGCTACCCCGGCAACGTCAACCTCCTCGGCTCAACCGGCAGTCTCTCCCTGACCGTCACCCAAGTCCCCTCCGTCTTCGTCTATACACCCCTTCCCGCTACCATCACCTATGGCACCCCCCTTGTCGGAAGCCAGTTTGACGCGACAGCCGTCACCCCCAGCGGAACCTCGATCCCCGGCGCCTTCACCTACAATCATGCTCCAGGCGACATCCTCGCCGCCGGGCCCCAGATTCTGACGGCCACCTTTACTCCCGCCAGCTCTGTCAACCAGGCTGGGATGGTTTCGGCAATCCTCACCGTAACCAAAGCCACGCCGGCTATCGCCTTCCCCACTCCACCCACAGCCGTCGTCGGTACGCCCCTCGCTTCCCTGCAGCTTATCCCGACTATCACCGGCATCTCGGGGCCCAACCTGCCCGGTGTCCTCACCTTTTTCCCCTCGACCGGCGTGGTCGCCGCCGGTCCCCAGACCCTCACCGTTACCTTCACGCCCAATGACCTGGTTGACTACAACGTTGCCACCACCGCCGTTACTCTCAACGGCATTGCTCTCACTCTCACAGCCCTTTCTTCCTCCACCGCTCAGCTAGGTGACCCCGCCAAGACCATCACCCTAACCGGAACCGGCTTCCTCCCGAACTCCGTCGCCCGCGTCAACGGCGTGGCAATCACCACCACCTTCGTAAACGCCGCAACCTTGACCGCTATCCTGCCCGCTTCAAGCTTCCTCGCCATCCAGAATCTTCAGATCACCGTCTTCGATCCAACTCAGAACCAGACCACGGCGCCTCTCCTCTTCACTGTCAGCCTTGCACCAATCGGCGCCGTCACCTTTACAGGCCCTGCCACCGCCAACTCCGGCGACCAGCCTATCCTTAAATTTGCCCTCGCCAACTCATACCCGGTCGATCTCACCGCTACCCTCACCCTCACCTTCGCACCTCTGGCCGGCACGGTGGACGATCCCGCCATCCAGTTCAGGGGCGGGGGCCGCACTTTTACCTTCAATCTCGCCGCCGGCCAGACGACCTCCCCTACTATCCAAATCCAGACCGGAACCGTTGCCGGAACCATTCAGGTGGCCCTCACCCTTGTCACCACAAACGGCAGCATCAACGTGACACCGGCTACTGTCTCTCCCATCGTCATCACCATCGCCCCCGCGCCACCTGTCGTCACGTCCATCACTGTTACCCGTGCCGGGCGTCAACTCACCGTCAACACCTACGGCTTCTCGAACACCCGCGCCATCACCCAGGCTGCCTTTCACTTCGCTCCCGCCGCCGGGCAGCAGATCCAGACCACGGACATCACCCTTGACGTCACCTCACTGTTTGGCGGCTGGTACGCACAGAGCACCTCCACCACGTATGGATCGGCCTTTCTCTACACCCAGATCTTCACCCTGGACGATGATGCCACCGTCGTCGGGCAGGTCACACTCATCCTCTCTAACGGCGTAGGCGCCTCGGCCTCCGGGAACTCGAACTAGTCATGACACGTCCACATCTTCCCCCTGGCCAGTCGCATCGTGCCCTTCCTGAGCGTTCCATCTTCGCGCGTCTCCTCGCCTGGATCCTTGTTGTCCTTGCACTGCCTCTTCCCGTCTTCGCCCAGGTCGGTGCCGCAACGGACAGCCAAATCAGCGCCCCTCTCACTCTGCACATCACCATCCTTGAAGGCGAAAACGCTCTCAACAACATCCGCCAGCGCACGGCTCGCGAGCCTATAGTGCAGGTTGAGGACGCCAACCACAAACCCGTCGCCGGTGTTGCCGTTCTCTTCACCTCCGTGCGGGGCCCCAACGGTGCCGGGGGAACCTTTAACTCCTTCACCAGCTACAAAACTGTCACAAACGCCGAAGGCAAGGCCGTCGGCCGTGGCTTCCAACCCAATACCACCACCGGCCAGTTCACCATCAACGTTACCGCCACCCTTGGCACCATGATGGCGGTCGCAATCGTCATCCACGAACAGAACACGCTCGCCGCCGGCGCTGGCAACGGAGCGTCCACCGAGCTTCCGGCAAGCGCATCGCCCCCCCCCAACGAGTCTCGCCCCTTTCATCTCTTCCATATCATCCCCAAGTGGGCAATCGTGGGAATTGTTGTCGGAGGAACCGCTATCGGTATAGCTGCCGTCACACATAATTCTTCCGGAGCCGTGATCTCGAGTGGTGGAGGAACCGTAACCGCTCCAGCCGTCTCCACGGCGCCAACCCGCCACTGACCATCGGAGTCCTGCGTCCGCTGTGTGGCCCATCTGTCCGCATTGAACCGTAAATCAAGCTACGGTACGTACGAGTTACCACCAACATTGCGCGCGTGCCGGGTAAGCGCCGGGGAGGAACTCCTCAAGGCCGCCGCCCACAACGAGCCGCAGTCTCGGCACGAACATCAGCCTTCGATTTTTGAATTTTTGTAAAGTACGAACATTCCGGACCATTTAGGAACAGCGCAACCTGCTCATGCTTGCCGAGGAGCAAACGACTCGAGAAAACCATGCCATGATTTTGCAGGAGAAAGAAAATGGTCGGGACGACTAGATTCGAACTAGCGACCTCACCCACCCCAAGGGTGCGCTCTACCAGGCTGAGCCACGTCCCGACTGGACTAACCGTTCTCCCGGGTGGGAGACCGCTGGGGCTGTACTGCAAGTCGTATTCTACACGAGGCAGGTCGGATACAGGCTTGCAGCCCGCGTCCGTCCCCGTGCCACTAGGCCGTCGGGGCCACATACTCCTTCGGCAACGCGCCGCCCTCTCCAAAAAAGAACTCGTTCATCTGCTCCACCAAAAACTCCTGAGCCTCACGCGTCCAAGGTTGCAGCCGGTACTCATTCAGCAGCATCTTCTGCCGCTCCACCCACTCTCCCCAGGCCTTTTCGGACACGCTCTTGTAAATCTTCTGGCCAAAGTCGGAGTCAAATGGAGGCTCGTCCAACCCCTTCATCTCCGCCTTGTACTTCGCGCAAAACACCATGTGGCTCATTCGTCACTCCCTCAACTCAATCTTACTTGGTCCCGCGAGGGTTCGTGGAACTCGCGGATTCATCTCCTGTAGAAGGTCTGCGTATGACAATCGCGCTTGATGTTCTTACCCTTGGTGTAGCCGGCACGATGGTCGGCAATGAGTTTGCCGTCTCCGCCTTCGTCAGCCCGGTTCTCTGGCGTATGGAAGAACGTAGCCACGCTCACACAGCCTCTGCGCTGGCAACTGCAATGGGACTCACCATGCCCACCTGGTACGCCCTGACGCTCTTCCTGACCGTCGTCGCCCTTTGGGAGCACCGCACCCTTCCGTTCACCAGTGGGCCGGGCACGTTCCTGCTGGCAGCGGCAATCGGCTGGTGCTGCACCATCTGCTTTGCCGTGTTGCGCCTCTTTCCCCTCACCCGCCGCCTGGCCAGCATGTCACCGGACTCCCCGCCGCGCGGTTGGCTGGCGGACCGCTCCCGCTGGGACGGTCGCCAGCACTGGCTCGTTGCCCTCCTGCTCGTCTCATTCAGCCTGCTCAGCCTCGGCATCCTCGGCGTCTGGCGAGACTACGCTCCCGCGTCCCGCACTGTAGGTTCGGTCACCCACGTGACCGCCAGCCTATAACCTGGACGACTCTCACGTCCAAACATCGCTCGATGCCAGAGTGCGCAGGCAGCGGACCAACGTCCTAAGAAGCAAAGGGGAACTGCCCCTACGCCGAAGAGGTCATTTCCTCTTGCGACCACAATCCTGCCACGATCCCACCTGAGTTCGGTCGAGCGCCCAAACCTCTGGCCGCCCCGAAACACTCAGCGGCTGACTGCAGGGTGCATGGAAAACGTCGCTACCAGCGACCCGCCATTTACCATGGAGACGTACCGCCCGCCATTCTCAAGAGCCCGGCCTGGGAATGAGCACTTCAGGGAGGCTGGCCATGTCGACCACCGGCTTGATTCAACCACAGCATTTTGGAGCCACACAGGCGGAATCCCACGTCAGGCCTGAGACGCGCGCGCGTGCAGCGGGGGTCCCCTGGTACCTCTGGTGCGGAGTCGCCGCCGTCACATCCGCATCGATCGGTGGAAACTGGGATGTTGCCTGGCACCGATCCATCGGCCGCGATAGCTTCTGGACCCCCGCACACATGGCCATCTACGCCTGCGGTGTCCTGGCCGCCATCATCTGCGGCTACCTTATCTTTGCCACAACCTTCGGTAGATCACAGAGCATGCGTGCTGTCTCAGTCAACGTGCTTGGATTTCGCGCACCGTTAGGCGCCTTCCTCGCCGCCTGGGGCGGCATCGCCATGATAGTCTCGGCTCCTTTCGACAATTGGTGGCATGCCGCTTATGGACTCGACGTCAAGATCGTCAGCCCGCCGCACACCCTTCTCGTGCTTGGCATCCGCTGCGTGGGAATGGGGGTCGTGTTCCTTATTCTCGCCGCGATGAACCGCGCCGGCGTAGGCACTCGTGAGCATCGCACCCTGCAGCGCATGTTCCTCTACCTGGGTGGATTGACCATCGGAGGACAGATGTTCTTCCTCATGGAATCAACCTGGGAGGGTGCGTTGCATTCAACGACGCCTTACATCCTGATCGCGGCATCCATCCCGGTCGTGCTCGCAATCCTCTGGCAGTCCTCCGACGCGCGCTGGGCATGCACGACGGCAGCTTCGATCTATTCCATCATCGCAATCATGGAGATCCTCATCTTCCCGCTCTTCCCCGCTACGCCCAAACTCGGCCCCGTGTTCTTCCCGGTAACCCATCTGGTTCCGGCCAAGTTCCCCGTGCTGCTTCTTATCCCCGCCCTGGCGTTCGATCTGCTGTGGCAAAGAACCCGCTCCTGGAAAACCTGGCAGATCGCGGCTGTCTCCGGCATAGTCTTCGTGGTCGTGTTGGTAGCCGTGGAGTGGCCATTTGCATCCTTTCTGCTGTCCAAAGCCAGCCAAAACCGCTTCTTCGGCACCATATACTTCGACTACAACTCACGCCCTGACGGCCCGGATCGGCTCCGTGAATGGTTCAACCCTGCCGCGGGCCTGGTGCTCGCCCGCGGTCTTGCCCTCGCTGCCGCCGTAGGTTCGCTGGGGACCCTGCTTGGCCTCAGGTTCGGCAACTGGATGCGGGGTGTGCAGCGGTGAGCTGGACACGCAATCTCTGCGTGCTTCTGGCCCTCGGCATCTTTGCGCCATCTGCCTGGGCCCATCTCGGATCGAAGGATGTCTTCGAAACCGTCGATTCCGGCCCCTACCATCTAGCGGTCACCGTCCGCCCCCCGCTGGTCATCCCCGGCGTTGCAACCGTTGAGGTGCAAGCATCCGGCCCGGCCGTTACCGAACTCAGGATCACCCCTATCCCCTTGACCGGCGAAGCCTCCAAGCACCCACCCAGCTCCGACCGCATGACGCAGTCGCCCAACGACCCAGCCTTCTTCAACGGCGGCGTCTGGATGATGGCCTCCGGCTCATGGAGAGTACGCTTTGAGATCGTCGGCGCGGCAGGCCCCAGCACCGCTTCCGTCGCGGTCCCAGCCATGGCGATCAGCACATTGCATATGCAGCCGGCCATGGGCTGGGGCCTCGGCGTTCTTGGCCTTTTTCTCCTCATCTCGATGGCTGGCCTCGTCGCCGCTGCCGTTCGCGAGGCCAGGCTCCCGCCAGGCGTCGAAGCGGATGCACCCCGACGCCGTCGAAGTGTCCTGGCCATGGGCTTTGCCACCGCTGTCATGGCCCTTATGGTGTGGGGTGGCGCCAAGTGGTGGAACGTCGAGGCGGCAAGTTACGCCGAAAACGTCTACCGGCCCCTAGCCACCACCGCCGCGCTCACCGGAGATGTCTTGGATCTTCGCGTCGCCGCGCTCCCGCCCGACAGCAAAGATCCGCGGCGTCACCCCGGACGTTCCAATCGCGACTTCCTCCCCGACCACGGCAAGCTCATTCACCTGTATGCCATCCGCCAGCCGCAGATGGATGCAGCCTTTCATCTGCATCCGGACCTCGTCGCCCCAGGTGACTTCCGCATGATCCTCCCAGCCATGCCGCCCGGGCAGTACACCCTCTACGGCGACGTGGTCCACGCCTCGGGCTTCCCGGAGACGCTTGTAGCTCGCCTCGTTGTCCAACCCGGCCTTACTCCCGCCGCCCTCGCGCAAGATGACGCCCAAGCCAGCCCGCAGCCTCTCTCTGCCGGAGCGCTCGGCCCAGGCTACCACCTGCCCGACGGCTACACTATGCTTTGGGATAAGCCCGTCGATCTCACCGCCGGCACTGCCTACCGCTTTCGCTTTAAGCTCCTCGCGCCGGACGGAAGACCCGCCACCCACATGCAGTCCTACCTCGGCATGGCCGGCCACGCCGCCTTCGTCAAGACGGACGGCACGGTCTTCGCTCACACCCACCCGGAGGGCTCAGCCGCCATGGCTGCCATGGACCTCGCGAACGGCGGGATGACTCCCATGAGCCCGGTCGGTCCCCAGGTCGATTTTCCCTACGGCTTTCCCTCCCCTGGCCAGTACCGGATCTTCGTACAGATGAAGCACGACACGACCGTTGAAACCGGCGTGTTCGACGCGACAGTCCGCTAAGCCTCGCATCTGCCATGCGCCTTCCTGCGCAAAAGAAAGTCCGGCCTTCTCCGCCAAGCGATCATTTTATTCAGGACGCTTCGCGCCCCATGACCATCCCGTCCCACCATCCCCGTAAAATAAAGCCATCATGAAGATCGTCCTTGCAGAGAAAGTCTCACCCGCCGCCCTCGCCGTCTTCCAGCAGGAGCCTGGCTGGCACATCGTCTCGCCCGACCAGATCCAGGGCAGTCTGGCCGCCGAACTTGGCGACGCCGACGCGCTCGTCGTCCGCTCAGCCGTCCAGGCCGATGCCGCCCTCCTTGCCAATGCTCCCAGGCTCCGCGTCATCGGTCGGGCGGGCGTTGGCGTGGATAATATCGACACCGACGCCGCCACCCACCAGGGGATCGTTGTCATGAATACCCCCGGCGCCAACGCAGTCGCCGTCGCCGAACTCACCCTTGGCCTCATGATCGCCATGGCGCGCGCCATCCCCCGCGCCAACGCCACCACGCACGCCGCAAAATGGGACAAAAAGACCCTCCAGGGCTCCGAGCTTCGCGGCAAAACTCTTGGTATCGTCGGCCTCGGCCGCATCGGTCTCGAGGTCGCCCGCCGCGCCCGAGCCTTTGGCATGACCCTCATCGGCTACGACCCCTTCATCGCGCCCGTCATCGCTCGCGAGAACGAGGTCGCCCTCGTCGATCTCGCCGCCATCTACAAGGAGTCCGACTACCTCACCCTCCACGTCGGCCTCACCCCGCAGACCGAAGGCCTCATCAACGCTCAGTCCCTCGCCATCATGAAGCCCGGCATCCGTATCGTCAACTGCGCCCGCGGCGAGCTCATCATCGACGAAGCTCTCATCGATGCCCTCAGGTCCGGTAAGGTCGCCGGAGCCGCCCTCGACGTCTTCCGCCAGGAGCCCCTTAAAGACTCCGCCTACCACTCCCTCGATAATGTCCTGCTCTCCCCACACATCGCCGGAGCCACCGACGAAGCGCAGGAGGCTATCGGCATCCAACTCGCCCAGCAGGTCCGCGACTACCTCAAGTTCGGCGTCGTCCAGAACGCCGTGAACGTGCCCTCCCTCTCCCGTGAGGAGTACGTTGAAGCCGCCCCCTACATCGACATGGCCGAACGTCTGGGCCAGTTCCTCGCGCACGCCGCTCCCGGCAACCTGGAGGACGTGCACCTCACCTATTCGGGACGTATAGCGACCGGTAAGACCGATCTCATCCGCAACGCTGCCCTCTGCGGCATCTTGGCCGGCGAGGAGGGAGTCAACCCCATCAACGCCGCGGCCCTTGCCGCGGAGCGAGGCATTCGTATCCAGGAGGATAAAAAGGAGTTCACCACCGGCGGCAGCGGCTCTGTGCTCAAACTTGTCCTCCACGCGACCGAAGGAGACACCAGCGCCTCTGCCACGGTCCTCCACGGCACGTCGCCCCGCTTGCTTACCTACGACGGCATTGACATTGAGGCACCCCTCCAAGGCACTCTCGTCGCCATCCGGAACCACGACGTCCCCGGAGTCATCGGTCGCATCGGCACTATCCTTGGTGAGCAGCAGCTCAACATCGCCAACTTCGCCCTCGGCCGGTCGGGAAAACCACGCGCGACCCAAAGTCAGCAAGTCCCCCTGGGGCAGGCCCTCGCCGTCGTCCAGATTGACGTGCCTTCAGCCGCCTCCGCAAACTCGGCTGTGGATGCCCTGCGCAAGGTCGAAGCCATCGCCAGCGTCCGACTGATCGAGCTCCATCGTTGAAAGTGGCGCTCGGAAGACGGATCCGTTCGATGGGCCAACTGCACATCCGGTCGGTATCGGCCGCGTGGCATGGTACTTGCCTCAATGTGACATTCCTGGTCCCTAAACGGGCGAGACGGTACGATAGGGCAAAGAGGATCTGATGCCGCTCTACGAATACGAATGCACGACCTGCCACAAGCACACGGAAAAGATTCAGAAGTTCTCCGATCCCGAGATTACCCTTTGCCCTCACTGTGGGGGTCCTTTGGAGCGTGTCATCTCTGCCCCCGCCATCGCCTTCAAAGGTGGGGGCTGGTATGCCGACGGCTATGGCAATGCCAAGCCGAAATCCTCCGGCGAGAGCACCGGCTCGCCCGAGTCTGCTAAGGCCGATTCGACCGGCAAGCCCGCCGCATCAGGGGATGCGGCCACTTCCTCGCCAACGCCAGCGGCGTCCCCGGCCTCCACCCCCGCACCCTCCACCGCAGCAGCGCCCGCGGCCACCACAAAGACTTAGGTCAGATACCGGGACGCCCAAGCCTGTTGCTAGCTCTGCTCCGGCGGGGGAGGAACTTTCTTCCCTGCCTTCCGCGCCTCGGAAAGTCCGATCGCTATCGCTTGCTTAGGATTGGTGACCTTTGCTCCACTTCCGCTCTTCAAGTTGCCGGCCTTCATCGCCTTCATCTCGCGTTCTACATTTGCGCTTGCAGCCGACGAGTATTGCTTCTCGGCAGTCTTCTTCGCAGGGGCTTTCTTCGCAACTGCCTTTTTAGCTGTAGCCTTTGCCCCCGCAGCCTTCTTCGCTGTTGCCATGGCAGAGCACCTCAGGAAATTAGGAAGCGGCAAGATAACAAAACGTTGCACCATTAGCGTGGCAACAAAGCGTAGCCTCTGCTTAGCGTATCTGCCGTGCCCGGCGGGAGGCTCGCCTGACCGTTCGGAACAAAACCAGCATTCCCGCACCGAACAGAGCAATCGCAAGTGCCCGGCGGCGCCACCCGATCCCCGTCCGCTCCAACGTTCCATTCGTCCAGGCTCGATGTACAGCCACCAGATCGGGTCCCAGTCCCGGAATCGTTACCCCCTCTAGGTCATCGGTCGGCAGCGATCCGAAGATTCGCTCCACGCCCGGCATCTTTCCGTCCCGATCCTTCGGGATCGCCCGGATCAGCCCGTTGATCTCCGCATCGCGAGGATCGTTGAACAGGGCGCCGTCCGCCGTGTTCGGGAACAGTGTCGCCCTCCCCGTCATCTTCAGCTCGATCGCCGCCACCACGTCCTGGCATACGCCAAGAGCGTAGTACCCTCCGAACGGGAGCTTCGGCCGCTGTTGGTGCTGGTGCGCATACGCCAAGAGCATCCTCCCGGCGAGCCGCGTCACCTCCACGGCCTCCGCACCGCGATACTCGTGCGCATGCCGGTTCATCACCCACGCTTGATCCAGCTGGTCCATCGTCCGAAACTCCGCCTTGCCGTCGATGCCGAAGTAAAAACTCACCGCCGCGTTAATCCTTGGCCCCCGCACCTGCCACTCGTACTCAGCATGACTCACCGGCACTAGCAGGGGACGTGCCGTGCCCGGCACCAGGATCTGCGAATTTACCCAGAAAGGCATCATCACGTCCTGCCCGTTGTAGTGAAAGTGTCCAAAGTTCGCGAAGTACCGCGAGTCCGAGACCACCACCTCGTGCCCGCCTTCAATCAACGCTTGCATCAGGTCCTCCGGCGTACCGAGTGACTGCTGCACCGCCGACCCGATCCCCGCCACCTCGACCGCCATCCGCTTGGCTCCATCCAGGTCGTTTAGGGACAGCCGGTTCAGCACCTCCGCCAGCCGCGTACTCTCCGCGTGCATCGGAGCCAGCCGCTCATCCGGCCCGTCGCCACGGACCACCCCATCTCCTACCGCGTTTACCAGGCCCCTTTCAGAAAATCGCGGCCGCTCCGACGCCCTGTCGAGATTTTCTGCATGGGGAGTCTCCAGGCGGTACTCCCCGAAGTCTACAAACGCGCTCATCTCGGGCGATCCAGCCTTGGAGGGCTTCATCGCGCCAACGGTCGTGCTTCCCGGATTGCGCGCCAGCGTCGTTGCATCCGCGTCCTTCCCCGCAACATGCCCAACTACGCGCACCGTGGGATTGATCTCCCGCATCGACCATCCCGGAAATCTGTCCAGCCCTGCCCAATCCTTCCCCAGGATCATCTCTCGCAGGTGATCCACTAGCTTCGGCGTTAGCATCGCTGCTCCCACCTTTGACTGCACCTGCATCTGTCGCACAAGCTCCTCGGTAAAGCCAGGCTCCGCGGAAAGCTGCCTCATCATCTGCGACAGCAGCACCGTCCGCGGGGGTATCTGCCCCGGCTCCGCCAGCCGAGTCGGACTTGCAACCCCCAGGCAAGCTACGCCCATGATCACCCCGAAAACCCGCAACCACTTCATCCGATCATTAGAGCAGTTCCAGAAGAGCTTTCAAGATTCACCCATCCGCCCGCGACTGATCGTTCCCGATTTAAGAGTGCCTTACAAAATGCAAGTCCAGACCTAAGTCTTTTACCTTGAATATTTTGAATCATAGAGCCGGGGTGGGCCAAAGTCTCGCCAGATGAGCTCAAAGCGCGCCCAGGTCATCGAGCTTCCTTGTCACGAGTTCGTTCAGCAGGGTCGGATTCGCCTGCCCCTTGGACGCCCTCATGACCTGCCCCACAAAGAAGGCCGCCACGGTCTTCTTACCCCCCCGGTACTGCTCCACCTGCTTCCCGTTCGCCGCAATGACCTGGTCAATCATGGTTTCGATCTCCGAAACATCGGAGATCTGCCGCGGTTTCTCCCGTTCGTACACCGTCCCAAAATCCTCACCATACGCGAAGCACGTATCCAGGAGCTGCTTCAGCATCTTGCTCGAAACCTCACCGGACTCCAGCAGATCAGCCGCAAGAACAATCCCGTCCATCGACACCGGCGATTGCTCCTGCTCTAAACCTGCCAGCCGTAGCCGGCTCGTGAGCTCGCTGAGAATCAGGTTCGCCACCCGCTTGGGCGACTTCGCCCGCTTGGCCGCTGCCTCGAACCGATCCGCGAACTCGCGCGTCGCCGTCAGCGTCATCGCATCCTGCGGCGCAATCTCGTACTGGGCGATCATCCGCGCCCGCCGCGCCTCCGGAAGCTCCGGCATCCCCGCCAGGATCTTTCGCTGCCACGCCGCGCCTACCACCAGCGGCGGTATATCGGGCTCTGGAAAGTAGCGGTAATCATGCGCCTTCTCCTTGGACCGCATCGAGTACGTCCGACCCTCTGCGTTGTTCCACAACCGGCTCTCCTGCACAATCCTTCCCCCCCCTTCAATCACACCTACCTGCCGCTCAATCTCATACTCGACCGCTGCTCGTATGTACCTGAAGCTGTTGACGTTCTTCACCTCTGCCTTCGTCCCGTACTCAGTCGCACCCCGAAGCATGACACTCACATTGGCATCCGCCCGTAAGGACCCCTCTTCCATATTGCAGTCGCTCACCCCGGTGTAGAGCAAGATCTCTTTGAGCTTGGTAAGGTAGTCGAACACCTCATCCGCCGACCGCAGATCCGGCTCGCTTACGATCTCTATCAGGGGTGTCCCACACCGATTAAGGTCGATGTAGGTCTTAGCCACCGAGTCTGCGAATCCATCGTGCACACTCTTCCCTGCGTCCTCTTCCAGATGTAGACGCGTGATCCCGATGCGCCTAGTCCCGGCAACGGTATCGGAAATCCAGAGCCCTCCATGCTCCGCAATCGGCTTATCGAACTGCGAGATTTGGTAGCCCTTTGGAGAATCCGGATAAAAGTAGTTCTTCCGAGAAAAGACGCTGGTCTCTTGAATGACACAGCCGATCGCCTTTGCCGCCAGAACTGCGAATTCCACCGCCTGACGATTGAGCACCGGAAGTGCTCCTGGCAGCCCTAAGCAGGTCGCACAGCAGTGCGTATTTGGATCGCCCCCATACTGGTTCACGCACCCACAGAAAGCCTTGGACCGCGTCATCAACTGGACATGAACCTCAAGTCCAATGACGGGCTGGTATTTGGCAAGCACCTCGGGCGACAAACTGGCAATGGTAGTCATTCGAGCTAGCTTATCAGCCGAAACGCCGCAGAGCCGTGCTCTACCTGCCTTGAGATGGGACCACCGAATCAGCAGGAACACGCTTTGGTGTCCCAAGCATCTCACCTCCAATGCCTGAGAACCAACCTGCAAAGCAACAGCCATCCGACGAAGCAGTCGAGAGCTCGGAACTCAACACCATTGATGCTTCCGAAAGCCAGAAGGATCTCGCGCGTCCCTCCGCGGAAGAGATCTACAAGCAGGTGGCAACGAATGCGCGTCAGGAGCTCAGGCGATCAACGCTTGCCCTCTTTCTCTCGGGCGTTGGCGGAGGCGTCTTTATGGGCCTTTCCGCGCTTGGGACAGCGGTTGCCCTGTTCCTGCTGACCAATGCGGCTACACCCGCGCACACGACCGAGTTCTTCAGCCGGATGTTCTACCCGCTTGGCTTCATCGTAGTCATTCTTGGGCGATCACAGCTCTTCACCGAGAACACACTTTATCCAGTCGCGCTCGTGCTGGCTGAACGGAAACATCTCTGGAACACCATGCGGCTTTGGGCTACAGTCCTGCCCGCGAACGTTCTTGGCGCGTTTGCTTTCGCCGCTCTTGCGACACTTACGAACGCGCTTGCGCCTGGTATCGTCCAGGCGCTTGCTCAGTTGGGTCTGGATGCGACACATCACTCAACTTCAACGATCTTCTGGTCGGGAGTGATGGGAGGTTGGATCATCGCGACTGCAGCCTGGCTGGTCAGCGGATCACATTCCATTACCGGATCGGTGATGGTTATCTGGCTGCTGACCTTTGTCGTCGGGCTTGGGAACTTCGCCCACTGTATCGCTGCGTCTGGCGAGGTTTTCGCGGCGGTGCTGACGCATCAGCTTCCATGGTCTGCGTATCCTGCGTGGTTTCTTCCTGCGGTTCTGGGCAACATCTCGGGCGGAGTTTTGATGGTCACAATCCTGGAGTATGGACAGGTGATTGCCGACGGTTCAGACTCTGCCGTCAAGGACTGAGCGCGCGAAGATCATTCCAGGCGCTAAAGCTCCGCAGGTTGATCCACCCGCGCGATCGAAGAGAGAGGTTGGGGTTCAAAATCGCGTGTGACCTTCTTTAAAACTTCCAGGCGGACGCGGGCTACACCACTGCGCAAGATCCCGAGGCTTTGGGCGGCACCGGAGGAGAGATCGATGATTCGGTCGCCGGCGAGAACGCCCCGGTCGTTGATGCGGACGATGACGGATCTTCCACTGGCGGTGTCGACCACCTTTACCAACGTCCCGAAGGGCAGGGTGCGGTGGCAGGCGGTTAGATCGTCCTTATGGAAGATCTCGCCGCTGGCGGTCTTGTGGCCTTCGAGGACGGCTCCATACCAGGAGGCAATTCCCAGATTGGCCAGCAGGCGCAGGGAGCGGGAGAGTTTCGGCTTTGCGGCTGGTTGAATCGTTGCTACAGTCGTGGCAACAAAGGCTTTTTGTACGATCGGAGTTGCGCCTTCGGTTTGGATGGTTGGAGTTTCGTTGAGGGGGAAGCGGTGAGCCAGGGCAAAGAGGCTGGTCACGGCGACGCACGCGGCGATGAGATCCATTTTCAGGAATCGAAGCAAGCAGTCTCCCAACCGGTGATGTTCCGGCCTTTACAAGTCTAACGATATTCGCCCAAAAAGCCTACCGCCGCGCCGATTTTTTGCAGGGAAAGGCCGTGCTGGATTGTGGACCTCTTACCTCATCGGCACGCCGGGTGTAACGGCTATGAGAGTGTGACGTGTTTGGCTCCAAGTTGCGCCTTGACCACCAGCTCGGCGGCGAGGAGGGCCTGCACCTGATCCTGGGCGGTGTGGGTGCGGTTTACCACATCGGAGACGAACTGCGGGCCAAACGGCAAGGGAACGTTGTTGCAATCCATATAGCGTGCACTGCTTTTATCTACGAGAAAGAGGTTGTTGCCGGTCTTGGCGACGCCGACGTTGGTGTATTTGCGGCACTCGATATAGCCTTCTGTGCCGAGGATAAAGAGGCGTCCGTCGCCCCAGGTTCCGAGGCCGTCGGGGGTGTACCAGTCCAGGCGGACATAGCCAAGGCCCTTGTTGCCGCGCAGGACCATGTCGCCGAAGTCCTGGAACTTGGGATGTTCGGGATGCTTGAAGTTGGCAATTTGGGATTCGACGATGTCGGCTGAGGTTGAACCCGTGTAGTAGAGGAATTGGTCTACCTGGTGGGAGCCGATGTCGGTGAGGATGCCGCCGTAGAGCTCGGGCTCCCAGAACCAGTCTGGCCTGGGCTGGGCACCTCCGCCGGTGCGGTCGTTGGGGTTCTGGATGACCTGGTGCGGTGCGATGTTGATGGTCTGGATGACCTTGCCGATGGCTCCCGCCTGGACAAGCTCGCCGGCCTTAATGGCGGCCTTGACCTCCAGCAACTCGGAGTACAGGATGGCGTAGATGCGACCGGTGGCGGCGATGGTCTTACGGACCTCGGCGAGCTGGTCGAGCGTGGTGATTCCGGGTTTGTCACTGAGGAAGTCCTTGCCGTGCTGCATGACGCGGACGCCGAGGGCTGCGCGGCGGCTGGCGACGGTGGAGCTGAGGACAAGCTGGATGGCGGGATTGTCGAGGATTTCGGCCTCGGAGGCGGCCATCTTGACATCGGGAAAGCGACTCTTGAAGAGGGCGATCTTGTTGGGTTCCTCGGCGTGCCAGGCGACGAGGGTTCCGCCGCCACGCTGGATGGCGCCGACCATGCCATAGATGTGATCGTGGCTGGCGCCACAGACGGCGAAGTTGATTTTATCTTTGGGGGTGGCGGCGGCGACAGCGTCCTGTCCGGGCTGGATGACTTCGTGTGCGGGAGCCGCTTCGCCGAGGGCCAGAGCGCTTTCCGGCAGGGTGAGGCCACCGAGGCCTGCGGCCCCAAGGCCGACCGTCTTCAGAAACGCACGCCGATTGACTGCATCCAGACCGCTCATAGCAGGAACCCTCCTAGACAGCTTTGCCCGGTTGCGGCCGGACGCGCACCCAAGTCTAACAACTAACGGTGGGGCGCGTGACGGGCGCCCCGCCGGACTTGATACATTCTCGGTTACCTATAGGGGGTCCCCCCCCCTCTTCGCGCGTAAGCCTTTGCTTTTGTTCGACTTAGGCAAGACACGGCGCTGCAAAATATTCATTCTAAACGGGTTACGGCTAAAAATTAGTAAACAAAGGAGATACGGTCACGATGGCCTGGCTTGGTGCCCTCCATGAGGCTTTTCTGCAGTTCTGTCTTAAGCTTACAGGGTGGAGCATAACTCATCGGCCATTTATATTTCTTTTAGAATGAACGACATGGGGTATTATGGGGCTTGACACGTGAAAATGCTTATGTTTTTCGCAAAGAGAAGTTCGTCGGGGTGAAATGCGGGGCTGAAGGTGAGCCCTGAGGCCTGGACGGATGCGAGCGGATCGTTGCACGGTTTGTCGATTTGTAGAAATAGTTCCTCCACCGAACATGATCGTGCTTCCCCATGCTGGGTGCATCTGCGTAGAATGGCCGCTGTCCATGATGTGAGCCCGGCGGTATGTTGCTTCGGGCGGCACGGACGAGATGCGTACTCCACTACCAAAAAGGAATGCTCTGACGATGAGACTTGCCCATCAGGTTGTTCTCTCCGCTATTGTAGTGCTGGCCTGTACCCAGACACAGGCGCAAACGGGCGAGAGCTATTTTGAAAGTTGGCCTGCGAACACGGCTCCGCAGGATGTGGGCAAGCGGCTGGCGGAGCATTTTGTGACGAGCCCGCACCAGTACACGCCGACGCTGCACTATGCAGAGGTTTGCGCGTGGTATGGGTCGTTGACGTTTGCGCAGTTGACGCATGACGATGCGCTACGCGCCAAATTGATTACACGGTTTGAGCCGATGATGCCGGGGGGCTCGGACCAGGCGCGGATTCCGCTGCGGCATCATGTGGACGACTCGATCTTTGGGGTGGTGCCTCTGGAGATTGGGCTGCAAACGAAGGATCCGCGGTTTTTGGCCGAGGGCAAGCGGTGGGCGGACCGGCAATGGGAGAACCCGCAGCCGGACGGGCTTTCCGCCGAGACGCGCTACTGGATCGACGATATGTACATGCTGACGATGCTGCAGCTGGAGGCTTACCGGGCGACGGGGGACCAGAAGTACCTGGACCGCGATGCGAAGGAGATGGTGTCGTACCTGGACAAGCTGCAGCAGCCGAACGGACTCTTCTTCCATGCTCCGGATGTGAAGTACT
>CAXUNW010000013.1:0-31753 GCA_964252505.1 uncultured Acidobacteriaceae bacterium
GGGGAGGTGGATCGGGACAAACGTTGAGTGGACTGCCGTTTCTTTCGACCTACCATGCGGTCTCCTACAACGCGGTGTACTACGCAGTGAATAGCAGCGCCGCAGCCTTTACTGAGAATGCGAGCGTGGCCACATGGGTTCCGGGGGCATGCACAGCCAACCGCCTGGTGGTGTTTTCGCAGCAGGAGAATCCAATCACGGTCACGCTGCGGGTTGGACCCTCGCCGGCTTCACTGGCGGACTCCGGGCTGGCCTGCTCGGCGACGACGGGCACGGGATGCACAGGAACGGGCGGCGTAAACATTTCGGCGGGCAGCTTTGTGGACCTCCGCGTGGCTGGAGCGTCGGGCAACGCAGCGGGGGTCTGGACGGCGCTGGAGTGCGATTAGGTATCCTGTGTTGCGACGGGCCGACGCTTTGAGCGGCCTGTAGGCAGGGTGGCTCGATGCGGGTTGGCTGGATGATATGGATGACGCTGGCCGGGTTTGCACTTGGGCAGAGTGCGAGCGTGGCGCCAGGGCGGCGGATGGCCGACACTGTGGTGGCGAAGTGGCCGATGGGCAGGATGCCCTCGCTGAACACTCCCGGCAAGTGGACCTATGAAGAAGGTGTGCTGCTGGACGGGATGACGGCGGAGTGGCGGGTGACCGGTGATGCGCGGTATCTGCGGTACATCAAGGAGACGCTGGACCAACATCTCATCGGCGATGCCGGCGGAGAGGCCCCGATCGCCGGGTACCCGGCGGAGCAGCACTCGCTGGACAACATAAAGACCGGCGAGGCGCTGCTGACGATGTATCGGGTAACGCACGATGCAAGGTACTCTCGCGCGGCGAAGTACGTGAGGGAGCAGCTGCGGCAGCAGAAGCGCACAGCGAGCGGGGGTTTCTGGCACAAGGACATCTACCCGAACCAGATATGGCTGGACGGGGCGTATATGGCGGGCCCGTTCCTGGCTGAGTACGGAGCTGTTTTTCAGGAGCCGGACGATTTCAAGGAGGTGTCCGCGGAGCTGATGTTGATGGATGCCAAGATGCGGGAGCCGGAGACAGGGCTCATGCGGCATGGGTGGGATGAGTCAAAGCAGATGGCATGGGCTGATAAGACAACGGGCCTGAGCCCGGAGGTTTGGGCGCGTGCCATGGGATGGTACGCGATGGCGCTTGTGGATGTGCTGGACTGGATCCCGCAGGACAATCCGCAGCGCGGTGCACTTGTGGGGGCGCTTGGCAGAACGGCGGCGGCAATCGTCCGCTACCAGGACCCAGGGAGTGGGGTTTGGTGGCAGGTGATGGACAAGGGCGCGCGGCCCGGAAACTTTCTGGAGTCATCAGCCAGCGCGATGTTTGTGTATGCACTGGCGAAGGGCGTGCGGTTAGGATACCTGCCGCAGGGGCGAGCGGAGAACGCGCGTCGAGGTTGGGACGGGATCCAGAAGCGTTTCGTGACAGTCGATGGTGACGGCATGGCGTCGCTTGGCGGAACCGTCAAGGTGGGCGGCCTGGGGGGACGCCCCTATCGGTCGGGGACGTTCGACTACTATGTGCATGAGCCGGTGATTGCGGACGACGCGAAGGGCGTTGGGGCGTTCCTGATGGCGGCGAGCGAGATGGAGCAGGGGCGCGGTGTCCCGGGGCGCACAGACCATCGGCGATAAGCCTCAGGCTGCGAGATGCAGGGTAGTGCGCAGCTGGGTAGTGAGTTGGATGAGTTCTCCGGGCTGAAGCGCCGGGGCGGAGAGGGCGGCCTCCAACTGACGCGCAAGGTCCGTTCCTTCGGGGAAGCCGAACAGGCCAAGGGAACCGGCGAGCTTATGGGCGATGGAGATGGCCTCCTCGCGCTCAGGATCGCTGATCGTTGGGGACTGGGCGACGGCGGCAAGCAGATCGAGGCGGGATCGCAGCGCGGGAAGGTTTTGCTGCCAGATCGCCTGGATGCGGCTCTGTGTATCGTCGGTCCGGGAGGTTGGCGGGTTCGGGAGAGGATTTGCGGAAAAGGCCATGGCTTTCTGTTTTTCGGCTGGGCTGCGGGCCGAGGGCGGAGCTGCCTTATTCCAGGTCATTGGCGGGTGAAGTCGCTGGACACGTGAGGCCACCGAAGGGCGCTGGCAATCTGCACGGCGAGGGTCAACGGGTCAAATGGCTTGGCGAGAACCGCGGCAACGCCCAGGCTGTCAAACAGGCGTTGCTCGGTGGGGTTGACCTTGGCGGTGAGCAGGATCACCGGGATTCCCGCAATACCCGGGGTTTGCTGCATCGCGCGGAAGGCGCTGGGGCCATCCATACCGGGCATCATGACGTCCATCAAGATGGCGTCGGGTTTGACGGCCTGGGCGACGCGGATGCCTTCCGGACCGGAGCAGGCTGTGGCGACGGTCCAACCGGCGAAGGTTTCGAGCGAGATCGCGGCAACTTCGCGAATGTCGTCTTCGTCGTCGATGATGAGGATGCGGCGCATAGAACTTCCTTGGAGTGGAGCTAGGAGGTAAGAACGAAGCTTCCGGCGGGCGTGCCGCTGCGTGCGCCGAGCTGGTCGCTGAATCGCTGAATGCGTGGAAGATCGACGCAAAAGCGAGCGCCGCGGGGCAGGTTGCGCTCCGCCCAGATGGTGCCTCCATGCTGCTGGACGATGGTGCGGCAGATAGCAAGTCCAAGACCCGTGCCGCCCTTCTGGCGAGCGTCGGTGCTTTCCACCTGCTGGAAGCGGTCAAAGATAGCCTCGAGTTTGTCCTCGGGAATGCCGCGGCCCTGATCGGCCACGCGCAGGTGGAGCACTCCCGGTGCGGTGGTCAGGTGCACCTCGACGGAGGTATCCGGGGGCGAAAACTTAATGGCATTTGCAAGCAGGTTGGTGAGGACCTGGAGGATGCGGTCAGGGTCGGCGTCGAAGAAGGCCTGCTCCGGGACGGAGGAATCGACCCGGCTTCCACTGGAATGCGACCGACGGCGATCGTCACGATCCGCGGCTGGCGTGTGCGGAAGGTTGAAGGCGGGCCGGGGCATTGATGCAGGCGGAAGGCCGGCAGCCACAGTCAGACTGAGCCGAAGCCCGGCGGCCTCGGCAGTAGGCGAGATGGTCTCTATGGCTTGCTCCACAAGACTTACGAGAGAGCAACGGCAAAAATGAAGTGTCGCCTGGCCTGACTCCATGCGTTCAAGATCCAGAATGTCGTTTACGAGACGGATGAGGCGTTCCGTGTTGGTGAGCGCAATGCGGAGCAGATGCTGTCCTCTGGGGTCGAGCGATCCGCTCAGGCCTGCAGTAAGCAGGCCGAGCGCGCCCCGGATGCTGGTGAGCGGGGTCCGAAGTTCGTGCGAGACATTCGCGATGAGCTGGTCCTTGATAGCATCCAGCGCGACTCGTTGCCGGCGCTGCTCCTCGATCTCCCGGTTGAGGCCGGCGCTGGCCCGGCGGACCCGACGCAGCGCAAGGAACAGAGCCGCGCAAAGCACGGTCAGCGCAAGGCAAAGCAGAGCAGCAGGGACGTTCATCGGAGTCACTTGGGCCGATGGTACTGCAACGCGCCCCGAGACTGAGGGGCGCCTTGCATCTCCTGGTTCCGGAATGGGCTAACGGGTTGCTGAGGACGTCAGGCGGTTACAGGCGCCGCCTCAAGCATTTGGGCAAAGCGCTTGCCCGTGCGCGCGGCAAATGCCTGCTTGTGATACGCGTAACCGGCAATCAGCGGCAGTGCAAGCGTCGCTTCCGAGAAGACCATCTGCTCCCAGACGGTATCGACCTTACCCCAGGAGCTTGCTTCCTTGAGGGTGGAGCCGGAGAGCGCACCATCGCGGGCATCGGCTACTGTGATCTGGATGGCGTACTTATGCATGGGAGCGTCAACGCCGAGGATCTCGGCAGCAACCACGATGTCTTGCGCAAAGTTCTTTGGAACGCCCCCGCCGATCATGAGCAGGCCAGTGGAGGGATTCTCAATCTTCAACCGGGTGATCTCGTAGAAGTCCTTCGCAGAATCGATAGAGACGACCGGCTTGCCTTGACGTGCATGCTGGTGCGCGACGAGGCCGAAGCCGGCAGAGCAATCAGAAAAGGCCGGGCAGAAGATGGGGATGTCTTTTTCGTAGGCTGCGAGGACGATAGAGTCCTTGTTGCCGTCGGCAGGAGCGCGCCCATTCGCGGCAAGGTACGCTCCCATCGCGCGAATAAATTCGCGCGAGGAGTAAGCTCGCGGTTCAAGCGAGTCCGTAATCTGGCGGGTGACGTCGTCACAGAGGCGCAGCTCTTCCTCGTCGATGAAGGTGTCGTAGATGCGGTCGATCATTAGTTCGCGCAGCACGCCGTCTTCGTTGCCATACTTGTACTGGTCTGAAGCGATGTAGTGCCGGTAACCAAGGGCCTCAAAGAAGTCCTGGTCCACGATGTTGGCTCCGGTCGAGACGATGGCATCCACCATATTGTTGCGGATGAGATCGACGAAGATCTTCTGCAGGCCGGCGGAGATGAGCGAACCGGCAAGGCAGAGGATGACGCCGCAGTCTGTATCGCGCAGCATGCGCTCGTAGATGCCCGCGGCGCGAGCGGTGTCACGTGCGCTGTACGCCATCGATGCCATGGCGTCCACCAGAGGAATGACGTTGTGCTGGGTAATGTCGATATGTTGAATCTGGTCGGCGAGCAGGTCTTTTTTCGTAGGCATGGCAACTACTAGAATATCGCGTCTGGCGGATCTCGTCAGTGAGCGTTCTATGAATCCGCAGACCGCGAGCAGGCTGGAGCGGGCAAGTCGAGAGAGAATTGTTCTATGAATGTGAATTTTGCCGAGCGGGCGCATAACCACAACTGGCGGCTGGACCCCATCGTGCGGTCGCTGCTCGATACGGACTTTTACAAGCTGCTGATGCTGCAATTCATCTGGAAGAACTTCCCTGCCGTGCGGGTGACGAGCGAGGTCGTAAACCGGACGTACACCGTGCGCCTCGGGGACCATGTGCCGGTCGAGATGCTGGTGGCGCAGATGGAGCATGTGCGCGGTCTGCGCTTCCGCAGGTCGGAGCTCGTCTGGCTGGCGGGGAACACGTTCTATGGCACGCGAACGATCTTCGAGCCGGAGTTCCTGACGTGGCTCGAGCAGGACTTCAGGCTGTCGGAGTATGTGGTCACCGAGCAGGATGGGCAGTTGCAGATCTGTTTTGCGGGGCTGTGGAGCGAGGTGACGATGTGGGAGGTGTATGCGCTGGCTCTGGTAAGCGAGATGCGCACCCGCTCGGCCTTAGCGCGGCTGAGCGAGATGGAGCTTGATGTTTTGTACGCGCGAGCCAAAACCAAGCTATGGGACAAGATCGAGCGTCTGCGCGGGGTTCCGGAGGTGAGAATTTCGGAGTTTGGAACCCGGCGACGTCATAGCTTTCTCTGGCAGGAGTATGTCGTGGAGGCGATGCGCAAGACACTGGGGCCGACGCTGACCGGCTCGTCCAACACGTTTCTGGCGTACAAGCACGATCTGGAGGCGATGGGAACCAACGCCCACGAGCTGCCTATGGCGCTGGCGGCGATCGCGGCCGAAGGCACCGATGAGGAGCTGCGCGCCTCGCAGTACCGGGTGCTGGAGCTCTGGCAAAAGAGCTATGGCGGAGAGCTGCTGGTGATGCTTCCGGACACCTTCGGCACAACGCAGTTTCTTGCCGGGGCTCCGGACTGGGTGGCGGACTGGACCGGCCAACGTGCCGACAGCAAGAACCCGTTTGTGGCGGGAGACGAATACTGCGCGTGGCTGGCGTCGCGCGGACGCGATGCGACGAGGAAGCGCTTTATCGCCAGCGACGGCCTGGATGTGGAGGAGATCCTGGCATTGCACCGCTACTTTCACGGGCGCATCCGGTTTTCGGCGGGCTGGGGCACCCTGCTGACCAATGACTTCCGCGAGTGCCACCCGCGTGGGGAGCATGACCTGGAGCCGATTAGCCTGGTCTGCAAGCTGATGACCGTCAATGGAGCTTCAGCCGTAAAGCTCTCAGATAATGCACGCAAGGCGACGGGGCCTTCGACCGAGGTGGCGCGGTATCGGGCGGTGTTCGGGTCTGCAGCCGAGAACGGAGCGGCGGTCGTGGTGTAGGGAACCCCTCGCCTTCTGTAAAAGTTAAAGAAATCTGGGATATACGCGATAAATACAGGACGTGACCGCAACAGGCCCCGAGCACAGCGTATTTCCGGAGAACTAAGGATGATTGCAAGTCGATCGGCAGGGGCCAGGGACAGTCTGAGAGTTCGGATTGACGACGATGAACGCCTTGAGGCGCTCCACTCTTACAAGATTATGGACACGCCGCCGGAACCAAGCTATGAGAAACTGATCGACCTTGTTCATGCGGTCTGCCAAGGGGCCTGGTCGGCGGTGACGTTCGTGGCGCGTGAACGGCAATGGTTCAAGGCTATCCGGGGAACGACGATACGGGAGACCGATCGCGCGATGAGTTTTTGCTCGGTGGGGATGCAGCAGCTTGCGCCGCTCGTTATCGAGAATGCGCTTCTGGATCCGCGGTTCAAAGATAACCCGCTTGTTCTCGAACAAGGGATTCGTTTTTTCGCCGGATACCCCTTGTTCTCCAGCGAAGGATATGGCCTGGGAAGCGTCTGTGTGCTGAGCATGCATCCGCGGACCCTGCTGGTAAATCAGATGGGCGTTCTCGAAAAAGCCAGGAACTGGATCCATGCGGATCTCGAACGGAGACGAGCTGCACTGATGTGGAACGGCGGCGCCGGCTGCCCCAGCGGCGAAGAGCGCCTGGCTGGGGATCAACGACAGGCGCTGAAGAGAATTGTCGCGGAGAAGGCGTGGGAGATCCTTATGGCATCGGCGCCGCCGCCCGGTCCTGTGGCACGCTGAGCGGTACACCCGCCCGGCTGTAACAAGAGGGTATTGTCACCACTCTATACTTAGTTTATGAGGACTGCGTTCGTTTCCGTTAAGTGGCTGAGCCTGCCACTGGTTGGACTGATGATGTTGTCTGGCGCGCGAAGCGCCAGCGCCTGGGGCAAAGAAGGTCACCGGATGATCAACCGGCTGGCGACGGAGCATCTTCCTGCAGATGTGCCGGCTTTTCTGCGCAATGGCGCTGCGCTCGATCTGATGGAGTACCTGGGGCCGGAGCCGGACCGCTGGCGAAGCCGGGCGGAAGATGAGCTCTCCGCAACACAGGCTCCGGACCACTTTATCGATCTCGAGTACGCCGACCTGGTGGGGCCGCTGCCAAGAAAGCGCTACGACTTTGTTCGCGCGCTGGAGGCAGCCCAGGCGAAGCACCCGCAGGTGACGCTGACGCCGGAGAAAGTGGGCATGCAGCCATGGGAAGTGGAGGAGATCTACCAGCGGCTGAAGGCGGCAATGCGGGAGTATCGAGGCTTGCTTGCAGCGAAGCAGGACACCCGGCCGGTTGAGGCGGCCATTCTGTTTTACGCAGGATGGCTTGGGCACTATGTAGCGGATGGCTCCATGCCGCTGCATACAACGATCCAGTACAACGGATGGACCGGCGAGAATCCTCGCGGGTATACAACGGAACACCGCATTCACGCGCAGTTCGAGTCGATCTATGTCGCCGCGAACGTTCCGCTGAAGGACCTGGAGCCGCTGGTCGCCGCTGCACCCGCAAAGGTGATGAAGGACGAGTGGGCGGACTACCTGGCCTACCTGCGTAAGACCAGCGGGTTCGTCGAGCAGACCTACCAGCTGGAGAAGGCGGGAGGTCTTACAGAGGCAGGTAGCCCGGAGGCGAAGACCTTTGTCGAGGAGCGGCTGGCCGCAGGGGCAATCGAACTGCGGGACATGATTAACACAGCGTGGGTGCGCAGCGCGGACCCGGTGCCGGAGTACAAGGGCGCACAGTAAGCGCGACCTCAGGCCTGGCTCGCCGCCACGCGCGTGGTTTTACGGCTGAAGCGCTCCAGCACCGGTGTCAAGAGCATGGCAGCAAACGGCGTGATGACCAAGGCAAGAGCCGCCCACACGACGAGAGCATGCCACTCCCACCTCCAAAGCAGGCGGGTCGTGTCCCAGGGATGGCGGCGAACGGCCAAAAGCAGCGCCTCGCGGTGGAGCGGCATGCGGCCAGTATGGAAAAAACGGTTGCCGGCGCGGATGAAGACGAAAAACAGAGCGATCTCCAGCGGATACGCAAGATGCGCGGCAAGCTGCGAGGCAACGAGATTGAGCCGGAAGACCGCGGCTGCAGCCAGGGCGAGCAGGGTGGTTGAGCCGAGTAGAGGGTTCAGCCCAACAGCGGCGCCGATGGCGATGCTCCATGCCAGATGTCGCGGGCTTGCGCCGAAATGAAGAAGCTCCGCGAAGGGCAAGACAAAGCAGCGGCGGAAGAGGCCTGGCGGAGGCAGAGCGGCGGTGGGGAGGGTCGAGGCATGATCGGTCACTTTAGACAGGATAGACTGCCGAGGACAAGCTGGTTTGCGGCGGAGTCACAAGGGAGACTGATTGCAGTGAGATTTTGGCGTTCTGTAGGGCGAAGTCTCGTTTTGGTAGGAGTGTTTTTTTACGCGGGGATGCAGTTGGTGTTTCGCAGGCCGGGTTCGCGGGTGGAGCGGGCAGAGTGGCTGCACGGCTTCTGCGCGCGGGCGATGAAGCGGCTTGACGTGAAGATTACGGTGCAGGGACCGATCCCACCGGCCGGCGCGGTCATCGCCAACCATCTCAGCTATGTTGATATCGTCGCCTTCGCGGCGCTGCACCGCTGCGTCTTCTGTTCCAAGGCGGAGATCGAGCACTGGCCAGTGTTGGGATGGATGACGACGATGGCAGGCACAGTTTATGTGCAGCGCGGGCGCGGGGGCTCGGCCGTGAAGGCAGCGAGCGGGATGAAGGCGGCAAGCGCGGCAGGCCTGCCGGTTGTCTTCTTTCCGGAGGGCACCACGTCGAATGGGTCTGGGCTGCTCAAGTTCCACTCCGGTCTGCTGGCGCAGGCCATGGCGAGCGAGCCGATCACGGCGGCCTTCCTGCAGTACACGCTTGATGTGGATAATGGCCCAGACATCTCGATCGCGGACGACGTCTGCTACTGGGGCGATCGGAATATGATGGCGCATATCTTCAAGCTCCTCGGGCTGCGTGGTTTGCGCGTCACGGTGCGGTACGCGGATCGGCCAATCGAGTTCTCGAGCGATGTGCTGCATCGCAAGTCAGCCGCCGAGGAGGCGAGGCGGGCTGTGGCGCAACTCGGCGATCTGCATCTCTAAGCAAGGCGCAGATCGCGCAAGCGGCTAAGGACCTGCTCGATCGACCAGTCCAGCGAGGCGCATCCGTCCACCGTGAGGGTCGCGTGCTCCGCCGACGGCAGGACGAAACGTTCAGCCATGGGGCGGGCCGTCGCGTCGTACTGCTGACGGACGCTGGTTTCTGTGCGGCCACGCTCGCGCATGTCGCGATGAATACGCCGGGTCAGGCAAACCTCCTGCGGCGCGGAGACAAAGATGCTTAGATCGTACTGCGCGCGGAGCGACTCGTAATGCAGCGCAAGAATTCCCTCTACGATCAAAACGCGTTGTGGCTCAATGTGCGCGGTGCGGTCCGGAACGCGCGTATGGGTGGCGAAGTCGTATAGCGGGCACTCTACAGATCTGCCCGCTGCAAGCGCCTGTACGTGTTCGACGAGGAGGGTGTGTTCAAGCGAATCCGGATGGTCGAAGTTCTGCACGGCGCGCTCTGCCGGGCTGAGATGGGCAAGGTCGCGGTAGTAGAAGTCCAGAGGCAGCAGCGTTGCCTCCAGCTGGCACGTAAGCTCGCCCGCCAGCGTCGTCTTGCCGGAGCCGGAACAGCCCGCCACGCCGAGAATGAGCGGCCGGGACGGCAGGCAAAGTTGGATGGAGGCCGAATCCATAGGTGCAGGCTAAAGTTTAGCGGATCGTGACCCGCCCCAACCGGTTGCGATAGGCTTGAAGGATGAGCTCTTCCGAAGGAACCAGCCTTTCGTCGCTGCCGCTTGACGACCTCCTGATGAAACGACGTGCGCTCAAGCGCAAGCTCTCCGCGCAGACCCCTTTGCGGCCGGTCCGCATCGCCGTGCTCGGCGGCAGCACCACCAACGAGGTGGTCGACCTGCTGGAGCTTTACCTTCTCGAGAGCGGCTTCGCGCCGGTGTTCCACCAGACGGAGTACGGCCGCTTCTACGTAGACGCCGTGCATGATCCCGACGCGCTGATTGCCTTCAAGCCTGACGTCGTGTATGTGCATACGGCGGTCGGCAACATCCAAAGCTTCCCCCCGCTTGAGGCGACCGAGGATCAGTTGGAAGAGGCCGTGTCGATCGAGATCCGGCCGTTCGAGGAGATCTGGTCGTCGATTGAAGAGAAGATCGGGTGCATTGTGATCCAGAACAACTTCGAGTTTCCACAGTTCGCCATTTTGGGCAACCTTGACGCCACCATCGGCGGAGGCCACACACGTTTTGTCTCTGAGTTGAACCGACGGATAGCGCGCGCCGCGGGCGGGCGGCCAAAGCTGCTGGTGCAGGATGTGTGCAGCATCTCTGCGCGGATTGGGCTCAACCACTGGTTCGATCCGGAGCGCTGGTTCAGCTACAAGATGGCGACCACCGCCGAGGGAAGCAGGGCCCTTGCCACCTCGCTGGCGGCGATGGTGCGCGCCATGTACGGCAGGACGCGTAAGGTGCTTGTGCTCGATCTCGACAACACCCTCTGGGGCGGAGTGATCGGCGATGATGGCGTGGACAAGATCCAGATTGGCCGCGAGACCCCGATGGCGGAGGCGTACACAGCCTTCCAGGAGTATTGCCTGGCCTTGCGCAACCGCGGCATCCTGCTTGCCGTCTGTTCGAAGAACAACGAAGAAATTGCCAGGACGGGCTTTGCGCATCCGGATTCGGTGCTCAAGCTCGAGCACATCTCATGCTTCAAGGCGAATTGGGACCCGAAGCACGAAAACATCGCGCTGATCGCCAAGGAGTTGAACCTCGGCGTGGACAGCTTCGTCTTTGTCGACGACAACCCGGCAGAGCGTGCGATCGTGGCCGGGCAGGTAGAAGGCATCGCGGTGCCGGAGGTAGGAAGCGACGTTGCGGCCTACGCCGCCATCATTGAAGCGGGCCGGTACTTTGAGCAGAATTCCTTCTCCAAGGAAGACCTAGAGCGCGCCGCGCTGTACCAGGAGAACACCCAGCGAGCAGCCTTCGAGACGAAGTTCGCCGACTACGGCGAATACCTTGACTCACTCGAGATGACCGCAGAGATCGAGTCCTTCAAGCCGATCTATCTTGACCGCATCACGCAGCTCACCAATAAGTCCAACCAGTTCAACCTGACGACCCGCCGCTACAGTCTGGCCGAGATGGAGGCCGTCCTGAACGATCCGGATTCCATCGGCATCTACGGCCGGCTGACGGACCGATTCGGCGACAACGGGCTGATCTCGGTGGTGCTTGGCCACCGCGTCGGCAGCGCGCTCGAAATCGATCTGTGGCTGATGAGCTGCCGCGTACTGAAGCGCGACATGGAGGTGGCAATGCTCGATGCGCTCGTCGAGCGAGCCCAGCGGCTTGGCGTGGAAACCCTGCGCGGGAGATACTTGCCGACCAAGAAAAACGCCCTTGTGGCCGACCACTACGACAAGCTCGGCTTCCGCCGTGAGCGCGAGGACTTGGACGGCGCGGTTGACTACGCCCTGAGCCTGAATGGATACCTTCCGAGAAATACGCACATACGGGTGTTGGAGTTGGTCGCCTGACCCTGCTGTGTCCCTCTCCTGCCGCTTACCCTGCGTTATACTCAGGCGAAGCCGATGGGATGGAAAGACCTTGGAGTGAGCAATGAGTAGTGATGCCTTATTGGCGGAGTTGCAGGACATCTTCCGCGATGTGTTTGATGAACCCGACCTGGTGATCACACGCAAGTCGAATGCAGAGACGGTGGAGAACTGGGACTCGCTGACGCACGTCACGTTGATGACTGCAATAGCCAAGCGGTATAAGGTAAAGTTCGCGCTGGGCGAACTGCAGGGCTTGAAAGAGGTCGGCGATCTGGAAGACCTTCTCAGGAGCAAGCTGCAGGCGAAATAGACGCCAGTTTTAGAATTGGAAGTAAAGAAAGCGGGTGCTGGCATCAAGCAGCAGGATGACCATGCAAAAGATAACCGCTAGGCCAAGACTCCATACGGCGGTAGGGTTCCAGTTCAGGCGCGAAAGCAGACCTGGTAACCGAGTGTGGCCTGAAGGCAGCTGACCAAGAATCTCTTGGGTGTTTGGTAGAGCCCATACGATGAAGAAACAACCGGCAAGCGCGGCCACTGTCAGTAGCGGTGAGTGCAAAAAGCTTGAAATAGTAGGAATTTCGCCAAGATAAGGAAAGGCGGAAAAGCCATTTCCCAAACCATGCAAGCCGATCATGGTACCCAACACATAAGTCGCATCGTGCACACTGTCAGCGCGGAAATACACCTGTCCAACTAAGACGCTCAGAAAGGTGAGCAGCACCATCGCTGGTACGGGGACCACCGCGTGCCAGCGATGACCCTTTGGCGTGAGCAGACGCCATGCGTTGTTGACGCAGAGATAGAAGCCGTGGAGCAAGCCAAAGACAAGGAACTGCAGCCCCGCGCCATGCCAAACACCGGCTATGAACATGGTAGTCATCGTGGGGAAAGCAACCATGTGCAGGAAGCCTTCGGGCGTCGCGGCGGCCTTGCGCGAGGCCTTCTTGCCAGCATCCAGACGCTTACCGCTGACCCAGGTAAGCATCGGCGTATAGAGGTACTCATTCAGATAGCGGGACAGAGTCATATGCCAGCGCTGCCAGAAGTCGATGACGCCGGCCGACTTATAGGGTGAGTTAAAATTGATGGGAAATTCGAGCGAAAACATGCGAGCAAGCGCCACAGCCATGTCCGAATAACCCGAGAAGTCGAAGTACAACTGCATCGCGTAGCAGAGTGAGCCAAGCCAGGCCGTTGAAAGACCGGCATCGTGCGGATGCGCGTAGAGCACATCGGCAAGCGGGGCAATGCGATCGGCGATCAAGACCTTCTTGCCCAGGCCCATGATGAACCAGCTTGCTCCCAGCGCAACATCGTTCAGACGAAGCGGACCGATGCGGCCCTCGTCAAGCTGCGGCATCAGCTCGCGGGGATGGATAATAGGCCCTGCAATAAGGTGCGGAAAGAATGTCACAAACACCGAGTAGGGCAGAAGGCCCTGGCGCTTAGCGATGCCTTGGCGCAGATCAATCAGGTAAGCAATTTGAGTGAAGGTAAAGAACGAGATGCCGAGCGGCAGCACAACATCCGAGAAGCCGTGGGGAAGCGGGCCATGGACATGCAGGAAGTTGAGGACGGGAAACAGATACTTATAGTAAACGAGCAGCAACAGGTTCGCGATGATCGCGGTGGTCAGCCATCGGCTCTGGCTGGCCTCATCCGTCCCCTCTCCAATCCGGTGGGAGAAGACGAAGTTCATCACCATCGATCCAAGCAGCAGAATGAGGTACACCGGATTCCAGAAGCCATAGAAGAAGAGCGATGTGACCGTGAGCCAGCCCAGCAGGGCAGGTCGGCCAAAGCGGCTCAGAACCTGATAGCCAATCAGGCTCGCCGGCAGAAAGAGAAAGATGAAGATACTGGAGGAAAAGAGCATGCGGGTCAGCGTCCTCCCGCATGAACCGGCGCACCAGGGGGAGATGCCGCACCGCCGAGGGCGGCCTGAACCTGCGCAGCGACCATCGTGGACACCAGCCTGGTTCCGGCAGCGTTGGTGTGAAGATGACCGTCCGTCCCGAAATCCCGGATGGGAATGGTGGGGTAGGAGCTGTTATCAACAATGCCCTGAATGTGTTTACGGAAGAACTCCAGGTTCGGATCACAGGGAGCGGTCAGCATCGCATCGACCAGCACCTGCGTCCCATCCACTCCATAGCGTGATCGAAGCGAGGCCACCCACCGGGCGTCCGGGGGAACCCGGCGCAGCGCCGGTAGACATGCCTGCATCATGCTGGGCTCGGTGCGGAAGAGGCCTCGGCTGGTCTCGCGCTGGTGAATCTCCTCAGGCGTCATGGCCGCGGTCCGCGCCCGTTCAATGGCGCGACGCATTCCCAACTCCACCCACGCAAACACATCGTCCGGGTGACTCAGCAGCATAGCGACGGTCTTGAAGTCGTGTCGGTACGCCAGCGTGAACGAGATGGCCTCAAACGTGGAAATGTTGGGCCACTTGCGGGGTAGAGACAGATTGTCAGGCGCGAAAAGAAACAAGAGCAGACGCGGCCGTGGATTGTTACGCAGGAAGGTGTCTACCAGGTCAGTCCCGTTCATCAGCGTCACGCCTTCAAACTCCGCGATGTTGCAGGCAGAAAGCCCCGTCTGGGCCTGCACGATCGCCGGGTCGACGGCCAGCATGGCGCTCGAGTCGCCGTATACAAGGACATCGCAGCGGGTGTCGTGCAGCTTGACCGCGTAGCCGATGTTTGCCAGATAAGTGCTGCCTGAGTGCTCCATAAACCACGGCGTGGGTACGATCAGGAAGGCTGCCAGTATCAGCAGACAGGGAACAAGCACCAAAGGCAGCAGGTAGAGATATAGACGGCGTCGCTCGCCGGCGGAAAGCATGCCGTCATTCGCGGGGTGGACCGCCCTGACCTCTGATGCGCTCATTGAATCGTCCTTAAGGTTGGAGAATCCCGAAGGAGTTTCCACGTATGACTTCAGGTGTCTGGCTATGCCTTAAGTATGCCATAGGGCTCCACGCTCACGGGGCGTTGAGGCAGAGACAGGCATTACTAAAAGGGGTTTCTAGCATCCAGCCGGGGAATCAGTGCACTCAGCAATTCGGTGAACTGCGCCTCGACGCGCCGCCCGATCGCCATAACCTCTTCGTGGTTGATCGCTTCATCCGTCACCCCGGCTGCCATGTTGGTGACAAGCGACAAGCCGAGCACCTCCAGCCCCATATGCCGCGCCACGATCACCTCATGCACCGTTGACATGCCGACCAGGTCCGCGCCCAACGCACGAAAAGCACGGATCTCCGCCGGGGTCTCGTACGACGGCCCGAGCACTGCAAGATAGACTCCCTCCGGAAGCTCCATCCCCAGCCTCTTGGCCTCCTCCCGTGCAAGCGCCCGAAGCCGCGGCGAGTACGCAGCCGTCATATCGAAGAAGCGTTGGCCCGCGCCGGGAGACACGGCGAATCGCGGCTCATTCGGCCCAAGCGCCGCATTGATTCCCGTCAGGTTAATGTGGTCGGACAACGCTACCAGGCCACCCTGCGGCAGATCGGGCCGGATGCCGCCCGCCGCATTGGTCACGATCAACGTCCGGCAGCCCAGCAGCCCAAGCACTCGCGTGGGAAAGGTGACCTCGGCGGGCGCATAGCCTTCATACGCGTGAACCCGCCCCTGCATCACCGCCACCCGCACGCCGCCGATCTCGCCGAGAACGAGCCTGCCCGAGTGACCCTCCACCGTCGACTGCGGGAAGTGCGGGATCTCCCCATAAGCCAGACCCGCGGCCTTCTCCACCTGCGCCGCGACGTTCCCCAGCCCCGAGCCAAGGATGATCCCCACCGTGGGCTGCTCCGGCGAGAGAGTCCGGATATGGGCGACGGCGGCCTGAGCCTTCGTATATTGATCGATATCATCGGGCATTGGTCTGTACTCGCGGACGGGTAAGTTGCCGAACCTGTATTCCTAAAGCCGGCACCCTAAGAATACCCGGCTCCAACCGCGGGCGACCGCCGCTCGCAGTCGGAAGGTGCATCCCGCAGCAATGCGCGAGAGCACCGCCCAGATAGAATATGAGGTATGACAGAGAAACGGACGAGGCGGCAGTTCGGGGTGGAGGCTGCGCTGACGATGGCAGCGCTTGGGCTGGGCAGCAGCGCGGAGGCCCAGGCTCCCGCGCAGGCAACACCTGGCGCTCCGCCGGCCTTTGGCACCGCACCCGCCGCCGGCCCCGTCGTCTCCTCAGCCACCTTTGCGGAGGCGGAAAAGCTGGTGCAGGCGCCGCTTTCTCCGGAACACCGTGCTCAGGTTGCCGGCAACTGGCGGCAGGCCATGGCCCCAGTCTATGAACGACGCACAGGACCGAAGAAGCTCGCGCTTGAGGCCGGCGACGCCCCCGCGACCCGCTTTGACGCGACAATGAAAGCTATCGGCGTCCCCGCGGCCCAACGCACGGGAAAGGTCGCGCGCAGCGCCCCCGCCCAGCCCGATCTTCCGCAGAATGACACCGCCATCGCCTTCAGCACGGTAGCCCAGCTCTCCCGCTGGATTGAGGCCCGCAAGCTCACCTCCGAGCGGCTCACACGCATCTACCTCGACCGGCTGAAGCGCTTCGACCCCCAGCTTCGTTGCGTCATCACATTGTGCGAGCAGCATGCCCTCGCCCAGGCGCGCGCAGCGGATGCGGAGATCGCTGCCGGCCATTACCGCGGACCGCTCCACGGCATTCCCTGGGGCGCCAAGGACCTGCTCGATACAGCCGGAATCCCAACCACCTGGGGCGCCGAGTTCTACCGCGACCGCATCCCGGCCGCGGACGCCGCCGTGACCGCAAAACTCAACGCCGCCGGCGCTGTCCTGGTCGCCAAGCTGAGCCTTGGTGCCCTCGCGCTGAATGACATCTGGTTCGGCGGTCAGACCATGAACCCATGGCTCCCGGAGGAAGGCTCTTCCGGCTCGAGCGCGGGCCCCGGGGCAGCCGTCGCCGCCGGACTGGTCGGCTTCGCCATCGGCTCGGAGACGCAGGGCAGTATCGTCAGCCCCAGCATGCGTTGCGGCGTCACCGGCCTGCGCCCCACCTATGGACAGGTTCCCCGCACCGGCGCCATGACGCTCAGCTGGACCTGCGACAAGCTCGGCCCCATGGCGCGCGGAGTCGAGGACACCATCCTCATCCTCGACGCGATCAGCGGCTCCGACCCGGGGGACTCCGCCTCCAACTCCTTCCCCGTCATCTTCGACGCACAGCAGCCGGTCAGCTCCTTGCGCGTCGGCTACATCCCGCAGTGGATGAAGGAGGCCCCGGCGACTGACGTCGACCGCCACGCGCTCGACATCCTGCAAAAGCTTGGCGTGGCGCTCACCGCCATCTCCCTGCCCGACTGGCCCTACGACTCCCTCAACCTCATCCTCTTCGCCGAGGCCGCCGCGGCGTTTGAAGACATCACTCTCGATGGCCGCCTGGACCAGCTCAAGATGCAGGTTCCCGACGCCTGGCCGAACACCTTCCGGCAGGCTCGCTTCCTCAGCGCCGTCGATCTTGTCCAGGCAGACCGCCTGCGCGGCAAGGTCGCGCACGAAATCAGCCGCATCATGCAGCAGGTAGACGTGCTGCTTGTGCCCAGTCTGCGGGATGAGGCGCTCGTCATCTTCAACTTCACCGGACATCCATCCCTCACCTTGCGCGCAGGCTTCGTCCAGGTGGGTGAGGCGCGCAGCGACTGGGCTCCCGACCCTGCGCATCCTCTGCCGAAGTTCTCCCCCACTCGGCGCGTGCCGCACGGCATCACGCTTATCGGCCAGCTCTTCGGCGAGGGCTCCATCGCGCAGTTAGGCATAGCCTTGGAGCGGGAGTTCGCCGTAGCGGCCGAGCCACCCCCGGCCTTTGCCGGCTAGCGCATGGCGCTGCGCCAAACCGGCTGTATAGACTCGGACACAGCATGTGCCCTTTGCCCCTTGATGGTTCTGAACCCGACCTGCGGACGCGAGTGTCGCCATTCACCGCCCGCTATGCCACGGAGCGCGGCAGACGCCGGTCGCGGTTCCGCTTCATGCGTCTCCTCGCCCCGCTGTTTCCGGTCCTGCTCCTGCTTGCCGCCGGGCTCTTTCTTGGGGCACGGCTGTGGGTTCGGCACGCCCTCCGCGAGTCCCTGCCCCAGCTTGACGGCAACCTCGTCGTCGCTGGCCTCTCCGCGCCCGTCATCGTCCAGCGTGATGCACGCGGCGTACCCCACCTCCAGGCCGCCACGCTTGACGACCTCATCCTCGCCCAGGGCTACGTCACCGCGCAGGACCGTCTCTGGCAGATGGACGCGCTCCGCCGCAACGCCGCCGGAGACCTGGCCGAGGTGCTCGGTCCCGCCCTTCTGGCTCACGACCGCGCTCAGCGTCTGCTCCAGATGCGAACCTCCGCCGAGCGGGCCGCCGCCGCGCTGCCGCCCGGCCAACTCCATTGGCTGCAGCTGTACGCCCGCGGCGTCAACGCCTCCATAGCCGCCCAGCGCCCGCATCTTCCCCTGGAGTTCCGCATCCTCCGTTACCAGCCCGCACCCTGGACCCCGCGCGACAGCATGTTGATCGCCCTCACCATGTTCCAGGACCTGGGCACCAGCTACCCGCAAAAGCTTAGCCGCGAGGCGATCGTCGCCGCCCTGCCGCCGGAGCTTGCGGCCGACCTCTACCCCGTTGGTTCATGGCGCGACCACCCGCCTGGGGAGGCCGTCGACCTCTCGATCCCCGTCGATGAGGTCGAACAAATCCCCCTCGACGAGTCGCAAAGCCGCCTGCACCACCCTCAACCTGACCCCAGCCAGACAGCCGGCCTCCTCGCTGCCCTGCGCACCCTGCCCGGAATGCCCTCTTGCGAAGGCTGCCGTCCCGGCTCCAACGACTGGGTCGTCAGCGGCGAGCACAGCACCACCGGCAAGCCGATCCTCGCCAATGACACCCACCTCAGCCACACCGTTCCCGGCATCTGGTATGAGTCCGACCTCGCCGCGTCAAACCCCGATGGGTCCCTCTTCCACGCCGCCGGCGTCGCCATTCCAGGGGCGCCGTTCATCGTCATCGGCCACAACGCGCATCTTGCCTGGGGCTTCACGAATCTCGGCGGAGACGTTCAGGACGTGTACATCGAGCACCTGCGCGGAGGCGGCGTCACGGCCGAATACCAATCCGCCGACGGCGCCTGGCACCCCACCCTGCACCGCCCAGAGATCATCCACGTCCGCAACGCCGCCGACGTTTCGCTCGATGTGCAGCTCACCCGCCACGGCGACATGGAAACACCCATCATCTCCGGCATCTTCCCGGGCGAAAAGCGTGCGCTGGCCCTTCGCTGGACGATCTACGACCCCACCGTTCCGAACTCACCCTTCTACGACATCGACTCCGCAGGAGACTGGCCAACCTTCCTGGCCGCCATCGCCCACTTCGGCGGACCCACCCAGAATCTCGTCTACGGTGACGATCAGGGACATATCGCGTACCATGCGGTCGGTCAGATTCCCCTGCGTGGTACAGAACCCGCTCAGCCCCAGCCACTCGCCTCCGTCCCGCTCAACGCGACGGCGCCTGACGCGGCTCGGCATGAATGGTCCGGCTACATCCCCTTCGAGGCGCTGCCTTCAGTCGTCGATCCGCCAAACGGACTGCTCGCCACGGCCAACGCCCGCGTGGCGTCAAGCCAGTACCCCGTTCCCCTGACGCTGAACTGGGCTGACCCGTACCGCAATGAGCGCATCTGGAAGCTGCTCGCCGCCAAGCCGCGTCTCGCTCCGGAGGACATGATTGCCATCCAGACCGATGTCTACTCGGACCTCGATCACGTCATCGCCCAGCGGCTTGCGTATGCGCTTGACCACGCCGTTGATCATCCAGACCCCGACGGTAAGCCGCGTCCCTCCATCCAGCAGAAGCGTCTGCACCAGGCCGCCGATCTGCTGCGCGGTTGGAACGGCCAGGTGAACTCCGACGCCCCCGCCCCGGCCATCGTCAGTGCAACCCGGGCCGCTCTCTGGCCGATGCTCCTCACGCCCCGCATTGGCTCCGCTGCCGCGCTCTACACCTGGGGCGAGTCCGCCTACGCCCAGGAGCAGCTCATCATGCATACCCCACCACGCTGGCTGCCTCCCGGCTTCACCGCCTGGGACGACCTGCTTACCGCAGCCGTCCAGCGGGGCCTCGCGCAGGCCCACGCACCGCTCGATCTCGCCCGGTGGTCCAGCGGCCAGTCCCATCCGGTGGATGTCGAGCACCCCATCTACAGCCAGTCGCAGACCCTCCGCCTCCTCATCGGGCTTCCCACCGGCACCGGCATCCGGCCTCAGTCCGGCGACGCCAGTACAATCAAGCAGGTAGGTCGCACCTTCGGCCCCTCCGAGCGGCTTACCGTCTCGCTGGCCGACCCGGACCGCACCACGCTCAATCTGGTTCTCGGCCAGTCCGGCAACCCTGCAAGCCCCTACTTTATGGACCAGTTCCAAGCCTGGCTCCATGGCACCACCTTCGCCATGCCGTTCTCTACCGCCGCAACGGCGGCGTCCGCCACGCACACTCTGACTCTGCATCCGTAGCCCCGCGCCTCATCCGTGTGTTTGAAGTACGCCATCAAGGCAACCCCCAGCCGTGTCCCGCCACCTTACCTACCTACCGATGAGTAAGTTCCGGTTCCAACTCAACTCCGGCCCCATGCATCACCAGGACGACCCCTTCGCGATCACCTCATTGTCCGCGGCTTCGGATCCACTCGCCGGGGATTCGGTCTCGACCGTGCATCCAAATCCGCGCCCTGTATCTGCCAGGCTTGGCATCCTGATTGAAGATCCTGTCAGCCGCCGGCTCATCGACGGCATCGCTTCCCAGCTCGAGCTCACCCCCGTCGTGCTCTCCGAGGGCATCCTTACTCGCGCGGAGCTCGCCGACTTCGAGCTTCTGCTTGCCGACGAAGCTGCCGCACGGCGCATCCGCATGCTTTTTAGCGAGCCTCACGATCTCAACACCGGGGCGTTGCCCGCCCTGGTCGCCGTCCGTCCGCAATCAAGCGCAGCCGATCAGCCGCCGCGAGAGCGCGAGACCGTCTTCGACGGCATGCTCACCCTCCCGGAGCAGCCCGCCGTCGTCCTTGCGCAGCTCAGCATCATTCTGTACGCGCACCGCGCGTATGTGCACCGCTTCCGATCCACAGTGGACGAGCTCCAGCTTAACCGGCGCATCTTCCGCTCCGTCACAAGCAGCATCACCATCTCCCGTACGACCGATCCGGACATGCCGCTGATCTACGTCAATCCTGCCTTCGAGGTCATGACCGGCTATCGCGCGGAGGAGGTTCTGGGACGCAACTGCCGCTTCCTCCAGGGCGACGACACCGATCAGCCCGGCATCGCTCTGATCCGTCAGGCCGTCAAGGAACGTCGTAACGTCACCGTGGTCATTCGCAATTATCGGCGCGACGGAAGCCTCTTCTGGAACGAACTTGCCATCTCGCCGATCGGCACGCGCGACAACGAAATCACGCATCTCGTCGGCATTCAGAACGACGTCACAACGCGCGTTGAGTATGAGGCTACTCTGCGCGAAAGCGAGAAGCTGGCCACCGCTGGACGACTTGCCGCTTCCATCGCCCACGAGATTAATAATCCGCTCGAAGCCGTCACCAACCTCCTCTATCTCGCGCGCACCACGGACGACCATGGTGAGACCGTCGACTACGTCCTGCAGGCCGAAAAAGAGCTGCAGCGCGTCGCCCAGCTCACCTCGCAGTCGCTCAAGTTCTATCGGCAGTCGACCGCTCCCACCGCCGTCCGGCCCGCGGAGTTGGTCGGGTCGATCCTCGATCTGTACCGGGGACGGCTGGAGGCGGCGAACATCCAGGTTCACAGCCGCAACCGCTCCTGCGAGCCTATCCTCTGCCTGGAAAGCGAGATTCGCCAGGTGCTCTCGAACCTCATCCGCAACGCGGGCGACGCCATGCGCGGCGCGTCGGGACGGCTCGTCATCCGCACGCGTCAAGCCACTGACTGGCAGACCGGCGCGCATGGGGCGCTCTTTACTGTGGCCGATACCGGAAGTGGTATGAGCCTCGAAACCGGCCGCCGCATGTACGAAGCCTTCTACACCACAAAAGGCATCCATGGCACCGGTCTCGGCCTCTGGGTCTCGGAAGAGATCGTGGCGCGGCACCAGGGTCGCCTTCGCGTGCGCAGCCGCCAGACCCCACCCTCTGGAACCGTCTTCTCCCTCTTTCTTCCGACCCGGGCCACCGGCCTGCGGAGGACATAGGCTACCCTGAACCCACAAGCCTATGTCTTCACCCATTGTCGTCGCCACCAGCCTGTCTGCCGGCCATACCATTTCGAAGACCCCTCAGCCCGCCATCGATCTTGAGGCCGGTTACGGCGTGCGGGGTGACATCCACGCCGGCCGAACCACCCAGCACCTGTATCTTTTGCGCAAAGATCCCACCCGCCGGAACCTCACCGAAGTGCATCTCCTTCACGCAGAACTACTCGACAGCCTCGGGCTCACACCCGGCGAACTGGGGGAAAACCTCACGACCCGCCACCTTGACCTGCATGCCCTGCCCACCGGTGCCCTCCTCCGCGCCGGCAAAGCCGTCATCCAGATCACCGGATACCGCGTTCCCTGCTACAAGATCTACAAACATGGCCCCGGCCTGCTCAAACAGGCTTTCTTCTCCCTGAAGCGTCCGAACGCCGGCATTATGGGCATCGTCCACACCTCCGGCACCGTCTGCGCGGGCGATTCCATCCAGATCACCCTCCCTGTCGGGCCACATCGTCCCCTCGGCCCTGTCTAGCCCATCAAAACCGCTCCTGCGCGAAGCGATGTTTACCGTCGTTTCACCAAATAACATGCTCCCCGGCATACCTTCGCTCTATATGAACAAGCAGAGCAGTCCTTCGCCCTCCCCGGCCGTCCGGTTCGCCCCCACGCCCTTTGGATCTGTGCCTTCCCCATTCGTCTCCCGGTGCTGCCTCTGGCTCGCCATCTGCGCGCTGACCCTCCCTTTGGTCACTCCCGCCGCCTCTGCCCAGTCCACCTTCGCAACCGTCCAGGGCACCGTCCAGGACGCCTCCGGCGCCATCGTCCCAAACGCCACCATCACCGTCACCGACGAGGGCACAGGCACCATCGAGACCGCCCACGCCGGCGCCACCGGCGAGTACCGCCTCTTCGACCTCAACGCCGGAACCTACCCCATCGTCTTCTCCAGCACCGGCTTTGGCGACCAGCAAATCCCCCACCAGGTCATCCTCGCCCGCCAGGTCCTCCGCCTCGATGCCCACCTCACCCCCGGCTCCGTTGCCACCCAGGTCGAGGTCTCCGCGGGCGCAGCCGCCTTCTCTGACGTCGCCACCATCTCCCATTCCCTCTCAAGCGCCGACATCAACACCCTCAACTTCCGCGCCACCGACAACACCTCCCCGCTCTATGTCGCCACCCTCACCCCCGGCGTCCAGACCGACCCGTCCGGCAACATCTCCGTCGCCGGAGGCTTCCCTTACACCACCAGCTACTCCATAGACGGCATCAGCACCGTCAACGCTCGCTTCAATGGCCCCAGCGCCAACCTCTTCCCCTCGGTCGAGTCCATCTCGGAGTTCAAGGTCAACTCCGCCAACAACAGCGCGGAGTTCGGCCAGCCCTCCGACATCACCGTCACCACCAAGGGCGGCGGCAACCACCTCCACGGCGGCGTCTACGACTTCATCCAGAACAGCGCCCTGAACGCCGCCAACCCACTCACCCACTCACAGGGCCCGCTCAAGGCCAACGACTTCGGAGCCTACGCCGGGGGACCCCTCTCCATCCCTCACCTTTACAACTCCAAGGGCAAAACCTTCTTCTTCGGCGACTACGAAGGCACCCGCCGCCCCGAGTCAGGCTCCATCTCCATCTCCGTCCCGTCCGATGCCTTCCGCACCGGAGACTTTTCGGCCCTCTGCGCCGCCGGCTTCAACGCCGCGGGCATCTGCAACAACCTCACCCAGCAGCTCCACCAGCCCTTCAGCGCGACCCCCTTCCTGCGTAACCAGGTTCCCGTCAACGCGTCCTCTGCGGCGCTGCTCAACGCCCTCTATCCCCACGCCACCTCGAGCGGCTTCCAGAACAACTACAACGCCAGCTTCCCCGGCAAATACACCCTGAACAACGGCGACGCCCGCATCGACGAAAACTTCACGGAGAAGCACCACCTCTGGGTCCGCTTCGGCGCAAAAAACGTCAACCTCACCGGCACCGATGGCTCCACCAGCTACAACCCCGCCAACGGCGTCTACGGCTCGCCCCAGCGCCTTCGCAACCTCGTCACCTCCTATAGCTGGACCATCACGCCAAAGATCGTCAACGAGTTGCGCGGCGGCTTCTCCGTCGCTGACTTCCTCTCCAGCTATCCCCTCGCCGCAAAGGGCAGCGCCATCCTCGCCGCCGCCGGCATCACCGGCCTGCCCGCCGCTCCGCCCTCCGGAGGCGTCCCCGCCCTCAACTTCACCGACGGCAGCTTCGCCACCAGCAACCAGGATGGCCGCCCCCACGTCACCAAAAACCTCACCTACAACATCTCCGACCAGCTCACCTACGCCTTCGGCAAGCACGCCGTCAAGATCGGCGTCGACTACCAGCACTTCCACTTCCAGGACTTCCTCAACTTCACCACCGGCGACCAATACGGCGATTACTACTTCTCCGGCCAGGTCACCGGCTATGCCTTCGCCGACTTTCTCACCGGCTTCCCCGTCGCCACCGACTACTCCGTCGATGGTCCCGACGTGCAGCCCTTCGCCCACTCCTATGGCTTCTACGCACAGGACTCCTGGAAGCTCCTGCCAAACCTCACCGTCGACTACGGTCTCCGCTACGAGATCCACTCCCCCTTCAACGATGCCACCAACCAGCTCGCCAACTTCGATCCCAGCTTCCCCGGCGGCCGCGTCATCGTGCAGGGCCAGCAGGGCCTCTCCCAGGTCATCCCCGTCTTCGCCTCCTCCATCGGCTCCACGCCCATCGTCACCAACACCGCCGCGAACCTTCCCACCACCCTCCGCCAAACCTACTACGGCGACATCGACCCGCGCTTCGGCTTCACCTGGCAGCCCTTCCCCGGCAACCAGGAGCAGTCGCATCAGACCGTCGTCCACGCAGGCGTCGGAGCCTACACGGTTCCCGTCCTCGGCTCCGTCCTCTACTCCCTCGCTGGCGTCGCCACCAGCAACTACCTCATCTTCCAGGATTCTGCCACCCAGATCCTCCAGTTCCCCAACGTCTTCCCCAGCGGCGCCGGAGCCGGTCAGGCCGGCAAGCCAGACTTCCGCCGCGCCAACCAGATCAACCTGAAAGACCCACGGCAGGTCCAGTGGAACGGCTCGCTCGAGCAGGGACTCGGCTTCGCCACCGTGCTCCGCCTCAGCTACACCGGCTCCCACACCACCCAGCTCATCCAGAGCCCTGATCTAAATCAGGTCCCCGCCAACACCCTTGGATACGCCGCTTACGTCGCGAAGAACGGCCTGCCCTTCCCCAACTTCAACGCCGTCCTCACCCGCTCGAACGGCCCCAGCGCCAAGTACGACGCACTCACCGCCGAGATGGAACGCCGCTACGTCAAAGGCCTCACCCTCGACGCCAACTACACCTGGGCCCACGACACCTCCAACGCCCTCGGCGCCGTCCCCACCACGCTTACCGCGGAAAACGGTGCCACCATCCTCAACCGCTTCAACCCGCGCGCCGACTACGGCAACGTCATCTATGTTCGCCGCAACCGCTTCGTCGGAACCTTCCAGTACGAGCTTCCCTACGGCCGCGGACAGGCCTTTGGCGGCAACCTCAACCGCGCCACCAACCTCGCACTCGGCGGCTGGTCCGTCGCCGGCATCCAGCTCTGGCAGTCCGGTTCCTTCCTCACCCCCAGCTTCACCGGAACTGACCCCTCAGGCACCGGCGTCCTCCTCCGCGGCGTCACCACGGCCCAGCGCCCGGATTGCACCGGCGCACCCGCCAGCCTTACTAATCACAGCCGCAACGGCTGGTTCAACCCCGCCGCCTTCTCCACCCCCGGCAACAACATTGGCCGCTTCGGCAACTGCAGTGTGGGAACCCTCATCGGCCCCGGCACCGTCACCTTCGCCGGAACCGCGGGCAAAAACTTCGCCCTCACCGAGCGCTTCAACCTCCGCTACGAGATGCAGGTTGCCAACCTCTTCAACCACATCAACCTCGCCAACCCCAACACCAACATCTCCTCCTCCAGCTTTGGCACCATCTCCAACGTCCAGGACGCCAACACCAGCTACGGTCCCTCGGCCGGCCCACGCAACGTACAGATGAGCCTTCGCCTTACCTTTTAGGGCCCATTCTCCAGGCCGGTGGCTGGAAAGCCCCGAAGGCGCACCTGACACACCTGGGCCGCGAGGCCCAGGTGACGGCAGTTCCTCGGACACAACAACAGGAACCTGGCTCACCCGGTTTCCCCTTACATCGTCAGGTCGATCGAAAGTATCGGTCCAATGCTCTCGTTTCCGGCTGATTAGCCGTAAACCCCTGTCTCGGCTCGTGTATAACTTCCTCCGACGATCAAAAAGCGGGGTCGCGAGCTTCAGCGATACACTAACCTTCGCATGAAGGTCCCCTACCTGATTCTTGCGCTCCTTCTTTCACTTGCCGCTCCGCAGGGGCGCGCAGCCGTTCCCGCCGACTGGACCACTCCCCTCGCGCCTTTCAAGATCGCCGACAACCTCTTTTACGTCGGCTCGCGCGATCTCGCAGCGTTCCTCGTTGTTACCCCAAAGGGCAACATCCTCATCAATGCGAACCTCGAGTCCTCACCTCCGCAGATTCGAAGCAGCGTCGAACGACTCGGCTTCCGCTGGTCAGACACCAAGATCCTTCTCAGCGGCCAGGCCCATTACGACCACGCTGCCGGAGCCGCTGAAATCCTCCGCGAGACCCACGCCCGGCACATCATCATGGACGGCGATGTCGACGTAATCCGCTCCGGCGGCGCCACCGACTTCGATCCCACTCTTCCCCGCTTTCCGCACGTCCGCGTGGACCGCATCCTGCGCGATCAAGACACCGTGACCCTCGGCGGAACCACCCTCACCGCGCACAAGACGCCCGGGCACACCAAAGGCTGCACCACCTGGACCATGCAGACCTACGACAGTCACCGCACCCTCAACGTCGTCATAGTCGGCGGCTGGGCAGCCAACCCCGGCGTCGCCCTCGTCGCCACTCGCGGCAGGCCGGCGAGCTATCCAGGTATCGCCGCAGACTTCGACCGTACCTTCATCACCCTCAAGGCCCTGCCCTGCGACATCTTTCTCGGCGCACATGGACTCTACTTCAACATGCTCGCCAAGCTCAGTCGACTCCCGCAACAAGGTCCCTCCGTATGGATCGACCCGGAAGGCTACCGCACAGCCGTAGCCGAGCACGAGGTCAGCTACCGAAAAGAACTGGCTCGTCAGCAATCGCTCCCGTAAGCATCCACCGGCTTCATTCCATATCCCGCCAGTTCGCCCCTACCCCAACCTCCGCCACAATCGGCACAGAGAACTCCCCCACCGCCTCCATCTCGGCCTTCACCAGCTCCCGCATCGCCTCCACCTCGTCCGGAACCACATCAAATAGCAACTCGTCGTGCACCTGCAGCGTCATCACCGAGCGCATCGCCCGCTCGCCCATCTTCCGGTCCAGCGCGATCATCGCCAGCTTAATCAGATCCGCCGCCGTCCCCTGCAGCGGCGTATTGACGGCGGTCCGCTCGGCAAATCCCCGCATATTCGGGTTCCGTGACCCGATATCCGGAATCGGCCGCACCCGCCCGAACGCCGTCCGCACCGCTTGCTCCGCCCGCACCGTCTCAAGCGTCCGGTCGATGAACGTTCGCACACCCTTGTACCGGTCGAAGTACGTCTCGATATACGTCTTCGCCACCTTCTGGTCGATTCCCAGTTGCGCCGCCAGCCCAAACGGGCTGATCCCATACACAATCCCGAAGTTCACCGCCTTCGCCCGCGCCCGCACCTCCTTCGACATCGTCTCCGGATCGACCCCGAACACCTCGGCGGCAGTCAGCGTGTGGATATCCTTCCCGGTTCGGTAAGCGTCGAGCAGCAGCGGGTCCTGTGAGAAGTGCGCCATCAGCCGCAGCTCGATCTGCGAATAGTCGGCCGACATCAGCACATTTCCCGGAGCCGCGATAAACGCCGCCCGAATCTCCCGCCCCACTGGCGTCCGGATCGGAATGTTCTGCAGATTCGGATTCGTGCTCGAAAGCCGCCCCGTCGCCGTGCCCACCTGGTTGAACGTCGTATGAATCCGCCCCGCCGCATCCGCCAACTGCGGCAGCGCGTCCAGGTATGTCCCCTTCAGCTTCTGCAACTGCCGATGCTCGATCACCATCGCCGCGATGGGGTGCTCCACCGCCAGCTCGTCCAGCACATCCTGCGCCGTCGACACCACCTTGCCCTTGCCGTACTTCATCGGCTTCGGCAGCCCCATCTGGGTAAACAGAATCTCCCCCAGCTGCTTCGGCGAGTTGATGTTGAACCGATGCCCCGAAGCCTCATAAATCCGATCCGCCAGGTGATCCACCTCCACCGCCAGCCGCGAGCTCATCGCCCGCAAAAACTCCGGATCGATCCGCACCCCCACATGCTCCATCCGCAGCAGCACCGAAACCAGCGGCAGATCCATCCTCCTATACACCTCCATCAACGAAGCATCCGGCCCCAGCCCTGCAGCTTCAGTCGCCGCCCGCTGAACCCTGGGCCCAGAATCCTGAGCCACCGCCTCCGGAAATAACATCTCCCGCGTCATCGCACCGCCCAGCGCAGGCTCATCTCGCGGCACCACCGCCTTCGCCGGGGTGGGCTCCGTAAGCTGTTCCGTCAAAGCCGCTGCCAGCCGCTGCACCGCCGCCGCCGCCTCCGCCAGCCGGTTCGGATCGTTTGGGTACAGCTTGGTCGGCTGATGTGTCAGCGCCCGCGAGGTCGTTCGCGCCGCAATATCCACCAGCGTATGCGACCCATGCGTCGGGTTTACCAGGTAGCTCTGCAACATCACATCCGTCACTGCCCCCCGCAGCGCCACCCCATGTGGTGCCAGCGCCCGCAGCACCGCCTTCAAGTCGTGCACCCGCTTCGGCAGCATCTCGTCCTCCAGCGCCTCACGCAGCCCCGCGGCATCTAGTCCCGCCTCTACCCCATGGCTCCCGACCGCCGCCAGGCCCATCCGGCAAGCCAGATCCTGAGGCGCAGGCGCCTCCGCCACCACCTCCTCACCGCCCCCAAATAGAGAAAGACTCTGCGGCATCTCCGGCTCCGCCCCATCCCCGTCGCCCTCACCGGAGGCCTCCGCCACCTCCTCCGCAAGCGCCCGCGCATCCGGAATCAGCGCCACCGCCAGCCCCTGCTTGCTCCGCGCCTCGGCGAGCAGGCGCTCGAGTTCCTCCGCCGAGGGCTTCAGGTCGTATGTAATCAGCGTATTGTCAGCCGCCGGAGCCAGCTCCTTCAGCAACGTCGTAAACTCCAGCTCCGCAAACAACTCCCGGCACGCCGCATTGTCCACCGGCTGCGTCCGCATATCGTCTAGCGAGAACTCGATCGGCACCGACGTATGGATCGTCACCAGCTCCTTCGACAGCAGAATGTTCTCCCGGTTATTCTCGAGCGACTCCCGATACGTCTTCTTCTTTACCTCCCCCGCCCGATCCAGCGCCGCCTCCACCGTCCCGAACTGCTGAATCAGCTCGACCGATCCCTTATCCCCAATTCCCGGCGCCCCCGGAATGTTGTCGATCGCATCCCCGCGCAGCGCCATGACGTCCACCACCCGCGCCGGAGGCACCCCCAGCGCAGCCTCAACTCCCTTCGCGTCCAGGATGAGGTTGTCCTTCGTAGGGTTTAGAATCGAAACGTCTTCATTCACCAGCTGCATCATGTCCTTGTCCGACGACACCACAAACACCTTGTGCCCCAGCGCCGACAGCTGACACGACATCGTCCCAATCACATCATCCGCCTCGAATCCCTCGTAGAAGATGATCGGAATCCGAAACGCCTCCAGCGCCCGCCGGATATACGGCTGCTGCTGAATCAAATCCGGAGGCGTCTCCGCCCGGTTCGCCTTGTACCCCCCATACTCGACCGCCTCAAACGCCTGCGTCTTGATGTTGAACTTCTGCACATCCTTCATCTGCGCCGCCATCTCGTTCCGATGCACCGGCGCCCCCACGTCATACACCGCGGCCAAATACTGCGGAGCAAAGTCCTTCCGCAGCTTGTTGATCATGTTCACAAACACATACGTCGCCGCCGTCGGAATCCCCGTCCGCGTCGACATCGGCCGCTGCCGCTGCATCGCGTGGTACGCACGAAAGATGAACGCCATCGAATCCAGCAGGTAAACAGGAGGCTTGTCGGTCTTGGTTGCCATCGCCTCACGATGGTATCGTGCCCAGCCACGTGCCGCGAGTAGCTCCACGCCGCAGGCCGTTTCATCGCCAATGAGGGCTAGACTGCATGCCGTCTGTCACCTGACGACAACGGCGTTTCCTGAGATCGACCCTTCGGAACTTATTGCGGCCCACGGGCGTACCCTTCGACATTCCGAGGTGAATCGATGAAAGCAGGCACGGCACAGCAGTATGCGCGGTGGATTGGGGCTCTATTTCTCGTTTCGATCTTGGCTGGGGGCTGGGGTGAGTCCTACGTGCCAGATAAGCTGCTTTTCTCTAACGACCTGGCAGGTACGGCCCACCAGATGGCTAGTTCGGTGGGACTCTTTCGGTCCAGCTTTGCAGCCTACCTGGTCGAAGTTGCCTGCGACATTACGCTCAATGTACTGCTCTATGCGCTACTTCGCCCAGTGAGTCGCACTCTTTCGCTGCTTGCGATGTGTTTCGGGCTCATGGGCACCGCGATCTTTGCCACGGGAGAATTGCTTTACTTTACCGCGGCGCTGCCGGCGATCGATGACGATGTCGCACGCGTGATCGCGCCCGAGGCCAAGGCAACGCTCACCTACCTGTGCATCACCATCTTCGGCTACTGTTTCGGCATCTTTGCGATGTTCTATGGCATTGCAGCGGGAGTGCGAGGGTGTCTGATCTGGCGTTCCGGCTATTTGCCGCGAGCAATTGGCGCCATTGGCATCCTCGGCGGAGCCAGCTTCGTCGTGAAGAACTTTCTGATTGTCCTCGCGCCACGCTTTGACCTGCCATATGTGATTGCGCCCATGATGTTGGCGATGCTTTCTATGGGGCTTTGGCTCCTGATCAAAGGAGTGGATCGCGGGCAATGGGACGCAAGGGAATCGGAGCGGACAGTTTTCGGAAAGATGACCGACCGTGCGGCATAACTCTATGTTAGGGATTGTCGAGCAGTGCCTCTGCTGATTGCTTTCCCGAACAACTCAGTCACTGTCGCCGAGACAAACCCAGCCGTTCTAGAAAGGAAGTAGGTAACGACAAGTCGCAATCTCGCACCTAACGGACTTAACAGTGGTGAAGGATGTTCGGCGTTTGCACCAGTAATCCGCTAAACCAGCAACATACAATCTCCATAACTAAAAAATCGGTACCCCGCCTCCACCGCGTGCGCATACGCCGCCATCACCGCATCCTTCCCCGCGAACGCACACACCAGCATCAGCAGCGTCGACTCTGGCAGATGGAAGTTTGTCAGCAGCCCATCCACTATCCGGAACCTATGCCCCGGCCCAAGAAAGATGCTCGTCTCCCCGGTATGCGCGTAAAGCTCCGCCCCCAGCGTCGCGCAGTGCTCGAGCGTCCGCGTAGTCGTCGTCCCCGCCGCAATCACCCGCCTTCCCTCACGCCGCGCATGGTTGATCGCCTCCGCCGTCCGCCCCGGCAAAGTATAGCTCTCCGCATGGAGCCGAATGTCGGCGACCCGCTCTGCCCGCACCGGCTGAAACGTCCCCAGCCCCACATGCAGCGTCACCGTCTCGACAATCACCCCCTGGGACCGCAGCCGCTCCAGCATCTCCGGCGTAAAGTGCAGCCCCGCCGTAGGCGCCGCCGCCG
>CAXUNW010000014.1:0-7762 GCA_964252505.1 uncultured Acidobacteriaceae bacterium
GCTGGTGGTGGGGTTTTACCGAGGCGACGAGCTGATTTATGTATCACGCATTCGGGCGGGCTTTACCGAGGCGATCCGGCGGGAGGTGTTTGCCCAGATTGAAAAGCTGAAGACGGAGGCTTGCCCGTTCGTGAATCTGCCGCAGCCGGGGTCTTCACGGTGGGGCGGCGAGGGGTTTACCGAGGAGAAGATGCGGCAGTGCGTGTGGTTGCGGCCGGTGGCGGTGGCGCAGGTGGAGTTTCTGGAGTGGTCGGGTGGGGACCATTTGCGGCATGCGAAGTTCGCGGGGATGCGGGAGGACAAGGATGCGCGAGCGGTGGTGCGGGAGACGTAGGTGCGGCTTTGCCCGTTCACGAGGGCTCGGTACAATGGCGGGATGGCCCGTATCTATCCGTTTCGCGCGCTGCGCTATGACCCCGCCAAGGTGCAGCTTGAAGATGTTGTGACGCAGCCGTATGACAAGATCTCGCCGGAGATGCAGGAGCGGTATTACGCGGCGAGCCCCTATAACCTGATCCGGGTGATCCTGGGCAAGCACGAGGCGGGGGACGATGAGCTGCGGAACGTGTACACGCGGGCTGCGGCGACGCTGGAGCAATGGCGTGCGGAGCGGATTCTGAGGCAGGAGGCGGAGCCGGCGCTGTATGGCTACGCGCAGACCTACACCGTGCCGGGTACGGACGAGGTGCGGGAGCGTCGAGGGTTCATCGGGCTGGGGCATCTGTACGACTACTCGGACAATGTGGTGTACCGGCACGAGCAGACGTTTCCTAAGCACAAGTCTGACCGGCTGGCGCTGTTCAAGGCAACGCGGGCGTACTGCGAGCAGATTTATATGCTGTACTCGGACCCGGCGTTTACGGCGGAGAAGCTGATCTTCGACGGGGGTCCGGCGGACCTGGCGATCACCGACGAGTATGGCGTGGTGCATCGGGTGTGGAAGCTGACCGATCCGACGCTGATCAATCTAATCGTGACGGCCATGGCGAATAAAAAAGTGATCATTGCGGATGGGCATCACCGGTATGAGACGAGCATGACGTATGCCAAGGAGCGGGCCGCGACGCTGGGGATCAGGGCGGGAGAAGGCGGGAGAGAGGACAAAGAGCTGGGCGGGCCGAGCGAGCGCGCGGACGAGGGGGCGCATGGCTTGTCGAAGCCGCCGTATCCGGAGGCGGCGATGATGATGACGTTTGTGAATATGGATGCGCCCGGAATAACGATTTTGCCGACGCACCGGGTGGTGTCGGGGCTTGCGGGTTTCTCGCCTGAGCAATTTTTGACGAAGGCGGAGGAGTTCTTTACGGTGTCGCCGGTGGTGGGTCCCGATCCGGAGCATCTGGCAAACGCGCATGGGACGACGTTTCTGGCGGTTACGCGGGGTGCGGCGACCGGGGCGATCGGGCATCATCTGCTGGTGGCGAAGGAAGAAGCGGTGAAGGCGGCGCTGGGGGATATCTCGACGCGGCAGGCGGAGCTGGATGTGGTGCGGCTGCACCGGATTGTCCTGGAGCGGCTGCTGGGACTGAGCGCGGCGACAGTGACTGGGCTTGGGAACATCCGGTATGTGCGGGAGGCCGTTGAGGCGGTCGGGTACGTCGAGGCAGGGGAGGCGGATGTGGCGTTTTTGATCAAGCCGGTGACGTTGGGGCAGATGCGGGATATCTCGCTGGCACATGAAGTAATGCCGCAGAAGTCGACCGATTTTTATCCCAAGCTGCTGAGTGGGCTGGCGATCTATGCGCTCGACTAGGAGTGCGGGCCGTTACAATATTGGTTTGGCCATGAGTCAGGAGTGCAAGATGCGAAGCCTGTGACGAGACGTGTCCAGTCCAAACCACAATGGGGTGTGCTTGGCGTGGCGCTGGCGGGAGCGCTTGGCTGCGTGGTCGTAAGTGCGGCGCAGGTGGCGGCGGCTCCGGTGAATGTGAACCTCGTACTTCTGGACCCGGCGCATGGCGGACCTGATCCGGGTGCACACCTGAATGGCAGTGCTGCGGAGAAGGATGTGACGCTGGCCCTTGCTGCGCGGCTGCGGGCGTCGCTGGTGACGAAAGGCTTCAGTGTGATCGCGACGCGGGATGGAGATACGGGGATGACGTCGGTGCAGCGGGCGGAGATGGCGAACCACGCCCATCCGGTCGCGTGCCTGCTGCTGCATGCGACGTCCTCAGGATCAGGGGTGTATCTGGGCGCTTCGTCGCTGGCTCCGGAGCTGGAGGCGCGGGCGGCACTGCCATGGGAGACCGCACAGGCCTGGTATATCCCGCAAAGCTTAAGCCTGCTGGATGGCATGGTGCGTTCGGTGACGGCGATCAGCGTGAAGCCGGTGGTGCTGCGAGCCTCTGTTCCGCCGATCGACTCGCTGACGTGTGCGACGGTTCTGGTGGAGATGGCTCCGGCAGGCGGTAAGGCAGTGACGGATGAGGGATATCAGCAGAAGGTAGTGGACGGACTGGTGGATGCGCTGGTGGCCTGGCGGACGCAGGAGACCCCGGTGAAGACGCCGACGGCCGACGCGAACGATCCATCGGGCGTGGCCGCGCCGGCGAAGCCGCGAGCGAGGGCGACGGTACCGTCCGCCACAACGCCGCCGAATGCTCCCGGGGCGCCGCAATGATCCCACGCTACCAGCGGATTCTTTTCTGGAGCCTGGCGGGATGCATCCTGCTGATGCTGCTGTTTCTGCTGCGTGGATGCGAACTGGCCCATCAACGGCTTACCGGGCAAGGCGATACGTCACCCCTGGTGGCCCCGGTCGCTTCGGAGATGGAGACGGTGACGCTCTCTCTCGCAAGCGACGCGGATGCGGCCATTACGCCGACGCAGCGGCAGCTTGCCCTGCCGGAAGAACCGACGTTGCGGGCGCGGGCGCTGCTCGAGCAGTTGATGGCCCAGTATGCGCTGCCAGACTCGGCGCATCCGCTGCAGGCAGGGCCGGCGGTCGATGACATCTTTGTGCTGACGATGCCGCAGCCGGCCGCGGGAGGATCGGCGTCGGATGCAACCTACCAGGGCCATGCGGGGCAGATGGCGGTGGTGAATCTGCATGGAGCCTTTGCGGACCATCATCCATCGGGCGTGGTGGTGGAGGCGCTCACGTTGCAGTCGATCGTCGGAACGCTGCACACCGCGCTGCCGCAGATCGAGCAGGTGCGGTTTCTCGTGGATGGCCGCTCCCGCGAGACTCTGGCGGGCCACGCGAGTTTGCTGCGGCCCTACCCGGCAACCGACACGGCGAACCGGCCGATGGTGCCGCTGGCGGAGAGCAGGTAGTGCGGGCGGTGCCCTTTGCCTTCTGACGTGCGGGGTCCGGTGATCGGTGTGTTCGACTCCGGGTTTGGCGGGTTGACGGTGCTGAGTGCGCTGCTGCCGCTGATCTCCGGTGCGCGGTACCTGTACCTGGGGGACACGGCGCGGCTTCCATACGGGTCCAAGTCGCGGGAGACCATAGCGCGCTATGCCGTGTCGAGCGGGCGCTTTTTGCAGGAGCAGGGGGCGGAGCATCTGGTGGTGGCATGCAATACGGCGACAGCGCTGGCGCTTGATGAGCTGCGTACGGTGCTGCCGATTCCGGTGACCGGCGTGATCGCTCCAGGAGCGGAGGCTGCGGCGGCGTTGCCGGGAAGCCATGTGCTGGTGCTGGCAACCGCCGCCACGGTGCAGTCCGGCGCCTACACGCGGGCGCTGCAGGCAGTGGGGTTGCAGGCGACCGAGAAGGCGTGCCCGCTGCTGGTTCCGCTGGTGGAGGAGGGATGGCTGGACGCAACGCCGGAGACCATGGCGGTGACCGCGGAGGTGCTGCGGATTTATCTGGAGGAGGCGCGGGAGGACGCTCCGTGGGCGAGTTCCCTGCTGCTTGGCTGCACGCACTATCCTCTGCTGGCGCCGCTCATGCAGGCGACGTTGAAGAAGATTGGGTATCCGCTCCGCATGGTCGATGCAGCCAAGGCTACAGCCCAGGCGGTGGCGGCCGGCTTCCCGCGGGCGGCTGGGCGGGGTGACGCAGAGACGCGCTTCTTCGCTACCGATTCGGTGGAGAAGTTCCAGCGGCTGGGCACGCGTTTTCTGGGCCGGGGTCTGCCTGCCGTCGAGCTCGTCGACCTGGGCGGATAGAGCCGGGTAGGATGACTGAAGGGAGATCGGGATGCCATATCTGTTGAAGTCGGAACCGGATAAATACTCGTTTGACGACCTGCTGCGTGACGGCGAAACGGTCTGGGACGGGATCAAGAACCCGCAGGCGTTGATGACGCTGCGCGGGATGAAGAAGGGCGAAAAGCTGGTGATCTACCACTCAAACGTGGGTAAGGCCGCCGTGGGGATGGCTCAGGTCGTAGCCAATACACCCGACCCGGCAGACCCGAAGATACCCCGGGTGCGAATTAGGGCGGGCCAGCGGCTGAAGCGGGAGAAGCCGTTGGCGGAGATGCGGGAGTCGCCGCTGTTTGCGGATTCACCTCTATTTCGCCAGTTTCGCCTGTCCGTGGTGCCGCTGACTGACGCCCAGTTCGATTGGCTTGTACATTCCTGACCCAGGGGCGTGGCGGGGCTGAACTGCTATCCTAACCCGACGGAGCAACCAGGAGCTTTCAGACACATGATTGACATGACGGGCAAAGTGGCGGTGATCTTCGGACTGGCCAACAAGCGGAGCATCGCGTACGGGATCGCCCAGCGATTTGCTGAGGCGGGCGCGACGTTGGTGCTGTGCTACCAGACGGAGCGCCTGAAGCGGGAGGCAGAGAGCCTGATTGTGGAGCTTGGGCAGCAGGAGACGGCGCGCGCGTTCCAATGCGATCTTTCCGTGGACGCCGAGGTGGACCAGACGTTCGCGGCGATCAAGGAGGCATACGGAACGATCCACTCGGTGGTCCACGCGGTGGCGTTTGCGCCGGCGGCCGCGATCCACAACGATTTTCTGCTGACGACGCGGGAGGACTTTCGGATCGCGCACGATGTGAGCGTGTATACGCTGATCGCGGTGGCGCGGGGGGCGGCCCCGATGATGGTGGCGGGCGGGTCTATTCTCACCCTCACCTACTACGGCGCGGACAAGGTGTTTCCGAACTACAACGTGATGGGTGTGGCGAAGGCGGCGCTCGAATCGACGGTGCGGTATCTGGCGGCTTCGCTTGGGCCGCGGGGAATCCGGGTGAATGGGATCTCAGCCGGGCCGATCAAGACACTGGCTGCGCGGGGTATCGGGGATCTGCAGACGATGCTCGACAAGGCCTTGGAGCGGGCTCCGTTGAAGCGGAACGTGGAGCAAATCGAGGTTGGTGGGGCGGCCTTGTTTCTGGCGTCGGAGCTGGCCAGCGGGATCACGGGCGAGATTACGTTTGTGGACTGCGGGTTCAACATCACCGGGTTCTAGGGCAAAACGGCAAAGACCGGCGGCTCCACCTGGGCAGGCTGCTGCGAGGGGATGGTGCGCGCTGCTGAGCCGTAGCGGCGCTGGACGTAGTGGTTGAGGATGACCTGGAACTCCTCCACGATGTGGTCGCCTTTGAGGGTGGTGAAGAGCTTGCCATCGACGTAGACGGGAGCTTTGGGGTCCTCAAAGGTGCCGGGGAGAGAGATGCCGATGTTGGCGTGTTTGCTCTCGCCGGGTCCGTTGACGATGCAGCCCATAACGGCGAGCTTAAGCTCTTCCACGCCGGGATACTGCTTCTTCCATTCGGGCATGGATTCGACGAGGTAGGCCTGGATGTCTTCGGCGAGCTTCTGGAAGTAGGTGGAAGTGGTGCGTCCGCAGCCGGGGCAGCTGGTGACCTGGGGCATGAAGCTGCGGATGCCGAGGGACTGAAGGATCTGCTGGCCGCAGCGAACCTCTTCGGAGCGGTCGCCACCGGGCGTCGGAGTGAGCGAGACGCGGATGGTGTCGCCGATGCCGGCAAGCAGCAAGGGCGCGAGGCCGGCGGTGGAGGCGACGACCCCCTTCATGCCCATGCCTGCCTCGGTGAGGCCGAGGTGCAGGGCGTGGTCGCAGCGACGGGCAAGCTCGGTGTAGACGTCGACGAGGTCGCGGACGCCGGAGACCTTGGCGGAAAGGATGATCTGGTCGCGGCGCAGGCCGTAGCGCTCGGCGGCGGCGGCGTTGTCGACCGCGGAGACGACCATCGCCTCCATCATCACGTCGCGGGCTGGAAGCGGGTCTGCGCGCTTTGAGTTGTCGTCCATCATCTTGGTAAGAAGGGCCTGATCGAGTGACCCCCAGTTGACGCCGATGCGAACGGGCTTCTGGAACTCGACGGCGACCTCGACCATGGTGCGGAAGTTGTCGTCATCCTTGCGGCCGATGGAGCAGTTGCCGGGATTGATGCGGTACTTGGCGAGGGCCCGGGCGCAGGCTGGGTAGTCACGCAGAAGCTGGTGGCCGTTGTAGTGGAAGTCGCCAATGATGGGCGTGGTCCAGCCCTTGGCGGCGATGCCGTCAACGATGTAGGGTACGGCCTTGGCGGCGGCGGCATTATTGACGGTGATGCGGACCATCTCGGAGCCGGCGCGGGCGAGCGCGGCGACCTGCTGGACGGTGGATTCGATGTCGGCGGTGTCAGTGTTGGTCATCGATTGGACGACGACCGGCGCGTCCGAGCCGACGCGAACTCCCCCGATATCGCAGGTGACGGAACGGCGGCGCATGATCTCTGGCATAGGCTTTTCCAGGGTTAAGCTTACCACCGGGGCGGGGTACACTAGGCTGATGTGGCCCGGTAGCTCAGTTGCATAGAGCAGCGCACTCCTAACGCGAAGGTCGCAGGTTGGACTCCTGCCCGGGCCACCACGGAACTAGTGACGAGACAGGAAGAATGGGAAAGCTTGAGGGAAGAACCACGCTGGTAACGGCCGCGGCGCAAGGGATCGGCCGGGCTTCGGCGCTGCGGTTCGCGTCTGAAGGGGCGGCAGTCTGGGCGACGGATATCAACCAAGCTGGGCTCGCAGCGCTGGCCGCGGAGGCGCCGGGGGTTCGAACGTTGCTGCTCGATGTGCGGGATGTGGATTCCGTGCGTGCTGCGGCGACGGAGATCGGGACCGTGGATGTGCTGTTCAACTGCGCCGGGTTTGTGCATCAGGGCGATATTTTTGCGTGTTCGGAGCAGGAGTGGGAGTTCTCCTTCGATCTGAACGTTCACTCGATGTACCGGATGTGCCGAGCCTTTCTGCCGGGGATGATTGCCGCGGGGCATGGAAGCGTAGTGAACATGGCGTCGGTCGCTTCAAGCGTGAAGGGGGCTCCGAACCGGGTGGCATACGGGACGACAAAGGCCGCCGTGATCGGGCTGACCAAGGCGCTGGCGGCGGACCTGGTGGCTAAGGGAATTCGGGTAAACGCGCTTTGTCCCGGGACCGTAGAGACGCCTTCTCTGGATGAGCGAATGGCTTCGCTGGGCGAGATTGAGGCGGTACGGAAGGCCTTTATGGCGAGGCAGGCGATGGGCCGGCTGGGAAGACCGGAAGAGATTGCCGGCGCAGCGCTGTTCCTGGCATGCGACGACTCTTCGTTCATGACCGGGCAGGCGATTGTGGTCGACGGCGGATGGAGTATCTAAACTGTTTTTGGAGAATGTATGAAGCTGGTTCGGGTTGGTGCGGCGGGGCAGGAGAGGCCGGGTATAGTGGCGGCGGATGGCTCAGTCCGTGATCTCTCCGGCCGAATCGACGATGTGACGGGCGCGGTGCTGGCGGATGAGAGGCTGGCGCAACTGAAGGGGCTCGACCCGATGACGCTGCCGGCGCTGGAAGGCGCGCTTCGCTACGG
>CAXUNW010000014.1:7772-31374 GCA_964252505.1 uncultured Acidobacteriaceae bacterium
CGATGACGCTGCCGCCGATTAAAGACGAGAATATCTCCGTACACTCAGTATCATTAAAAAAAAAGTTCATCTGCATCGGGCTGAACTATGCGGATCATGCGGCGGAGTCGGGCGCGGCGGTTCCGGTGGAGCCAGTGGTGTTCATGAAAGCAACCTCCGCTATTACAGGTGCGAACGATGATGTCGTCATTCCTCGCGGCTCTCAGAAGACGGACTGGGAGGTTGAGCTTGGCGTTGTGATCGGGAAGGCAGCGAAGTATGTCAGTGAGGCGGATGCGCTGTCGCATGTGGCTGGCTATTGCGTCGTGAACGACCTTTCGGAGCGTGCGTTTCAGCTGGAAGGAACAGGGCAATGGGTGAAGGGCAAGAGCGCAGACACGTTTGGCCCAATCGGGCCATGGCTGGTGACGGCGGATGAGGTGCCCGATCCGCAGGCATTGACGCTCTGGCTAAGCGTCGATGGTCGCGAGTATCAGCGCGGTTCGACCAGCACGATGGTGTTTGGGGTTGCGCATCTGGTGAGTTACCTGAGCAGGTTTATGAGCCTGCAGCCGGGCGATGTGATCTCGACCGGGACGCCGCCAGGGGTGGGCCTGGGGCAGAAGCCACCGGTGTATCTGCGGCCGGGCAACGTGATACGGCTGGGGGTTGAGGGGCTTGGTGTGCAGACGCAGCGGGTTGTGGATGAGATGGAGTAGCGATGGCGGGATACGCGATCTACCCGAGTCTGCAGGAGCGGGTAGTGCTGGTGACTGGCGGTGGGTCGGGCATCGGCGCTTCGCTTGTGGAGCAGTTCGCACTCCAGGGCGCGAAGGTGGCGTTCCTGGATGTTGCGGAGAAGGCGTCGGCCGCGCTGGTAGCGTCCCTTGCCGGGCGATGCCCGTTTGCGCCGGTGTTTCTGCGATGCGATTTGACCAATATCGTGGCTTTACGTGGGGCGGTCGCGGTGGTGACCGAGGAGCTGGGCGCGCCGCAAGTGCTGGTGAATAATGCGGCGAGTGACGACCGGCACCAGTTTGCGGACGTGACGCCGGAGTATTGGGACGAGCGCATCGCGGTCAATCTGCGGCATCAGTTCTTTGCGGCACAGGCGGTGGCGCCGGGGATGAAAGCTGCCGGCAGTGGGTCGATCATCAATATGAGCTCGATCGCGTGGATGATCCCGGCGGCGAACCTGTCGGTCTATACGACGGCGAAGGCGGGGATTGTTGGGCTGACCAAGTCGCTGGCGCAGGAGCTGGGGACGTCGGGGATTCGGGTGAACTGCGTGCTGCCGGGGGCTATCCTGACGGAGCGGCAGCGGCGGCTCTGGATGTCGCCGGCGTGGGAGGAGGAGATCCTTGGGCGGCAGTGTCTGAAGCGGCATCTGCACCCGGATGAGGTGGCGCGGCTGGTGCTTTTCCTCGCGGCGGATGACAGCGAAGGGATCACCAAGCAGAGCCACATTCTCGATGCGGGATGGATCTAGCCGCAACCGACCCCTGCACCCAGGTATGGGTAAAAGGTACCAAAATCTTCAAAGCGAACGACTTAGGTCTGGACCTCGAACGCCGGACCAAACATGGTTGCCGGACGAAAACGCTACTCCGTGGAGCGGCGCACGGGGGTTCCTTTGGGACGCTTGTTGACGGGCGGGGCGGAGCTGGGTGGACCGCCGTTCTTACCGTTGCGGCGCTTCTTGCCGACCGGGCCTGGGGCTTCGACAACAGCACGCATCCAGTAGTCGCCCTGGGCATCGACCTCAATGCCGTGAACCTCGCGTTCGAAGCCGGGGAAGCGCTTACCGAAGGCTTCCATTGCGAGAATGAGCTTGATGACCGGGCTTTCGCTTGAGCCGAGACGCTCCCCGGGCATCGACATGGGGATGCCGGGCGGGTAGGGGACAAGCATGACGGCCGCGATGCGAGCGGCCATGTCGGCGAAGCGCAGCTTTTCCGTCTCACCCCGCACGAGCTTCTGGTAGGTCTGCGCCGGTGTCAGGATCGGGTCGAAGTCCTCGTCGCAGGCTTCGTTGACAAGCCCAGCCAGGTTCAGCTCGACCATAGCCGCGTGCATCTCGTCCGAAAGCTCCTTGAGAGTCACGTTGCGGTAGCGGGTTGGATACTTCGAGACGAGTTCCGGCAAGGCTTCTTCAAGCGGAGCTTCAGAGTCGTAGAGGCGCTTGAACTCAAAGAGGTTCTCCAGCAGCGCACCCCATTTGCCTTTTGAGGTTCCGACCGAAAAAAGCACCAGCACGGTGTAATCGCCCGTTCGCGCGATCTCGACACGGCGGCCGTCGAGAAACTCCGTAAGGATGGCGGCCGGGATGCCCCAATCGCTGATGACTCCCTGCGCGTTGACGCCGGGGGTGAGAATGGTCACCTTGGCGGGATCAAGCATGCAATAGTCGCCGGCGATGTCATCGTCCTGGTAGCCGTGCCAGTCCTGGCCCGCCTTGAGGGTCCAGCAGGAGGATTGATTGGTGAGCAGACCGTCAGCGGCCTCTTCAAGCAGGTAGGTCTCGCCGTCCATCGGATCGAAGACATGTTCCGGCTGATAGAGCCGGAAGAACCAGCCCTGTTCGGCGGCGCGCAGGCGGTGGGCGATCGACGACATCGCCTTGCGGAAGCTGATGGCATCTTGCAGGGTTTCTGACATCAGCGTCGGGCCGGCCGGCTCGTCCATCATGGCGGCTGCCACGTCAAGCGATGCGATCAGCGGATAGAACGGCGAGGTGGTTCCATGCATCATGAAGGCTTCGTTGAACTGGTCGAAGTCGAGCGGAGCACGTGGGCTGAGCTTGATGTGGACCATCGATCCCATGGAAAACGCAGCGAGCATCTTGTGCGTGGACTGGGTCGAGAAGATGGCGGGACGATCCGGCATATCGTCCGGCACGCCCATGGCATAGCGGCCCTTGTAGATATGGTGAAATTTCGCGTAGGCGTACCAGGCCTCGTCAAAATGGATACGCGGGACGGTCTTCGCAAGCTGCGCGGTAACGCGATCGACGTCGTAGCAGAGCCCATCGTAGGTCGAGTTGGTGACGACCGCGCAGGTGGGCGCCTGAGAGCGTGCTCCGGCGGAAAACGGGCTTTTGGCGATCAGCGCGGCGACGTTCTCCGGGCTGAAGCGCTTGAAGGGCACGAGGCCGATCATGCCGTAGCCGTTCCGCGTGGGCTTGAAGTAGACAGGGCGGGCTCCGGTAACGGTAAGTGAGTGACAGATGGATTTGTGGCAGTTGGCGTCGGCAAGGACGATGTCGTCCTGCGCGATGACGCCATGGCCCACGATCTGGTTGGAAGTGGACGACCCGCTGAGCACGAAGAAGGTCCAATCGGCCCCGAAGATGCGGGCGGCGTTGCGCTCCGCGTCGCCGGGTGGCCCGATGTGGTCGAGCCAGGAGCCGAGGGGCGCGGTCGAGATGCCGAGATCGGAGCGTAGCAGATTTTCGCCGAAGAAGGAGTGGAACTCCTGGCCAACCGGATGCTTGAGGTAGGCAACGCCTCCCATATGGCCGGGCGCGTCCCAGCTATAGGCACCCTGGTCGGTATATTTCTTCAGCTCGCGGAAGTAGGGCGGCAGCAGCTGCTCGTGGTAGCGCTCGACGGCGAAGTCGACACGGTTCGCGATAAAGGCCGGTGTATCCCCGAAGAGGTGGATGTACTCGTGGACCTGTTTGACGACCTCGAGCGGCAGCTCGGAGACGAGGGTGCGGTCGGCGATGAGGAAGATGGGAATCTTCTTGTTGCGGCGGCGCACAGCACGCAGAATCTGCAGCGCGGCGCGCTCATCAAACTGCGACTCTCCTTCCAGATCCCAGTCGAGCAGAATGGTGGAATAGGAAGGGTCTGAGGTGACAAGCGACAATCCATCTTCCGGGGTGGAGGTGCGTACAACCTCGTAGCCTTCGTCTCCGATGGCGCTGACCAGACGCTCCATGGCACGGTCGGAGACGGAGTCGGTCCGGCCGACCTCGCTCGCAATCAACAGGACCCAACGACCTTCGTTCATCCCACCTCGCTTCTGTAAACCCAAACTTCATCGTACAGGCGATTGTTTACGAGATGTTGCAGGGGTGTGAAGGATCAAAAGAAGCGGCTCAACTCGGCAGTGCGGTAGCACGGCCTTTGTTCGGCACCTGGCGTGGAACGAACTCGGCCGGCAAGCGCGGCACCCAAGCAAACGCAGAGCGGGCGCGATGATCCCGGAGGATCTTCGCGCCCGTTTTGCTCGTTGCGGCGGAGCGGTCTAGTAGGCGAAGCGAGGAAGCTGCGCCGCGATGTAAGGAACGTAGAAGGTGTTGTAGCCGGTTGGGTTGGGGTGCAGACCATCGGTCAGCCAGAGCGGCGAGGTGGTGAAGTTGACTCCAGACTCGTCGTACATATCGATGTAAGGGATGCCGTAGTAGCTGCAGACCGCCTTCATGCCCACGTTGATCTTGTTGAGCACCGCGAGACTGCCCGCGTTGGCGATCGTTCTGCCGCTATCCTGCGAGCCTTGCAGCCCATCGACGCCGGCCTGCACGTTGTAGCGGTTGGTCGCGTAGGGTCCGACGACCACGATCCGCATGCCGGGCTTCCAGCTCATGATGGTCTCCAGCATGGCGCGAAGCTGGGCCGACATGGTGCCGTTCATGTTAGGCGTGTCGGTAACCGAGCCGATGCCAAGCTGTGAATCCTGGTTGGTGCCGAGCGCAATCAACATCAGATCGACATCGGCGATGGTGGCTGCGGTGATGGGGATGTACCCGTTCTGGAAGCCATCGAAGGTGCGTCCCGGGACGGCATCCACACCGGGGACGGTGTCGCCTTTGCTGGACAGCGTGGCTCCGACCGCGGAGGCGATCTGCGAGGCGACACCGGTGTTGGCCCACACGATGCTGTCGGCGAGGACAAACATCTTCTTGCCCGCCCAGGCTCCGCCGGTGGCGGCGCCAAGGCTCGACCAGTGGGTCGCATCCGAAGGCGCAGCCGACGGTGTGGTGGTGGTGACCGGCGTTCCGCCGTTGCTGCCGAAGGCAGAGTAGGTGGTCTGGAGCTTGGTTCCGGTGTTGACAACAGCCGCGTTGAGCGTGGTGCCCATGTTCGACCACTGCCACCAGAAGCGGACGTAGGACGCACCCGCCGGGACCGGGTACACGGTGCCTGCGCCGTAGTAGCCGTTGCCGGCGACCGTGCTGCCCGACACGTAGTTCTTGTTGGCATCGTAGAAGGCCATGCCGTACGGCTCGAAGATGTTGATCGTCAGGTTGGTGACGAAGGAAGAAGCGCCGGCAACGTTGATGTAGTTGCTGGTGGCAAAGCCGCCAATGTTGGTCAGGTTACCGTTCTGCCAATACACCACGTAGCTGTCGGTGATGGAGTTCTTATCGAAGAGGTTGACCGGACCGCTGGCCACATTGGTTGTGGTGGTGGCGGGGGCCGTCGCCGCAACGTTGACGTAAAGGCCGCCGTTGTAGCTGACGAGGTCATTGACGGCGTAGCTGCTGGTGCTGGACCACGGACCACGCCAGCCAGAGGTTGCGCTTGCCTGGCTGACCGGGTTACCAGCAATGGTCTGGGCAGAGGCACCAGGCATGAGGCCAGAGAAGAGGGCGGCACAGGACGCGAGGGAAAGGATGATGCGGGACTTGCTTCGTTTGACGGACATCAACATCATTGGTGCCTCCAGGGTGTGCAGGGCTGCAGTGTGGGTGAAGCAGGTCTTGTTCTGTCCTTATCGTCCCGGCGGCTGAATCCATCACGGAGCAACGCGGCAAAAGACGGGCGTGGTTGTACCACAGACGTGGTAACAAAAAAGAGACGATCGAGGGATGCGCACGCCGCGATGAGCCACTCCGCGCCGCGTTGCGCCCCTCAGCCGGCGCGCGCGCCGCTTGAGAAGGCTGCGCCAGCCTCCAGCACAGGCATCACGAGCCGCACCATGGTTCCGCGGCCAGGACGGCTGACCATCTCCACCTGGGCCTCCTCGCCGTAGAGCACACCCATGCGCTCGCGCACGTTTCTCATGCCGATGCCGGTGCCGGGCCGCACCAAGCCGCTGACCGGCGAGCGGCTCTCATGCTCCGGCGCAATTCCGACACCGTCGTCCTCTACCTCCAGGATCAAGCGCCTTCCCTGCAAGCGGCTGCGCAGCGTTACTGTGCCTCCGCCGATGCGGGGTTCCAGGCCATGCTTGATGCTGTTCTCGATGAGAGGCTGCAGCAGCATGCTGGGCACAACGATATCCAGCGTCTCCGCGGCGATCTCTTTGACGACGCGCAGTTTCTCGCCAAACCGGACGACCTCGATGTCGAGATAGTCGTCGGTAAAGGCAAGCTCCTCGGAAAACGGGACGAAGGCCTCACGATCCTTCAGCAGAACACGCAGGATATTGGCCAGCTTGACGATCATCTCGCGGGCCAGCTCGGGCTTCATCCGGACCAGGGAGGTAATGCTGTTGAGCGTATTGAAGAGGAAATGCGGGTTGATCTGGCGGGTAAGGGCGTCCAGCCGCGCCTCCAGCAAGAGGCGCGCCTGCTCCTCCAGCTTGCGCTCGATGCGGATCGCATTCCAGATCTTCAGCGGAATGCCGACGACCACCGGCGCGGCGAAGCAGATGGCAATCTCTACAGGCCAGGAGCTTGAATGCAGCTCGAAGAACCGGCGCGGATAGAGCTTCGAGAGCAGGCTTGTCAAAAACTGCACCAGGGTGATCAAGACCAGAAAAAGGATCTGTCGGTCCAGGTGCGGACGGCGCAGGTTCCGGGTGACCCAGCGGTACATGCTCAGGTCGATCATGGGTGAGAACGACCAGACCTCCTCCATGCTGGCGAACTTGCCGGCTGCGCCGAAGAGCACGGCAACCGCGAGGTTGACCGGCAGGGCCATGTACTCGTGGTGCAGCACGGCGGGCAGCGCCAGAAACGCGCCGCCGATCATGGCGGCGGCGGGCCCGAGCAGGACGGCAAGTAAAATGGTGGCCTCGTAGGAGATATCGGCCGCCAAGAAGTTCGGCACGCTGACACGAATCCAGACGCCGAGCGTCAGCGGCACGCAGATCATCGCTACCAGGCGGAGAGACTGCGTGAAGCGACGGTAGGGGGCGAGCATCAGATTCTTGAACGCCTGCGACCTCGCCAGCGAGCTCGACACTGCCGCCGCTACGCCAAGCTCCACGAGAAGCGTGATCAGAATAAGCTTTGGATCTTCACGCACACCCTTACTCTACCCCGCTTGAATCGTCTCGGCGCGGCGCGAATCTATACTGGAGCCATGCCGTTTGAGTCCGTCAGGAAACTTGCCGATGCCGACTTCCCCACTGAATGGGGACATTTCCGGATTCTGGGCTTTGAAGGCGATGTGCTGAACCCGCAGCCCTGCAACGCCGCGATCCCCGCGCCGGCCATCCGCATCGAATCGGCCGTGGCCCTGGTGATGGGCGACCTGCACGCCGCCCCGCCCGTTGTCCGCATCCACTCACAGTGCCTCACCGGCGACGTATTTCACTCGCTGCGCTGCGACTGCCGCCAGCAACTTCACCTGGCGTTGGATCGCATCGCCCAGGAGGGCGCGGGCGTGCTGTTGTATGAGCAGCAGGAAGGTCGCGGTATCGGCCTTATGGCAAAGCTGAAGGCCTACGAGCTGCAGGACCAGGGGCGCGACACGATCGAGGCCAACCTGGAGCTTGGATACGCGGCAGACTGCCGGCACTTCGAGCTGCCTGCGGCGATTCTGAGGTCTCTGGGACTCACCCAGGTGCGTCTGATTACCAACAATCCGGAGAAGGTCGAGGCCATCGAGGCGGCCGGGATCAAGGTGGTCGAACGTCTCTCCGCCGCCGTACCGACCGTCCCGGCCAACGCCTACTACCTGCGGACGAAGCGGGAGAAGATGGGACACCTGGTGCTCTGAAAGAGCCTACCGGACGACGCCGACCTGATCCATTGGCCAATAGACGAACGCTGCCTTTCCATAGATCAACTCGCGTTCCACCGGCCCGAAGTCCCGGCTGTCGCTCGAGATCGACCGGTGATCGCCCATCACGAAATACTGATGGTCGGGCACCGTCATCTCCGGCTGGGAACGGTCGTCGGTGTACATCGCAGGCACATAGCGCTCGCTGAGGCGCTTGCCGTTGACGAAGACGCGCCCCCGGTCGATCCGCACCGCATCCCCGGGCAGTGCGATCACGCGCTTGATGTAGCTTTTGCTATGGTCATGCGGGTAAAGAAACACCACCACATCGCCCTGGTGGATCTCACCGACCCTGTAGGCGATTTTATTGATGAACAGGCGATCCTGATCCTCCAGCACAGGCAACATGCTTGTGCCTTCCACCCGCACAGGCTGGTAGAGAAACACGATGATGAAGGCCGACACGATCACAGAGATGGTGAGATCGCGCAGCCAGGAATGCACCGTTCCGCCGCCGCGCGGAGGCACCTGGCCCGGGCGTGACTCCCCTGCCACTGCGCTCTCCCCCACGGCCGTGGACGCTGTGCGGTCTTCGTCTCTGTGCTCCTGCTGGATCAACCTGGCCACTCTCCCGCTTCCACCCTCTGCCGCAACAATCCGCTTACTGAGACGCTCGTGCGCCGGTTTCGACTACGCCGCTCTGAAGACCGAGCCCCGGCACCAGCGTCTTCCCATCGATTCCGGCCGGCGACCATGCCTCCACAATCAGCCTGGCAAGCCGGGCGATCGTCATCTCCCCCTCATTATCCACCGTCCAGCCGTGATCTGCGTTGTCGTAGGTAAAGATCGAAAGCACGATGGGGCCGGACTTGCCGGCTACAATCGCAACGTCAGCCCGTACCGCGTTCAGGCTGCCTGTTTTGCTCGCAATGCCCGAACCGTTTTCTGACGAGTCCAGTTTCTCCAGGTAGCGCGGAATCGTCTCCCGATAGAACTGGTTCCGCAGCATCTTCATCGCCACCGCGCAGACCGCCTCATCCCCCGGCAAAGCCGCCTCTCCAACCGGCGCAAGCTGGCATCGTCCAATGCGCTCGATCACCGTGGCCATCTCCCTGGCGGTCGTCTTTCCCAGGCCGAATCTCGGCTGATCGGCCGGCATCGGCCCAGTGGCGGGCTTGCCGATGCGCTTATAAAGATGGGTCTCCTTCAACCCCATCTGCGCGATCCGGGCATTGACCGCATCCACCCCGAACCGGTCGATCATCAGGTTCGTCGCCGTGTTGTCGCTGACGATTATCATCAGAGTCAACGCGTCCTTGAGGGTAATCTTCAGTGGTGCATCGAGGAACGTGAGGATTCCGGAGCCCGCCACAGCATCTCCCGGTGCAAGCATGATGGGTTCGTCCCACCGCGCCTTCCCGGCCCGAACCCGCTCCATTGCCTCATAAAGTATTGTCAGCTTAATGACAGAGGCGGTCTGCACAGGTGTGTCGGGGTCGAGTGCCACAATCTTTCCCGTATTCAGTTGCCGAGCAAACAGGGCCACCTTGCCATGGTGAGCGGTCGCAGCAGAAGCCAATGTCTGCTGGAGAACATTGTCGTTGGCAGATTGAGCGTCCTGCTGAGCAAGCATCGCCGCCGGCGCTGCTCCCAGCAGGCAGCCGAGGAGGGCCCGGGAGGCCAGGCGATGTTGCCGCCGCCTTCGTGGGGCCTCGGGGGGCGGCGCTGCCCCGCCTGGTAGCGCGCCGACGTCCATGATGCCCTCAGGATCGTTCACATACTGTCGATAACACGTTTGAGTAAGCATGTCGCAGAGCAAAGCGCTGTCCTTCAACCTTTCTTCTGCATCCTAATCATGTTGGGCTAGAATCGTCTTCAAGATCGGTGAGATAACAAATGGCAACGATGACCATGATCGAACAGCAGCAGCCTCTGGAGAAGTTTGGTGCGCGAGCGGTGAAGGAAAATTCTACCAAGACGACCGAGACGAGTAATTCGGCGTCCGAGGGGTTCGACACCAAGTCCGCCCTGGAGATCGCACGCATCATCAATCACGAGGATGCGAAGGTAGCGGCGGCGGTCCGCAAGGCACTTCCCGAGATTGCGATTGCGATCGACACGGTGGCTCGGTCGCTGCGCGACGGAGGCCGCCTTATCTACGTCGGCGCCGGTTCCAGCGGGCGCATCGCCTCGCTCGATTCATCGGAGTGCCCACCGGCGTACTCGACGGCTCCGTCGCAGATTCAATACATCATGGCCGGTGGCCCGAAAGCCCTCGCCTCCGCCTCCGACGTCAATGAGGATTCGCCCGAAATCGGACAGCGCGACATTGCCCGCCGTCGCCCGACTCGCAAGGACATCGTGATCGGCATCTCCGCCAGCGGCAGCACACCGTATGTAGTGGGCGCGGTGGAGTATGCGCGTGCGCGCGGGGCCAAGACCGCAGCCGTCACCTGCAACCTGGGCACACCGATCGCCGATGTAGCCGACATCACCATCGTCGCTGAGGTCGGGCCGGAGGTCGTCTCCGGATCGACGCGAATGAAGTCGGCGACCGCACAGAAGATGATCCTGAATATGATTACGACCGGAGCGATGACCCGTCTGGGCTATGTCTACGACAACCTGATGGTCAACGTCCACATGAAGAATGCCAAGCTTGTCGAGCGTGGCATCCGGGTACTGATGACCCTTTGCGACGTCGACCGCGACACGGCCATCCGCACCATCAAGTCGTCCGGCAAGTCGATCCCGATCGCCGTCGTGATGCTCAAGGCCAAGGTCGATAAGATGGAGGCTGTGCGCCGCCTGACCAAATCGGACGGCAATGTGCGGCTTGCAGTCGACGATTCCCGCCTCGAGCTCTAGCGCGCACCACCAGGCCCGCCCTTGCCCGGCCCGATCCGGGCAAGGGCCTTCACCCACGCCGGCGCTGCCTCGTCTTCTGCATCGCAGGCTCCGCTTGTCTCTGCAAGCGTCCGCCCGGTACGAACCGACGTCAGGATGCACTGCGTCGGGCCATGCAAGGCGCCCGTCTCCACGACCACCTGGCTGCCTCCATGCCGGAACGTCCACTGCCGGATGGTTGACGCCCCCTCGATCCGGCGTACCACCTGCCCACGACGGGCGATCACCAGGGTGCCTGCGATGCGCTCCCAGTCCCGGCCCGGGTCGGGATTGCCGTAGGTAACAAGCCAGCCCACCGTCACGCCATCAGGCGCAACCCTGCGGTCCTCGCGCCTTCCTGAGCCGCTGCCGGCCGCCAGGTGGGGTGCTAGGGCGAGTACTATCGCGGCCACGCCCCTGTAGCTTCCCATCATCCGGACCACCCCCAGCGCATTGACCTGAATTTGGCTCCTATGTAGCGGCAGCACTCCCCAACCCGGAGACCCGCACAACATTTCGCGCCGGATGCGTGTTTGCTGGAAACAGAACCCGGCGGTCACAAGGTACCGTGGCTGCGCTGAGGCTCCCTGAGGAAACGTCGATGAACCGCACACTTCTTTCCGCTTTGCTTGCTCTCACCCTCGTAGGCTCCGCCGCGGTCGCCCAACAGCAGACCGCACCAGCCGATGCCGCGCCCATCGTTCGTCGCCATGCGCCGGATCCTGCCCGCGAGACCGCGCATCTCACCAAACAGCTCAATTTGACTCCGGATCAATCCGCCAGGCTGCAACCGATCCTGGCCGATCGCGACCAGAAGCTCGCCGACCTGCGTGCCAGCACCAGCCTCTCGCGGAAGGACATGCACCACCAGATGAAGACCATCCATGAGGGGACCATGCAGCAGCTCAGCAGCATCTTGACGCCGGAGCAGATGCAGCAGATGAAGGCGATGCGGCATCGCCACGGCGGTGAAGGCCATCAAGGCCAGCAAACCACACCCGCACCCGGCCTCTAAGCCCGAAGGAGCCTCTGCCCTGAAGGCGGAGGCTTTTCCACCGCCTGTGCGCGCCGCACCCAACTCATCACCCGCGTCGGTCCCCTCTCTTCAGTAAACTGAGCGGATGGATAAGTTTGTTGTACGCGGCGGCAATCCCCTTCTCGGCACGATCAAGGTCTCTGGAGCCAAGAACTCCGCGCTCCCCTGTATGGCCGCCGCCATCCTTACCGAGGAAGAGGTCATCCTCGAGAACATCCCTCAGGTCCAGGACATCGAAACTGAACGCAAGCTGCTTGCCAGCATGGGCGCGGAGGTGGAACTCGGCTACGGCCGGGCGCAGCACCGCACGCATATTCGGTGTGCTGTTCTATCGGATCCCGTCGCCAAGTACGAGATCGTGAAGACCATGCGCGCCAGTTCGCTGGTGCTTGGTCCGTTGATCGCCCGCACGGGGATCGCGCGGGTCGCCATGCCGGGAGGCTGCGCCATCGGCGGCCGTCCCATTGACCTGCACATCCGCGGCCTGGAAGCCATGGGGGCGACCATCACCCAGGAGCACGGGTACCTGGAAGCCCGCACAGAGCGCCTGAAGGGCGCGCATATCGTCTTCGATAAGATCACCGTTACCGGCACGGAAGACCTGCTGATGGCGGCCACCCTGGCCGAAGGCGAGACCCTGTTCGAAAATTGCGCGCGCGAGCCGGAGGTCACCGACCTCGCCGAATTGCTCACGGCGATGGGCGCCCGTATCGAGGGAGCCGGCACCTCGACTATCCGCGTCCAGGGTGTGGCCCGCCTGCACGGCGCGCGCCATCGCATCAACCCCGATCGCATCGAGGCCGGTACCTTCCTCATCGCCGGGGCCATCACCGGCGGAGACCTTAATGTCGATTGCTGTGATCCGACGCACCTCGGGGCGGTCATCGCCAAGCTGGAGGCATGCGGTGTGAAACTGGATATCGGTAAAGATAACGTGCGGGTCCGTTCCAGCGGGGCCGTCAACTTGAAGGCGACCAATATCTCGACCGAAGAGTATCCCGGCTTCCCCACTGACATGCAGGCCCAGTTCATGGCACTGGCCACCCAGGCCGAAGGCACCACGACCGTAACCGAAAACATCTTTGAGAACCGCTTCATGCATGTGCAGGAGCTTAACCGCATGGGCGCGAACATCACGGTGCAGGGCCGCACCGCGACCGTCCGCGGCAAGACGCCGCTGCAGTCCGCCGCCGTCATGTGCTCGGACCTTCGCGCCTCCGCCGCCCTCGTTCTGTCTGCGCTTGTGGCGGATGGCGAAACCATCCTCGACCGCGTGTACCACATGGATCGCGGCTACGAACGCCTGGAAGAAAAGCTCCGCGGCGTTGGCGCCCAGATTCGCCGGATGGGTGACGTCTTCGGCAAGCGCTAGGCTGCAACGATCCCCCACACGCGCCGGTCGCATCAACCTACTGCCCGGGCGGTCTGCTCAAGGTCGCGGGCGACCGCATCGAGACCTTCGGCTCTTCCACACCACATCCAGCTGCTCACCATCGTCAGAGCCCTTGACCGCCCCCGACGCCACCTCCCGTCCCACGCGCTAAAACTGCGGACCGCGGCGCCGTCGCACGATGGCCACCTCGGTATAATCCGCTTTATCCATGAGCACCCTCGCGCCAGGCACCGCCACTCCCCTCAACTCTCCCCGCCAGGTTCTCTTCGCCTCGCTCATCGGCACAACGATCGAGTTCTTCGACTTCTACATCTACGCCACCGCTGCGGTGCTCGTCTTCCCTGCCCTCTTTTTTCCCAAATCTGACCCCGCCTCGGCCACGCTCGCCTCGCTGGCGACCTTTGCCATCGCCTTCATTGCCCGCCCCATCGGCTCCGCGCTCTTCGGCCACTTCGGCGACCGGATCGGCCGCAAAACCACGCTTGTCCTCGCGCTTTCCACGATGGGCCTGTCCACCGTCATCATCGGCTGCCTGCCCACCTATGCCACCATCGGCATCGCCGCGCCGCTGCTGCTGGCCCTCTGCCGCTTTGGTCAGGGTCTGGGCCTGGGCGGAGAGTGGGGCGGAGCCATCCTGCTGGCCATCGAGAATGCTCCACCCGGCAAACGCGCCTGGTACGGCATGTTCCCGCAGCTCGGAGCGCCCATCGGGTTCTTCCTCTCGGGCGGAGTCTTCCTTGTGCTCTCGCGTCTTCTGACGAACGCGCAGTTCTTCCAGTTCGGCTGGCGTCTTCCTTTTCTTTCGAGCGCCCTGCTTGTCGTCCTGGGCCTCTACATTCGGCTCTCCATTACTGAAACGCCCGTCTTCCAGGCCGCGGCCGATCGTCGCCAGCACGTTCGATTTCCGGTCCTCACTGTCCTCCGTCACCATCCCCGCGCCCTCGTGGGCGGCATCCTCGTTTGTCTCGCCACCTTCGTGCTCTTCTATCTCATGACCGTCTTCGCCCTATCCTGGGGCACGACGGCGCTCGGCTTTTCGCGTTCCAAGTTCCTCCAGATGCAGCTTCTCTGCATTCTTTTTTTCGCCGCGACCGTTCCCCTGTCCGCCCTCGTGGCGGAACGCGGACGCCGCCGCGTCATGCTTGCCGTCACGGTCGCTATCGCTCTCTTTGGCCTGGTGCTCGCCCCGATCTTCACTGCCGGGACCACCGGGGCTGTCGCCATGATGGCGCTTGGCCTCGCTTTAATGGGCGTTACGTACGCCCCCGTCGGCACCATCATCTCCGAGCTCTTCCCCACAGCCGTCCGCTACACCGGCAGCTCGCTCGCGTTTTCGATCGCCGGCATCCTGGGCGCTTCCCTCGCACCCTATGTCGCCACATGGCTCGCCCGCACCCACGGCCTGCAGTTCGTCGGGTACTATCTCTCTGGTTCGGCCGTACTCACGCTCGTCGGGCTCGCGATCATCCATGAAACAAGCCACGCCGACCTGACTCAGTCAGCCTCTTGATCGCACCTGCCGCTGATAGATCAGAGCATCCATCCCCTGCCCATAAAAGTTGGGCTCCCGGCCCGCTTGCGCGAACCCCGCACTCTGATAAAAAGCGATCGCCGCGTCATTTCCGGCAAATACATGCAGCGTCATCCAACGCGCTGAAACCGCATGCGCCTCAAGCCACTCCAGCATCTTCGCCGCCAGCCCCTGCCGACGCCATGCCGGGGCGACATCGAGCGTCAGCAGGTATAAGCCACCGTTATCGTGCTCTGCAATCGCAAACCCGGCGAGCTCTCCGCCCGACGTATCGGCGACCACACACAGCGAGCGTGAGCCCTCCGCGAAAGACTGCATCGCCCGCTGGCTGAACCGGAACGCCTCATCGAAGCAGATCCGGTCCAGCCGATACATCGCCGGCGCGTCTCCCCGCCGATACGCCCGCAGCGATGCCGCGAGGTCAGACAAGGACCTCCACAGCATCGCTGAGCAGGACGAACGACCTTCCCGCGATGATGACCTTCTCGACCGCCTCAGACTGCGCGAAGGGAAGATCCCGACTTTGCGTATCGATCACAATCCGCCACGGCTCTCCATTCGGTTGCGCCGGAAGGGTAAAATCGACTCCTTCAGACGCCGCATTCACCAGAATCAGGAAGCTGTCATCCACCGTCGGCGTGCCATCGTCGTTGGATGTCTGCAGCGTCTTGCCGTTCAGCATCAGGCCCATGGTCTTGGCATAGCTTTGACCCCAGCAGTTCTCAGGAATCTCGTTGCCATCCGGGTTGTACCAGGCGATGTCGCGCTCCACTGACCCATGGACCTGACGATCTTGAAAGAACTTCCTACGATGCAGATTTGGATGCGCCTTGCGGAGGTTGATCAGCTTCGACGTGTACTCCATCAGCCGCTTTCGCGGTGCGTCCAACTGCCAGTCGAACCACGTCAGTTCATTGTCCTGGCAGAAGGCGTTGTTGTTGCCTCGCTGCGACCGTGCAAACTCATCGCCTCCGGTCAGCATCGGCACGCCCTGCGAAAAGAGCAGCGTGGCCAGCATGTTGCGAATCTGCCGCTCTCGCAGCAGATTGATCTCTTCGTCGTCTGTCGGCCCTTCGGCGCCCATGTTCCAGCTGTCGTTATCGTTCGCGCCGTCCTTGTTGTCTTCGCCGTTTGCCTCGTTATGCTTCTCGTTGTAGCTCACGAGGTCGCACATCGTGAAGCCATCGTGCGCCGTGATGAAGTTGATGCTGGCGTAGGGTTTGCGTCCATCGTACTGGTACAGATCGGACGAGCCCGTAAGCCGGTACGCAAAGTCCGAAAGCTGTCCCTCATCGCCCTTCCAGAACCGTCGCACCGTGTCGCGATACTTCCCGTTCCACTCGGCCCAGAGCACCGGGAACTGGCCCACCTGGTAGCCGCCTTCGCCAACATCCCATGGCTCCGCGATCAGCTTCACATCCGCCAGCACCGGATCCTGGTGAATCGTATCGAAGAACGCCGAAAGCTTGTTGACATCGTGCAGCTCTCGCGCCAGCGTCGCCGCCAGGTCAAACCGGAAACCGTCCACATGCATCTCCGTCACCCAATAACGCAGCGAATCCATCAGCAGCTTCAGCACCTGCGGGTGATACACGTTCAAGGTGTTCCCCGTCCCGGTGTAGTCCATATAAAACCGGGGATCGTCCTGCACAGTTCTGTAATATGTGGTGTTACATACCCCCTTCATCGAGAGCATGGGACCCATCTGGTTGCCTTCGCAGGTGTGGTTGTACACCACGTCCAGGATCACCTCAATGCCGGCCTTGTGCAGCGCCTTCACCATCTCCTTGAACTCGGCCACCTGCCCGCCCCGGTCGCCGCTGCTTGAGTACCGCGCCATCGGGGCAAAGAAGCCCAGCGTGTTGTATCCCCAGTAGTTTGACAGTCCCTTGTCAATCAGGTGCCCATCGTCGATAAAGTGATGCACGGGGAGCAGTTCCACGGCCGTTACGCCAAGCAGCTTCAGGTAGTTGATGCTCGCCTCGTGCGCCAGCCCGGCGTAGGTCCCTCGGAGCTTTTCGGGCACCATCGGGTTGCGGATCGAAAACCCCTTTACATGAACTTCGTAGATCACCGAGTCTGAAAGCGGTGTCTCCGGAGGGCAGTCTCCCGACCAGTCGAACTTGTGATCGACGACCACGCTCTTCGGCATGCCCGCAGCCGAATCCTGGTCACACTTCTGCAGATCATCCCCCGTCTCCACCTTGTAGGCAAAAACCGGAGCCTTCCAATCCACAGTTCCCGCAATGGCCTCCGCGTAGGGATCAACCAGAAGCTTGGCCGCGTTGAAGCGGAACCCATGCTCTGGCTCCCAGGGTCCGTCCACCCGGTAGCCGTAACTTTGACCAGCCCGGATGCCCAGGATCATTCCGTGCCAGACAAAGGCCGTCCGCTCCTTCAGAGCGACACAGTCGGTCTCCTTGCCCTCTTCGTCAAAAAAGCACACTGAGACACTCGTTGCGTGCTCGGAATAAAGGGCAAAGTTGGTGCCTTTCGATGAGACTTTGGCGCCCAGCGGGTACGGCCGCCCGGGTAACAGCGTATAAGACATGGGTTCTCCTCAAGGGTGATGCAGCATTGAGGTAGATGCGAATTCCCCGCCGCTCGGGTGCTTTGCCTCGTGAGCTAAGTTGCTCAAATACAGCAAAGCCGCTATTTCCTACACACGCATGCGGAGAAGCTCTCCGCTCCATCATGGGTCAGCGCGCAGGTATACTCCGGCCACAAGGGCTTCAGCAGCACCGAACGGTCGCCCACATACACCTCCTGCAGATACGCGCGGCTCTCCGGGGTCGTCGCCATGGGGTCCGCCGCAAACCCATCCGTAATCTTCTTTAAACCGGGCGCGTCAAACCGCGGCTGATGGTACACCTCGGAGTAGGTGTACTCCTTCTTCCAGACGGCATCCACACCCGTCAGGTTTGAAGCAGCCACCACCGTGTAGTCGGCCAACGCCGCCGTAGCCACCTCCACCCGCGCCAGGGTAAACGACGGAACATTCCCGTTGACCGGGGAGATCGACGAAACGATCTTGACCGGCACACCCCCACCGGGCCGCGCCACCCCATCCTCCTTTCCCGTGAACTCGTGCGTCAGCCGCCGCAACTCGTCCGTATGGCTATGTCCGAAGATGGCTAGACGCACCACATCCGGGTACGTCGTGAGCACGCCAGCCAGCTTTTCGTTCCCAAGGAACATCGCCGGAGCCTTCTTGCACACGTTCTCCAACCCCCGCAGCGTCGCGTAAAGGTCCACACCCGGTGGAATATGGCCTATCACCCACACATGCTCGCCCCGTTCGCGCGCTCCGGCAAGCTCCGTAGAGAGCCAGGTGGTCACCGCCTCCGCTGCTTCCTCATCTGCCTTGCCGGAGCAGTCGGCATGGTGCGATGAGAGGAACAGATCGTCCAGCACCACCACCCGTCCATGCGGAATCGCCGCCGGCATCGGGACGCTGTAGAAGCCTTGCCGCGCAAAGTCCCGCATCGCATCCGCCCGGTACCCCGGGGGCAGAGCCTGCGCAACAATCTTCGCCGTCCCGGTCAGGAAAGCGCTGTGGCTCTGGTCCATGTAGTCTCCGCAGCCGGAATCGTTGTTGCCCATCGCCACATAGATCGGCGTCTCCGGGAAAGCCAGCTGCAGCCCCCTTATCAGGTATCGCACCGTCTGATCCACAAAGGCCACGTAGTCCGCGTCCGTCGCCGTCGGAAAGCTACGCTTGAACTTGCAATCGAAATTGTGCGCCAGCAGGTCGCCACTCACCGCCACAAAGGCTGCCCCGGCGCCCTGCCGATGCATCGCCTTCAGGCTTGAGCGCCACAGCACCGTCGTCGTATCCACACCACGCACATGGCACACCTCTCGCAGCGCCGCCGCATCGTGTTCCAGCGTTGCGGAGGCCGGTCCACCCAGCAACGCATCCCACCGCGCTACCGGAGCGCCAGCCAGCAGCTTCACCTTCGCCGGGTCGGCAAAGGGATCGAAGTGAATATCGCTGACCAGCACCGCCGGAACAGTCCTCTCCGACCAGGCGCGCCCACTCGTCGCCAGCAGCACAAACAGCCCAAGCAGCCCGCGAAGCCACCGCTGGCCGGCACCTTTGCAGAATCCCGCTATCGCTGCACCAGCCCTTCGTACTCCCGAATCTGCTTCAGCGTAAACGCCTGCATATCCTTGCTTCCCGCCGGGCTCTCCTCGGCCATCCGGTACCATTCCACCAGCCAGCGCAGCGCCGTCTCCAGCCGCAGCCGCGGAACCCAGCCGAGATCCGCCTTTGCCCGGCTCGCGTCCAGCTTCAGATACCCTGCCTCATGCACGCTTGGGTCTGCATCAAGCTCCCACGATGCCCCCCGCCCCCAGAACTCCGTCATACGCTCAACGATCCACTGCACCGTGCGCGCGTCGTCGTCGCCGGGGCCAAAGTTGTACGCCGTCGCATACCGCCTGGCGTCCTCGCCCAGCAGTTCCTCCGCCAGCCGCATATAGCCATGCAGCGGCTCCAGCACGTGCTGCCATGGCCGGATCGAGTGCGGCCGGCGAATCTTCACCGGCTGCCCTTCCCGAAATCCTCGGATGAGGTCCGGAACCAGCCTGTCGGTCGACCAGTCTCCTCCGCCGATCACGTTGCCCGCGCGCGCCGTCGCGACGCCCACCTTGTGCCGCGCGATCTCTCCCACTGGAAAATAGGACTGCCGAATTGCCGCGGAAACAAGCTCCGCACATGCCTTCGAGCTCGAGTACGGGTCGTACCCACCCAGCGGATCGCTCTCCCGGTACCCCCACACCCACTCCTTGTTCTCGTAGCACTTGTCCGTCGTCACCGAGACCACCGCACGCACCGACGGCGTGCGCCGCACCGCGTCCAGAACCCGCGCCGTCCCGATCACGTTCGTCTCGAACGTGCCGATCGGGTCCGCATACGACAGCCGCACCAGAGGCTGCGCCGCCATATGAAACACCACCTCCGGCGCGAAATCCCCCAACGCCCGATCCAGCGCATGCGCATCGCGGAGGTCGCCCCGCACATCCTCGCAGAGATCCCCCACGCGCGCCACCTCAAACAGGCTTGGAGCCGTATATGGATCCAGCCCGTACCCCCGCACCTGCGCGCCCAGCGAGCTAAGCCAAACCGCCAACCAGCCACCCTTGAATCCCGTATGGCCGGTCACGAACACTCGCCGCCCCGCCCATGAAAAACCATCCTGCGCAACCGACATGCATTCTCCTGAAAAAACGAGCCCAGAGCATCAGGCCCAGCGGCTCAGCAAACAACGGAACAGCGAAAACCGGGGCCCCATCGCCAACCTGATCCCTGCCCCTTACCAGCTCTTCCAGGGTGCCGCGCCCCGCGCCCAGAGATCCTCAAGCTGCTGCTTATCCCGCAGCGTATCCATCGCCTGCCAGAACCCATGGTGGAAGAACGCATGCACCTCGCCCTTGGCCACCAGCGCTTCGATCGGCTCCCGTTCAAACATCTGCAGGTCGTCCGTCACGGCGTCGATCGCCCGCGGCTCCAGCACAAAGAATCCTCCGTTGATCCACCCGCCCTCATCGCTCGGCTTCTCCTGGAACGAGTAGATCTGCGTGTCCTTCAATCCCAACGCCCCGAACCGCGCCACCGGCTGCACGCTCGTCAGCGTCACCGCCTTCCCGTGCTCCTTGTGAAACGCGATCGAAGCCGTAATATCCACGTCCGCCACCCCGTCGCCATAAGTCATGCAGAACGGCTCCCCTGGCTCCAAATGCTGCGCCACCCGCCGCAGTCGCCCTCCGGTTCCCGTCGCATCGCCTGTATCCACCAGCGTCACCCGCCACGGCTCCGCCACCGAGTTGTGCACCGTCATCCTGTTCTCCGTCATGTCGAATGTCACATCCGAAGTGTGCAAAAAGTAGTTCGCAAAATACTCCTTGATCACATACCCCTTGTATCCGCAGCAAATAACAAAATCGTTGATCCCATGCTGCGAGTACAGCTTCAGGATGTGCCAGAGAATCGGCCGTCCACCAATCTCCACCATCGGCTTTGGCCGGACGCTCGTCTCTTCGCTGATCCGCGTCCCAAGCCCACCTGCCAGAATCACTGCTTTCATCCCGTCGCTCTCTCCGTTCGTCGTTGCCATCCATGTTCCATACGGGCAAAACACACCCCGCATCCCAGTATCCCATCCTCCGGTGTCCCGGGTCGATTGTGTATCCTTGACCTCAGTCATGACAGAAAAAGCAACCGCTCTCCGGCAGCAGATCCTCGACCTCACAGCTCAGTACCACGCGGAAGCCTTTCCCGCCAAAGAGTTCATCCCCGGCCAGTCCGGAGTCCAGGTCTCCGGCAAGGTCATCGGCCCTGAAGACCTCTGCTCCGTCGTTGACTCCGCCCTGGATGCCTGGTTCACCACTGGCCGTTTCGCAAAAGACTTCGAGCGCAAACTCGCTCGCTTCTTCGGCCTCCGCAGCGCCTCCCTCGTCAACTCCGGCTCCTCGGCCAACCTCGTCGCCCTCTCCGCCCTCACCAGCCCCAAGCTAGGCGACCGCCAGCTCAAGCCCGGCATGGAGGTCATCACCGTCGCCGCCGGTTTCCCCACCACCGTCAACCCCATCCTGCAGAACCGCCTCGTGCCCGTCTTCGTCGACGTCACCCTCCCCACCTTCGAGATCGACGTCAGCAGGCTCGAAGAGGCGCGCAGCGAAAAAACCGGGGCCGTCATGATCGCTCACACCCTCGGCAACGTCTTCAACGCCGAAGCTGTCGCCGCCTTCTGCAAGCAGCACAACCTGTGGCTTGTCGAAGATTGCTGCGACGCTTTAGGTTCGACCTATAAAGGCCAGAAGGTAGGTACTTTCGGGGACATCGCCACCGTCAGCTTCTACCCGGCCCACCACATCACCATGGGCGAAGGCGGAGCCGTCCTCACCGACAAGCCTGCCCTCCAGGTCCTCATCGACAGCTTCCGCGACTGGGGCCGCGACTGCTGGTGCGAGCCCGGCGTCGACAACACCTGCGGGAAGCGCTTCGACTGGCAGCTAGGGACGTTGCCCTGCGGCTACGACCACAAGTACACCTACTCGCATGTTGGCTACAACCTCAAGGCCACCGACATGCAGGCCGCCCTCGGCGTCTCGCAAATCGCCAAGCTCCCCCATTTCATCGCCCGCCGCAAGGAAAACTTCGCCTATCTCTGGACCGCCCTCGCGCACCTCCAGGACACCCTCGTCCTCCCCGTAGCCGGCGAGCACGCCGACCCAAGCTGGTTTGGCTTCCCCATCGCGGTCAAGCCCGACGCCCCCTTCACCCGTGACCAGCTCACCCGCCACTTCGACGCCGCCAAGATCGGCACCCGCCTTATGTTCGCCGGCAATCTCCTCCGCCAGCCCGCCTACGAAGGTTGGAACTACCGCGTCGTCGGCGACCTCACCAATACCGACTACGTCATGAACCAGGTCTTCTGGCTCGGCGTCTTCCCCGGCCTCACCGAGCCCATGCTCGACTACATCGCCCAGACCGCCACCACGTTCATCGCCCAGGCAAAGGCCGGCCTTAAGATCGCCTGAGGCACTCTCTTACAGGCTCATCGGGTTCGTCGGCCCCGCATGGATGAACTTGTGCAGCTTGATGGACGGAAACACCCGTCGCACCCGCGGCGACTTCGTGTTGTAGTAGTCCACCAGCTCCCGCCACTCCGCCGCACGCGCCCCGCCGTTGTACTCCGGGTCTCCCATCACCAGCACGCTGCGCGCCCGCAGCAGAAGTTCACCGGAAGCCTCCGCGATGATGCCATTCCGTTTATCGATGTGGTCGATGCTCTTCAGCCACTCATTGCAGCGCATCAGAAAGTCGTGTGAGTAAAGACCCAGGAGGCACCGCCCCATCGGCGAAGCCGGAAGATGATCCCACTTCACATGGCCGTTGATGCTTTCGACACTCCGCCGGAACCCCGGAAAGATGACGCTGGTGTCGTGAATCAGAAAGCCGTAGTCGAACTTCCATCGCAGGGGCCCTTCGTAAAGTGCGCTCCACTCCCACGCATCATGCGTGGTAAAGGCATACTCCACGCCGTCGACCACGCGGTTGCTGTTCTCCGTACAACCATTCACCACCACCTTGATGCGCCCCGGCTCGATCCCCTCCGCATACATCTGCTCCAGGATCACCGGCATCGTCCGCTCATAGAACCGCAGGCACGAGGCCACCAGGTACACGATCGACGTGCCCGCCGCAAGCGGCGTATGCGGCACCAGGCACAGCTTGTGCGCGGACTGCACCAGCTCCGGCTCGTCGCAGAAAAACCCCAGCGGTACGTCTCCCATCGACTGCGTCCAGGTTGAGCTCGGAATAAATCCGTTATGCGCCGTGATGAACGCGAACGCCGCATCACCACTCACAGGCCCGTGGATATACGGCGCCCAGCTTCCCTCATTCGCATGCTGGTGCCCGGTGATCCTGCCATCGGGCTGCAGCGTAAGAATGCCGATCGGCTCCAGCAGCAAACCCATCCGCAGGTCTCGTACCCTTGCATAAAGGTGGGGTTTCCCAACAAGTTTGTTCATGTCGACGCCGCTGGTCGCGGCTGGAAGTTCTTGCAGGCGAACGGCGGCCTCTTCGTGGATACGGTTACCTCGCTCTCGTTATCGGAGGTTGTAGCTTTTTGTTCTAGGGCTGAGATGCACGCGAAGGCACTTGGGAGTCCCCTGCTTTGCAGCCAATTTCGAGCGGAGACATTTCGCCTCCCGCACGCGCTACGATAGCCCATGCGCCGCTGCTTCACCATCTTTCTGCTTCTTCTCTTCCCCCCCCCCGCGCGCCCCTACTCTGTCCAGACCCACCAGCAGCTAGTCGCCCTCGTCTGGCTCGCCTCCATTCAGCCGCGCCGCCTCGCCCGCGATAC
>CAXUNW010000015.1:0-30926 GCA_964252505.1 uncultured Acidobacteriaceae bacterium
GGCTGACACACCGAGGCGGGCTTCAAGCTGCTTGACCAATGCTGACGCCTCAAGGAGGCTCAAGTTTACGATCGCGTCTTCAATCTGCTGGATTTCCATAATCTTCTCCGTTGTTAATGCTCAAATCGTTGCCGTCACTTGCCAATTACATCCTCGAAGCGAATCTCGCCTCGACTGCTTCCAATCGAACCCGGGTTTCCGCTGCGCCCAGACTGGCACACCCAGGAAGATGGAGCGAACTTGGTTAGCCTTCGACCGAATCGGTCGGCTCTGGAGCGCCTTCCTCAGGCGTCACCTGCGAATCGGCGACTGCATCCGCCTCGGAAGCTGGATTTGCCGCAATCTGCTGCGCAGCCTCATCCTGAGCTGGCGACTCCTGAGTGCCGGACATAGCAACAACATTCGGCTCAGGCGGGGTATCGTTGGAACGCGAACCGGCCATGACGGGCGTCTCGCCTGGTACCGGGCTAGGCTCCTTCCCGGCAGCTGTCGCCGTAAACTTCTCCTTCTCGACCCCTTGACCAAGCACCACAGCCAGATCCCGACCGGTCGCGTTGATCACGGTCGCCAGTCGCTGAGCTGGGCTCTGGATCAGGAACAGGAGTTTGGCGTACAGCTCTTCCTTGCCTGGCATCGTCGCCAGCGCATTCACCTCGTCGACCGTGATCACCTTCCCGTCGACGATCCCCAGCTTGAAGGTAAACTCCGCGTTATCCTTAACCCAGGCCGAAAGCGCCTTGGCTAGTGCCACCGGATCGCCCGCAGTGTAGGCTACCGCCGAAACACCCTTCAGACCCTGCAACGCCCCTTCGATCTTCGTCCCTTCACTGGCCTTGGCAGCTAGCTTGTTCTTCACCACGTGGTAGCTGCCGCCCGCCTCCCGCACCGTTCTCCGAAGGTCCATATCCTTCGAGGCGGTCAGCGCCTTGAATGTGCCCACAATGGCCGACGTGGAGCTCTCCAGCTCCTTCGCCAGCAGCGTCACCTTCTCCGTCTTTTTCGCCCGCGATAGTGCCATCAGTAACCTCTTCCCTCACGCATCCACTGTCTCCTCGCTCAAAGGCGGCCAGAGAGAGCAGGCAATCAGTCATCCTGTAAGTAGATCTCTTCTAACTCTTGCCCGCAGCTTCAGCCGTCGTAGGGTCGAGCGCAATGCCAGGACCCATGGTCGAGCTCAAAGTGATTCCCCGAACATACTTGCCCTTTGCCGCCGAAGGCTTCGCCTTCAGCACGCTCGTGATAACCGTCATCGCGTTATCCACCAGCTTCTGCGGATCAAACGACAGCTTTCCGACCGGGACATGCACCAGCGCCGTCTTATCCGTCCGGAACTCGACCTTACCGGCCTTGATCTCACGGATAGCAGATACGACGTCCGTTGTTACCGTACCCGTCTTCGGGTTCGGCATCAATCCGCGCGGCCCGAGAACCTTACCCAGGCGGCCAACCGACTTCATCATATCTGGCGTCGCAATCAACGCATCAAAGTCCGTCCACCCTTCCTTCTGGATGCGCTCGACCAGATCCTCACCACCGACGAACTCCGCACCGGCCGCCTCGGCATCCTTCAGCTTGTCACCCGAGGCGATCACCGCCACTACCTTGGATTTACCAAGCCCATGCGGAAGCACCACTGTCCCACGCACCATCTGGTCCGCATGCTTCGGGTCCACGCCCAGGCGAAGCGTCAGGTCGACTGTCTCGTCAAACTTCGCATATTTCGCTTTTTGCAGCAACGGCACTGCATCGAGCAGCGTATACGGCCGCGGCTCGACCAGCGCGCGCGCCTTCACCAGATTCTTGGAGATCTTCTGTGCCATGTGTGTAATCGGTCCTTGCCTACCACCCCATACCTGCATCGGTCCGCAGGGGCGTGGTTCGACTGTCCTTCAACGGGCGTTGAAGTAACTTATACAGTATGCCGGAGCCGTCAGGCTGCGTCAAGCCGGCATCGGCGTGCTGGCTTCAATCAAGCCAGCCCCAAGGCCTGCTTAGTCACCATGGAGCCCGACCATTACCGGTGTCACATTCCATCCGCGCATGCTCACCTCGGGCTTCACCGGTCGCCCTCCCGATGTTGGATAGTGCACCATAACCGTCTGCGACTCGCCCGGAAGTAGCGTGATGTAGTTATCCGAGTAGTAGGCCGGCAGTATCCGCTCCCTCGTCGCGGCGTCCAGTAGCGTCAACTTCGTCGCCACCGCAGGGACAGCACCCGTGTTCCGGACCAGAACCTCCACCGCAGACTCTCCGTTCATCGCCTTCGCCTTGGTGGCACTCGTCGTCAGCTGCACCGTGGGCATAGCGGTCAGGGCACGGTACCCACGCTCTTTGCCGGCAAGCCAATACACATTGCGCGACACCAGCGTTCCCGCCGCATCCATCATCTGAAGACGAACCAGGACGGTCTGCTGTTGCTCTAACAGGCTCTTCAGCGCTAGCGGGAAGAGTTCAAGCGCTTGATTTGAAGCAAGCTCCAGCGGCGCCTCGCGTGTCGTCAGCTCTTTGCCCGCAAGATCGTACACCGTCGCAATCGCACGCAAACTACGGGCCGCGTCCCCTGATGTGTTAACTGCGGTCACCATGTAATTCGAAAGATCGAGCTGCAAATGGAGCGGTTCGCACGCGGCCTTTACCGCGTAAAAGGAAGCCTGCGTGTCATAGTCCGAACTCAGGATCTCCCAGCTGTTGCTTGGCCATGCCGGCTGCGTCATCCACAACAGACGGCCGCTGTTGGGGGCAAACAGATGCTGGTTGAACCCCTCAAAGATAGCTCGATGCTCCACATAATTGAACATCTGGGCCTTGCGTTCAAAGTCCTCCAGGCTTGTCGCCGCCCCGAACTGCTCCTCCATGTGCCGCACCAGAGGATGCACATCGCCATTACCGGACTGGTGCCAGTCGTGGTAGGCCCACGCGTCACTGACCGGCCACTGATCCGCCGGAGCCATCGACGCCTTCAGGCTCTCAAGCGTCGACAACGAGGACACCCCAAGTTCAACCGAGAAGCCCTTATCCAACGTCGTATAGTACAGCGACGGATCCTGGTAGATGTATGGTCCACTGTTGCGTAGATCGATCCGGTTTGATCCGGGCGTGTAGTACCGCGTGCCGTCCTCCTCGCGAAAGATATCGATCAACCCATCGTTCAGGATCGGCTGCGGCACACCCTCGTTGCGGCCGCACCACAACACAATCGAAGGATGATTGCGAAAGCGTCGTACAACATCCCGTACATTCGCCAGAAAAAGCGGCACATCTTGCGGCTCTACGTTATAGTCCTGCGTCGACGCCCAGAAGTCATTCCAGACCATCATCCCGTACTCGTCAGCCAGCGCAAAAAACGTCTCTTCCGTACTCTGCCCCACCCAGTTCCGGATTATGTTGAGGTGAGCCTCGCGGTTCAGCCGGAAGAATGGCTCAAGGTGCTCCCGGCTCACACGTTTGCGCGAGTCATCCATACCCCAGTTGCCGCCCCGCGCCGCGATCCTTACCCCATTCACCTTGATCACCAGATCCGTAAAGCCCGCCTGATCGTCTACCGGCGTCACCGCGCGCGATCGTTCGCCCGCTACCGTCAGCGACGGAGCCCAATACTCCGACGTCTGCCGCATGCCCTGATGATGCACATCCACCAGATCCACCCCGGCCCCCTTAGCCTGTTCCCGCGCCTCCGTCGGCGAAACCTCCCGCCGCCGTAGATGTCCGGTGCTGTCAAAGAGACTGAGTTGGTAAGTCACCTCCCGCACCCCAAAGTTCGAAACCTTTTCGTCGTCCAAGGTCTCGCCCTGGTGTAACGCCAGTCGCAGATGGTACAGATCGGCCCGGCCATACCCGTTCGGCCACCAGAGACGCGGGTGGAGCAAATGCAACTGTGAGAACTCCGCCGGTCGTAGCGTCACCACCATGTCTCCCGCACCAACTTCGATTGACTTTGTAAACGCCACACCTTCAAACGAAACATCCAGAGCCGCCTGCACCGCACGCGAAGACGTATTGTGAATCGGCACCTCAATGGTGATGTCGGCCGCGGATGTATCCGGCAGCGGCAGCCGCGTCACCACGTGAACATCTCCGATCTGCAGCGCACCACTCACCGACAGCACCACATCCTGCCAGATGCCGCTATTGCGATCGCGCACCGCCGGTATCCAGTCCCAGCCCTCCGTCGCGACGAACGTCGGCCCGTCCAGGCACATGGCCCCCCCGTTTTCGCCTGGACCCCCCTTGATCGATTGTTCCTGAGGTATCCCGGGGTGCGGAGGCGGCGATATGCGAACCGCCAGCGCGTTGCCGCCTTCCTTGCGCAGCAGGCTGGTCACATCGAACGTGCCCCGTAGGAAGGCGCCTCGCATCGCGCCCAGACGCTTCCCGTTCAACCAGATCTCGGCCGCATAGTTGATCCCGAGGAACGTCAAGTCCACATGGCGCCCGGCAGCCTCGACGGGTGCCTCGAACTCGGTCCGGTACCAGTAGTCCTGCCTGTTCAGCGACTCAGGGATCGCTAGGTTGTTCAAACCGAAATCAGGATCCGGATAGATCCCCCGATCCACCATGGAGGTCAGCACTGTTCCCGGAACCGTCGCATGCATCCAGGTCTTACCTGTGGCCGTGTCGGCGAATCCCGCGGAAGCTATACTCGCTCCGGTCGCCGTCACCTCCGGTGCCGCAGCCAGCTTCCACTGCGCACGGAGAGCCCATCGGCGGTCCCCCAGCGATTCCAGCGCTGCTGCGCCCGTCGGCGGCAGCGGCTTCGCTACTGGCTTGCCCAGGGCTGCACGCGAGACCGGCATCAGCGACGGGTCTTGTGGCTCCATGTACCCAGCCTGGCCTCGCGTCTGCACCGGCCACGAAAGCGACGCGTCCCGCCAACGCAGCAAACTCAGGTCCGGCGCATGACTCGCCACCTCCCGCTGATCCTTCGCGGCCATCGCTCCCGGCCGCAGCGTCACCTGCACGAGGTCCCCACCAAAATGCTCCCCAGGCACATCCGCCACGATCGTCGTCGGCGCAATCACAAGACGCGGTGCTATCGCTGCCGAGAGCAGCACCCCACGCGCAACCTCCTTGCCATCAACGCTGAGTGTGGCGGTCGTCCCGTCCGACGTCGCCGCCAGCCAATGCCAGCCGCTTGCCGGCAGTGGTGCATTGCCCAGCAATGCGTTGCCCGCTCCGTAGCGCAGCATTGCGCGCCCTTCGTGGATGCTCAGAAACCGGGAGTTCTCAGCCGCCGGATCCCCAATCCCGGCCAGCAGGACCTCCCGTGGTGTGGCCGCGGCCATCTCCATCCAAAGCGAAAGCGTGAACGCTCCTTCGCCGGTCAGCATCTCGCTCGCGGACGTCACCGGCTCATTCAGCGCAGGTCCGCCGGCCAGAACGTGCACGTCGTACGGACCCACAACCCGATCTTCGAAGACAGGAGCCGCGACGGCGGGTGCTCTCCGGTCTTGCGCATGGGCGCAAGACGCAACTGCCACCAGCACCACAGCAACCACACACACTCGCATGCAACCCAGGTCTCTCACCATCTGCCATCTCCGTTGTGCCGTTCCTCAATCCTGTCCGGTTTCCGCGAAAATAACGATATCATTCACATCATGTTTCACCCTCGCATCCTGCGCGTTCTCTGTTTCGCTCTATCGCTTGGTAGCCCTGCCGCACATGCCTCCCGCACACCGCTCCCGCCCGTCCCCGCGGAGATCGCCTCAAGCCACTTCATCGTCACCATCAATGGCCAAGCCACCCCCGTCATGCATGCTGCGCTCAACCTTTATTTCCTCAACTTCGACGCGCATAAACACTGCACGATCGCGGTCACGGCGGACAGCGACACCTTCTGGGCGGGGGGCGTCGAAGTCCAGCCATGGCGCCTCAACATCCGCCCCACCCGCAGTGGCCGTACCATCACCTTCCGTCTTGACGGCCCGGCAAAGATCTCCATCTCACGCCCAGGAGATTTCTTCTCCGACTCAGAGATGCTGTACCTCTTCGCGAATCCAGCGGAAAAGAACCCTCCGACAGCCACCACCCCCGGCATCCGGTTCTTCGGTCCCGGCATCCACCGCGAAAACATCGACGCCGCGACCGGCGACCACATCTACCTGGCGCCCGGTTCCGTCATCCTCGGCTCCCTCAACATCTGGCAGGTGGATCGCGTCAGCGTCTTGGGGCGGGGCGTCATCGTCTACGACGGTCCCCAGAATCCCGCCGACGACGATGGCTGGATGCATAAACGCAACTGGCACTGCATCGTGATGGATAATGCCCACGACATCACCATCGAAGGGCTTACCTGCGTCGTCCGCAGCCGTACCTGGCAGATACAAATGAAGGATTCCCGCCGCATCGTCTACGACAACATCAAGGTCATCGGAGCCAACACCGGGAATGCAAACGCGGATGGCATGGACTGGCTCGGCGGGGGCGATACCGTGGTCCGCAATAGCTTCTTCCGCGCAGCCGACGACGTATTCGCTATGCAATCCAGTTGGGAAGGCTACGGCCCTACAGCCTTCGCCGTGCAAGGGGAACCCGTCACCAACGTCACCGTCGAGCATAGCGTCCTCTCCACCAGCATCTCGAACATCGTGCGGGCCGCCTGGCCGGGGAAAAACTTCGAAGGTGGCAACTTCCTCATGCGCGATACCGACGTCCTCCACATGGGGCTCGGCGGCTGTGGCATACCGTTCGCCCTCATGGAACTTTGGGCAGACCCACATGGCCGCGGCCAAAGCGCAGGATTTCACTTCGCCAACATCCGCATGGAAGACTGGTACTCCCTGCTGCACTTCCAGCAACCCACGGATGGTGTCCATGACATCACCTTCACCGATGTCATGGGGCTTGAATATCCATCGCTCGTCCCATCCACCCTGAAAGGGCAGATCACCGGCGTCTCGCTTGATAACACCGTGCTCGCGGGGGTCCCCATGCAGTTGGCCTCCGACGTCCCGGTTGTTGCCGGCGCAGGCGCACTTCCACCTCTTGTCCGCGACACCGGACCACAAGTGCGCGTCATCATCCGGGAGAGTCTGCTCCATCCTGGCCAGCGCGTCCATTTCACGGCCGAACGCTCGACTGCCAACGGCCCGGAGCCGCAGTATCGCTGGACGTTTGGTGATGGCGCTCAGGCCACCGGCCGCTCCGTCTCTCACAAATTCCGCGATGCGGAGGGTACGTTGCTCGACGGCAGCGGACGTTTCCGTGTGTTGCTCCAGGCCACCGCCGACGGTGACCGTCATACCTGGGTCTACGCCCCAGCCATAGTCAGCGCCGCATTGCACCCCGCTACGTCTACCGCCGCAGGCACGCCCGGCCTGGCCTATACATATCGCGGGGACGACGATACCCAGACATCCACGCAAGGCATCTCCCTCGCCGGCACGCTATCCGACGTGCCGCGTGGCCACCGGAACTACACCCTGACCCTCGACGGCCAACTCAACGTGCCGGGCGATGGCGGCTACTCCTTCCTCCTCATCGCTAACGAAAAAGCCTCACTTGACATAGACGGACAGCGCCTTGCCGCGAGCCTTGCGCCGATCCCTCAGGTGTGCGGCCTTGAAGGCATGGCCGCACGCCCCCTTTCTGCGAGCATCGCTCTCGCCCGCGGCTTCCACCACCTCCACATCACCGAGTCTCACACTGCCGGCGAAGATAATTTCCGGGTTCTATGGCAAGGTCCCGGGTTCTCGCTCCGCCCTCTTGATCCTGACCATCTGTCTCACACCCCACAAGGTACATCGGACAATTAAGATCGATTGACAAGTTCTGTGCTGCTCAATATAAGGCTCTGTACCGCTCCTGATATCGTTCCCACCAGAAACAAATGCGCAAAACGCTCCCGCCGTACCGGATGACCATCCTCATCATGAATCCTCCAGTCAGACATCTCGATCAGTCCGCTTCATCGATCGGCCACCGAATGGGCAGCATCCCCATCGGGCACATACTCCCGATTGTGCTTCTGCTCTCATTGCTGCGCACCGCATCGCTCGGCGCCGAGGTGCACCTTCCGGGTGCGCTTTCCGATCACGCCGTGTTGCAGCGCGACCGCCCCATCCATCTCTGGGGTGCAGCCACCCCGGGCGCTCACCTGACCGCCCGCTTCCACGATCAAAGCGCGTCCACCGACGCAGACGCCCTTGGCCGTTGGAGCCTCTTCCTTCAGCCGGAGCGCGCCGGCGGTCCCTATGAACTCGTGGTCTCAGGCGATGGCGCAGAAAAGCGGTTGCAGGATCTTCTGGTCGGCGATGTCTGGATTGCCTCCGGGCAGAGCAACATGGAGATGCCTCTCGCCGGCTTTCCTCCCACAGCTTCAGTCAAGGATGCAGCCAAGGAGATTGCCGCCGCGCGCAATCCCCGCCTGCGCCTTCTTTTTGTGCAACACAAGAGCTCCGACTTTCCTCTAGCCGATATAGGCGGAGTCTGGACGACCTGCACTCCGGAGACGGCCCGCTCCTTCTCGGCGGTAGCGTATTTCTTCGGACGCGCGATTGCTGCCGACCAGAACGTTCCGGTTGGCTTGGTGGACTCCACCTGGGGCGGAACTCCCGCGGATTCCTGGACCTCGCTCGATAAGCTCGGCCAGGACCCCACGCTTCTGCCCGCCTTCGCCAGCCGGGCAGAGTTCGCGAATCTGCAAACCGACGTCAATGCCCGAATCGCCGCCGAAAAGACTGAAGATGCGGCCGCCGAGGCCGCTGGCAAAGCGAAACCCTACCACATGTGGCACCCCTCTGAAGCCTCCTGGCAGCCCGCCGGTCTCTACAACGGCATGATCGCTCCTCTTACGCCGATGACCATCCGCGGCTTCCTCTGGTATCAGGGTGAAACCAACTCCAGTCCTGATCGGGCTCCGTTCTACCGCGCCCTCTTCGCAGCCATGATCGACGACTGGCGCACCCACTTCACCCAGGGCCAGCTTCCCTTCCTCTACGTACAGATCTCCAGCTTCCGCTCGCCCGGTGAGAACTGGGGTCTCATCCGCGAGCAGCAGCGCCGTGTGCTGGCGGTCGCCGGAACCGCCATGGCCGTCACGCTCGACGTCGGTCTTGCCGACAACGTACATCCGCCCGACAAGCAGACCGTCGCCAATCGGCTTGCTCTCGCCGCCCAGGCGACAGTCTACGGCAAGCCCGTCCCCTTTCAAGGACCCTTGTTCCGTCAAGCCACAACCGAAACCGTCTCCGCAGACGTCACGCAGATGCGCATCTGGTTTGATCACGGCGACGGACTGACCATGCATGATAAGCCTGTAAGCGGCTTCGAACTTGCCGGCCCCGATCACCGCTTCATGCCGGCAGAGGCCCGCATCGACGGCGCAACCGTGCTGGTAACCGCATCCGCCGTGCCACATCCCGCATATGTGCGCTATGGCTGGATGAGCGTAGTTCCGGACGGGCTGTATAACGCCGCAGGACTCCCGGCGTCTACCTTCTCGTCGGAGAGCAACCCGGTCCATTAGGCGCAAGCGGCCGGCCGGCAGGATGGACCGTTCACAACAGCACGCGAGGGGATATTGGCAAGATCGGCACGAATGAGCGACGTTGCGAAGCTGGCAGGTGTCAGCACCATGACGGTTTCGCGCGTCCTCAATGGCAGTGCAAACGTCACCGCGGGTCTTCGCAAGCAGGTCTTCGACGCGATCGAGCAACTCCGCTACCAGCGCAACGAGCTCGCCCGATCACTCCGCGAGCAGCGCTCCCGTCAGATCGGCATTCTGCTCCCTTACCTCTTCGATCCTTTCTTCGCAACCTGCGCTCATGTCATCAGCACCGTCGCCAAGCAGCACGCCTACTCTGTCGTGCTCTCCACCTCGAACGAAGATCCTCAAACCGAGTACGAGGAAGCCAGCCGCATGCTCCTGCGCAACGTTGAGGGTCTCATCGTCATCCCCTCCCATCACCGGTCCGGCGCCTCCTTGCTGCTGGCACACGAGTTTCAGCGTATTCCCATCGTCTGCCTCGATCGCCCCATCGAGGGAAGCGGCTTCGACAGCCTCCTGGTCGAAAACAAGAAGGGCGCTCGCCTGGGCACAGAGCACCTGATCTCCCTTGGTCATAGCCGCGTCGCCTACATTGGCTTGACCGATGACCTTTACACCATGTGCATGCGTCGTCAAGGCTACGAGCGTGCTATGCGCTCAGCAGGCTACAAAGCCTCCGTCACCATCTGCACCAGTCTGCTGGATGATGCGCTTGCAAAGGTCGGCAAGCTGCTGACCGCTGCGGAGCCGCCCACCGCCCTCTTCTGCGCCAACAACCTGATCACCCGTCATGTTCTGCACAGCCTGCAAGTCCACAACATCCACCCCCCGGATGGTATCGCGCTTGTTGGATTTGATGATTTCGAGACAGCAGATCTTTTGCGGCCAGGCATCACCGTAGTACGTCAACCAAACGAGCTGCTTGGTCGAACCGCCGCAGACGTCCTTTTTAAGCGTCTCGGCCAGGCACACCCGTCAGGTACCGGAACTCGTACCGTGCTCTCCGTTGAGCTTACCGTGCGCGGGTCCTGCGGCGCGCGCGTATAGAGTCAAACACGCCCGCCGCAGAGCCCCGGCTACTCGCTATTTCAGCACCACTAACGTGATCGACTGACCTGGAAAGGTCATCGGCAGCGTGCTTGTTGTGGAACCCGCTGCAGGGGCGGTCACCGTCTGCGTGGGCTGGGCGACGATCGCTTGCAGGTTTGCATTGCTGTACAGGTACACCTTCGCGGGCGCCGTCGGCGTAAAGTTCGGCAGTGACAACGTGCTGGTCAACGGACCATACGTCTTGTTAATCACTACGACCGTAAGCGAGCTGTCCGCGCCGCGTCGTGCGCCATAAACCGACAACTTGCTCTGGTCAGCGCTAGTCGACGTGACAGCCGACTCACCAAACCCTGAGTTCGCGCCATCATAGTTCCGGTAGATCGCAAAGGCCATGTTCCCCGGAATCTGCGTGTTGTAGTTTGCCGAGGGCCATAGCTGCGCTTTGTCCAGACCATACTTGCCAAAGATTCCAAGGATGTCGGCCTGTGTCACTGCCCCGTTGATCGACTCATTCCCGCCAAAGTTATACTCATCGATCGAGGTCTTCGTGCCTGGATAGTCGTTAGCCACCCACGTCTGCAACCGCGGAATAAGCTGCGGCGCCAGAGGAGCCGGCGTGCAGTTCGTCGCACTGTATCCAGGATCCGTCGGATAGTTCGGCAAGGTGTAGGTCGGGTCCGTATAGCTGGGATCCCAGAAGACGCGTGTTGAGTTCACGCGTGCATTCTGCTCCGCCGTATCGCCCGCTGTCGCCAAACCTGTCGTTACGCCGTTGTAGTATGCCGCAAAATACGTATGCAGATCCACATAGTCAAGCAGACGTCTGCCGTACGTGGTCTCCGCCGCCTTCATCTGCTGCATGTAGTACTCCACCAACGGAACACCACCATGCCCAATGCGGTCCACCGGGTTGCTCCAGGGCTTGAAGCATGGACTCGTAGCGTACCCGCCGTTTATGTCCTTGGTCGAGTAAAAGTAGTTGTACCAGTTCGAAATTACTGGGCCACTCACCAGCGCCGTCGGGTCTGCCGTCTTGATCGCGAGCGCCGTTCCGATGCCGCCGTTCGTGATCTCGTCATACGTCATATCGACCGGATGCACATCGCGATGGACTGCGGACCAATACTCAGGCTCATTATCCAGGTCCCAGTGCGCCACACCGGTCGCGGTGCCACTGGCTGGGTTGCCTTGCCCAAACTGGCTCACAATGCTCGAGACCCAACTTCCCACCCACGACGAGCCGACCGGCTGCCCAGCGGCAGGAGGCGTCGGTGGCGGTTCCGACATGCTCGTAAGCGCCGCAATCGCGTTGCTGCCGACCACGCTGGCGCCATTTCTATCCACTCCGTTGCCGCACACCCCGACATAACTCTGCTGGTTCGGGTCGAACGTCTTTGAAAAGCTGCAAGCCGTAGCCGTTGTATCGCTGTTCGTGATCCAGCCAATCACCGGGGCATTCCCCACGACCTGCGCCTTGATGGGGCTCGCCTGCGACACAAGATCCACGAAATTTCCCGTGGGCCAAAGATTGCTCGCGCCCGGAAGGTTCTTGAAGTAGTAATCTGCAGCCGCGTTCGTTGTGTTGGCAACATAGTTGTACCGGCTCGTGTTATCACCGCCCCACCGAATGATGCTTGGATTTGCCATCGCGATCGAGGCGGAGTCCAGCGCGTATCCGTTCACGCCGTAGATCAACGGGCTGATGGCTCGCGTGATCGTTCCATTGTCGACTGTCAGCGCGGGTCCCGCTGCCGTCGCCGGGATCGCTAGCGTCACCGTGACAGCGGCTGACTTCGTCGTGTCCATCGTGCTCACGGCGGTTACCGTCACCGTAGGAGGCGCCGGGTTAGGCGTCGTATACAGGCCGAATGCGCTGATCGTCCCTGAACTTCCCGTGTACCCCATTGGCGCGGCCACACTCCAGGTCACGTTCTGGCTGAACGTCCCGGTGCCTGTCACCGTCGCGGTAAACTGCTGCGTCGTGCCGATCGTGGCTGTATTCGGCGATACCGCCACGGCAGTCACAGCATTGGGTGTGTAGTTCGCCACGACCGTTGCGTTCGCGGTCATCGTCACGTTACACACCACGCCCGTCGTCGTCGTGCAGCCGGTCCAGTTCGCAAACTGGTCGCCACTTGCCACCGAGGGCGCAGTCAGCACCGTCACATCGCCAGAGTTGTACATGCGCGTGAATGCGGTGGTGCCGTTCGCACTCCCGCCAAGATCCGTCTTCGAGACACCGATCCCGACTCCTGACGCCGGATTCGTCGAACTCACAGTCAGCATGTACGTCGTCTGGGTTGGCACAACATAATTCGCCGTCACCGTTGTATTCGCACCGAGCGTCACATTGCAGGTGACCCCGGAAGTCGTCGTACATCCCGTCCACGACGAGAACTGGTAAGTCCCCGACGTCGCCGACGCCGTCAAAATGACCGCCGTCCCCGCGTTATAGACCCGCTGGAAGCTCGTCGTGCCCGCACCGGCACCGTTGTTATCCACCGGCGCAACGCCGACACCAAGACCGGTGCTGGGATTTGTCGAATTCACCGTAAGCGTGTAGGTGACCGGAGGAACGGTCGCATACGTCGCGGTCACCGTGTTGTTCGTGTTCATCGCCACCGTGCACGTCGCGCCGCTCGTTGACGTACATCCGTTCCACGAGGCGAACGCCAGTGCTCCCGTGGTCGCCGGGGCCGTCAGCGTCACCGTGGTTCCACCCGTGTAGAGCCGCGTAAAGCTCGAGGTTCCGGCGGCGTTTCCCCCCGTATCGGCAGGCGAGACGCCGATCATCACACCGCTTGCCGGACTCACCGTATTCACCGTCAACGTGTAGGTGATCGGAAAACTCTCCGAGCCGTTGCAGCCTGCCAAAGCCAGCGCGAGACACCCGCCGCCCATGCACATCCAACCCTTCATACGAGACATATATCCCATGCCAATCCCATCCGTCCTAAACGCTTTGTCCTACCCCTGGTCCTGCAGGCTCGGCCACTCAGCAGCCCCTGCCCTCGTACGGTCCCGTGTTAGTGGACGGTCACGCCCATCGTAAAGAGAATCGACATCTGGTTACCGCTGCCGTACACCGGAATCGGTGCGCCACCGGGTACTGAGTTGGGGACCGTCTTACTTCCCGCCTGCTTCGCCGTGACGGTAATCATGTAGGACCCCGCTGGAGTCGTAAGCACAGGGTTCGGGTTGATGTTGGCGGTGCCGCAGGACGACAGCGCGCCGGTCGCACCGCACAGCAGCAGCAGGCACGCCAGTCTCCCAAAATGGGTGGAGAGCGCCCTCCTCCGACGGAGTGCCAGGCCCAGCATCCCCAATCCAAACAACCCGGCAAAGGTCAAGGTGCTGCGCGGATGGAGGCTTGCATTCGCGCTTGTTCCCACCGCTACATTTGTGTTTAGCGTCATCACTACATGTCCAGGGGTCGTCGGTGTCACGGCCGTCGAGTTCGCGTCCGATGGATCGGGCGTCGGGTAGCTGAATGTGCAGGTCGTGTGAGCCGGCAGAGCTCCGCACTGCAACTCGACCGGTAGCGAGTAGTTGTTAAGGTTGCTGTTGACGCCCGTCACGCCATACCCCAGCAGCGAGGTGATCGTTAGGTTGGCCACAGTCGTCGAACCCGCAGCCACCGTCAAGGCATTCTGGTCAGCCGTGATGATCACCGACGGATTCCGCAACGCCGTGTAGGAAAACGGTGTGCCACTGACCGCGGCGTAGTTCGGACCGCTGTAAACAGGCGTCAGGGTATAGGGAGTCGCGATATTTGGTATCTGGTTGTTGCTTGTGTCGATGTTGACGCAGGAAGTCTGAAACAGCACGGTTCCGTCGGCCCCCACATTCACAGGTGCACAAACCGTAGCGCCACCCGCCTGAGTGAAGCTCACCGTCCCATAGTTGTATCCAGTCAGCTTGTTATTGCTGTCGTAGATCGGCGTACCCACCAGCGCGGCGCCGTTCGCCGTCTTCACCGTCATCTGGTAGACGTAGTAGTAGGGTTGCTGGCTCCCATCATAGGGCTCCGCCGTACCCGTGCCCGCCGCCAATGCATAGGCCGGGACCGTGGAGGCTGCCGGCTGGCTGAAAAGGATCGCCCCCGCGCCAACCGCCACCTTCGACGTGGTAGACGAAGTCCCGTAAACCCGATCCCCAAGATAGTTGACCGTAAAGGTGTCCATGCCGGCTGGAATGGCGGTCTCCGTGAAGGTGACCGTCCCGTTGACCAGTGGTTGCGTCAGCACCACTGAGCTATAACCCGTCGCGCTGACGGTCACCGTCACATTGCCGGTCGGTACAGGAGTCGTGCCGCTTGCCGGACTCACCTTTACCACCACGGACGTGTTCGTGACCGTTGGCGCCGTGATCGTAGCAGTCGTTGTCGAGGCAGCTAACACCGCCGCTGTACCGGACAGGTTGATCGCCACCGGCGCGTTCACCGCATCGCTCGCCGCGGTCAGTTGAGCATTCAGCAATCCTTGGTCGCCCGGACCTGGATTGAACGTAATCGTCGCCGTGCAGGAAGCGCCTACCCCAACCGCACCACCCACGCACGTGTTGGACGTAACCGCATAGTCGGGCGTCGTGGAAAACCCAGTCACGTTCAGCGGTAGATTGCCGTCGTCGATCAAGGTCACCGTCCGTGTGGTGGAAGCGCTTGTCGTCGCCAGCGAACCGAACTGCGCCGCTCCATTCACGCTGACAACATCGACATTGCCCGCCCCGGCATCTATCACATACGCATTGCCGGACAAGTCCACCGCCACAGATGTCGGCTTTGTCGCGCTTCCCGCAAGGACCGACTGACTGGCCGCCTTTAACTGACCGCCAAGGTTCGGGATTCGTACCGTCTGCCCACCATAGGTGACATACACAGAACCCGACGCGTCGACCGCCAATCCAGTCGCACCGGGGATTGTGGTGACTGCGTTGACCTGCCCCTGCGGCGAAAGCTCAACCAGGTTGGAACCGCTCGCTACGTACACATCGCCCGCACCATCCGCCGCAATCGCCGAAGCTTGACTGAAGCCAGGAATATCCGTCTCCACCGGAGAGACCACAATGCTTCTCAGCCGCACAATGCGCCCGTTATCCGGGTCGGCCACCAGCAGGTCGCCGATCGCGTCTGTGGCCAACTGAACATGCACGCCCAGACCGGTCTTCAAGGTCACCTGGCCGGCTCCGTTCAAACCTGCGGGGGTGTTCGGCACTTCGAAAAGCGTGCCGCTGTCCGCAATAAACACATCGCCCGCCCCGTCCACCGCAACGCCGGTCGGCGCGGTCAGTCCCTTGCCGATCCTCACAGCGGTTGCCGACGCGCTGCCGAACTCGACCACCGCGCCTAGTCCGGTATCGGCTACGTACACGTTGCCTGCGCCATCGACGGCAACCTGGCTCGGCACCTTCAGACCCGACCCTGTCCGCGACTCCACGCCCGGGAGCACCGTTGCGTCAGATCCGAGACCCGTCCCGTGAACGGTCGTAGCGTTGATGACATTACCCTTAACATCGAGCATCTGGGCGATCGCAGAGACATCCCCCACCACCCCTGGTTGGAATGTGACGGGCAGGGTGCAGGTCATGCCCGCCGTGTACTTCGTTGTCTTCACGGTGGTATTCCCCTGCGGGTCCGTCACCGACGAAATGCCGCACTTGGAAAGATCACCCAGGGCAAAGGCTCCCACGGCGCCGGTCTGCAGCAAGGAGAAGTTGGCCGGCGTCGTGTCGCTGGCAAACGAGTACGTCACACCGCCGGCCACCGGCTTGCCCGCATTGGTCGCCAGAGAGCCAAACTCAGAGCGGTTGACATAGAACTTCGCAACATCATTGATCCCGGTGCCGATGCTGGCCGCGATCGGCATAAAGAGTGTGCCTCGCTGCGAATCCACAGCAGGACCACCCGAGGCGGGCGTCGTCGAAAGGACCACCATCTCCGCGGCGTCCGGATATCCGGTCTGCAGCGGAACGTACATCAATCCGGTATTCGCGTCGGACACATACAGGTCGCCTCGCTTGTCGGCGGCCACACCCTGAACGTTATAGGTCGACGAGCCAAAATACACCTGAATGCCCGTCTCTCCATTGAGACCCACCGTTCCTGCAGCAATAAAGAGCAAACCGGCGGTCCCGGGAAAGTCCTCGTTGAAGGAAATATTCCCTGCATTGTCAATGGCGATTGTCTTCGGGCGTCCCTTTAGGTTCGACACGATCGCCGTCGCGGCTCCAAAATTCCCCGCCGCATCGATGGGCACGGTAAAGATGCCCACACCGCATCCGTTCTCCGTCCCAATCGCTATCACGCCGTTATCGTTGATGGATAAACCCGCGGACTGATAGTAGTTCCCGCAGTTGCCGCCCAGGTTCCCCTGCAGATTGTTCGCCACCTGCACGGGGGCCAGGTCCCACTTACCCGTCGCCGCATCAAATGGGAACTCAAGCAGTCCGTTGTTGTAGTTGTCGTTGGTGTAAAGGTTATTGTTGCGCGGATCGACTGCAATGCCGGAATCTGTAAAGCCGCCGATCGGCGCGCCCGGAGTGGCAATCGTCACCTCGGCCCCTCCAGTCACCGGGTACTCGTACAGCCCGCCGCTCTTGAAATCAAACAGAAGAAAATCCCCCCGGTTCGAAACCGTGGTCTGCCACGGCGCACCGTACGTCTCATTGTGCGGCACCGCGGCAGGAAGACTGCTCACGACCGGCAGGATGGTCTGGGACGCACCGGGAGTGCCCATTCCCGCTGCACAAAGCAGCAGTGGGGCCGTCCAACCGGTCAGCCTGCGCAGCGATAAAGAAGTCGTCGTGAACATGTCTTTTCTCCTGATCTCTTGGCCCGTCTTCCGGTTCGAAAGCTCGAGCCGTCCCTGCCCCTTTACCGGATCACACAACCCGGTAAAGGATTTTGCGTCGTTCCTCGTGCACGTCCTAGTTGATAGTCACCGCAAGCGTGAACGGTAGTGTCTTCACAGCGCCCGTGATCGGGTCGGTTGCGTACAGTCTGATGTTGTAGCTGCCGGCAGGCGTCACCACGTGCGGTGCCGGGGGCGTCGTCGTGTAGCCGGCATTGGTGCAGCCGGCCGCCCCAAGCGACAAACCGGTAAGCATCAGCGCCATACACAGGGTTCCAAACGGCTTGCTGTACAGCGTCAATCGACGGCGGAAACCGAATCCCAGCAGGCCCAGGCCGAACAAACCTGCAAACACAATCCCGGACGATCTGCTTGCCACACTGCTCACGTTGACTGGCAGGTTTGTGCTCAGCGTCACCGTCGATATCCCAGGTGATGCCGCGGAGATCTGAACCTGCGGCACATCGAACGTGCATTCCGAATACTTGGGTACCGTCGTGTTATCGCACGCAACAAACACGCCACCATTCTGGAGATTCGTGGCCTCATAACCCACCAGAGACTGCATCGTGAGCTTTGCCTGTACCGGCGTGCCTGCCTTGGTTGAGATCGTCGCCGGATTCGAGGTAATCAAGATACTGGGTGGGATCACCTGGAATGCAACAGGCTTTGAAGCGACAGGCGAAAAGTTCTGGTCGCCGTTATATCCAGCCGAAAGCGCATAGCTGCCTGCAGCAAGGTTCAACGTGCTGAAACTAGCGCTGCCGTTTGCGTTCAGCGCTACAGGATTCTGCGTGGGATCCGCCACAGCCGAACCATTGGTGAACGACACATTCCCGGTCGGCGTACCCAGAGACGACGTCACGGACGCCGTCAGCGTCGTCGCCGTTCCCAGCTGCACATAGTAGACCCCTAGGGTCGGTGTCACATTGCTTGGGTTTGATAAGGTAACCGTCGGAGCCGCCGTGTTTACCGTTAGCGTCGTCGTCACCCGACCGCCGCTGAACTGAGAGTCACCGTGGTACACCGCCTGCACTGTGTAGGTGCCCCCTAGAATACCCTTCAGGCCGAAGCTCACCTGGCCATTTGCAAGGTTACCTGCCGGAAGCACCGTCGTCTGGCGTAGCTTCGCATTCTGGTTGATCAGCGTCAGAATAACCTGCCCGGTTGGTGTTATCGTGCTCACCGTCGGCGCAACCGTGACCGAGGCCGTGGCCGTCCCCGGGAAGCCGGTCGTTGGGGGATTTACCATCACGGAGACCTTGGACATCTCCAGGTTGTTGACTGCGGTCCCCGTAAGCGCCGCCGTCACCGTCGCCGCATTCGTCGCGTTCGACGTCACCGACATGGTGCCGCTGCGCAGCGCAGGGCTAGAGCTCGAGGCCGTCAACACGACATCGATGATGCAGAAGGAGCCTGGTGCAACCGACGTTCCTCCAGTCGTGTCGCACGCGCTTTGTGCGGCCGCCGTCGTCGAGAAATCACTTCCCTGCGCGCCGGAAAACGTCGGATCCGGCATCAGCGTCAACGGGGCGTTGCCTATGTTGAACGCATCAATGTCGACCGGGTTGCTCGGTACAAACGGGCTGACCTGTCCAAGATCCGCCGCTGCATTCAAATTCAAGCGCAACAACCTCGGCATCGAGCCCGTCGTATCCGACACGTACAGATTGCCCAACGGGTCGATCGACAAGCCGGTTGGCGCCGTCACCGCACCACTGTCAATAGCCACCGCGCTGTTTGCACTCAGCACGCCGGCGTTCGCGGGTATGCGAAGAATCCCGCCGCTCTGCGCCACATCAACCGAACCCGAAGGGTCAACGGCTAGTCCCGTCACCGGCGCAACAAGGCTGTTCGTGATTGCGATCGGAGGTCCATCGAAGACAGCCGGAATCTCATATAGCGTATTTTTATCTGCAACAAAAACATCGCCTGCATTGTCCGTGGCAATGGCCGAGGGCTTGGTAAAGCCGGATCCAACCGTGACCAGGCCCGGGATGACCGTGGTCGTTAGCGGGTTCGAGATCTTTACAATGCGGGCGTTATCCGCATCCGCAACAAACACATTGCCCGAACCGTCCACGGCAAGCTTCAGATTCGAGCCAAGCCCCGTCCGCACGGTGATCTGTCCACCGGGACTCAGGGCGCCGTTTACAAAGGGGATCTCGATGACCTTGCCCGAGTCCCCAATAAACACATCTCCCGCACCATCCACCGCCACGCCCGTCGGCGACTTCAACCCAGTGCCGATCGTCACGCCCATAGACGCAGCCGTAGAGCCCGGTGCGAACTGCAGCACCTGCCCCAGTCCGGCATCGGCGACGTACGAGTTGCCCAACGCGTCGGCCGCCGTCTGCTGCGGAGAGTTCAAGCTGCCGCCAATCTGCGTCTGCGTGGTAGGAACCAGAAGAGAAATCGCCGCCCCCACGCCTATGCCGCTCAGGTTTGTCGTGGATTGTGGAATCACCTTGTTATTCGCGTCCAGCATAGCCAGCTTTGCAGCGACCGCTCCAGTGGCGCGTGGGTTCAGCGCCACCCAATAAGGACAGCTTGAAAGACTTGTGTATTGCTTGCCCGCCGTACAGGCCGTCTGTGCCGGGGTCACCGTCGGATCTAGGATCGGATTGGTCGTCGACGCCACGAAGTCCGATCCACTGCCAGGCTGCGACAACGTAAACGTCCCCGGGGTCACAAGCGTACTGAAGTTGTAGTACACCGTTGTCGGTGTACCCACCGTTCCCACAGGGGACGATCCCGCGTTCGCCGCTCCCATCTGCCAAAGCACAACATTCTTCGTTCCCGGAGAGACCAGCGATCCCGGCGGCGTCCACCCACCCGTGCTGGTCGGAATCCACAGATATCCCCTTGGATCAATAGCCAGCGTGGCGCTGCTTGTAACGGGCGCCAGATACACAGCAGCACTGTAGTTGAAGCTTGTTGCGGAAACGCCGATCGGGCTTCCGGAGATGTTCGGAACCATCAGCACGCCACTGAACGCGCCCCCAACGTTGTCCACCTGGCTGTCCAGATAAATGTTGCCCGCAGCATCCAGCGCAAGGCCCGAGAACTGCGCCGCGTTGCTTGTTGGGTCAATGCGTGACAGCTGCGACTCAGCACTTCCGTCGCCCGCCCCCGTCACGCCGCTCTTGCCGGCAGGTATAAAGAAAATTCCCTTGACGTAGGATGTCGCACCTCCGCCGTCATCTTCGACAAAGTAAATATTGCCGTTCACGTCGGTCGTGATACGGGCCGCCTTGGCCTTCAGCCCAGACACGACGATGGTCGCGTTGCCCCAGTTCCCCTGGTTGTCCACCGGGACCGTGAAGATCGATGGGCTGGTCTCTGTAGCGACCACAAGCGTGCCACTGCCATCCTGTGCGGCGCTGTTGATAAACGAAACATCAAACGTCTGCAGGCTCACGCTGCCGTTCCCGATCGTTGCACCCCACGCGTTCGCCGAGGTGAAGTCCCACGTCCCGTCCACCGGGTTATAGGGGATCCGGAAAAAGTGCGCCGTTCCGTAACGATCTGCGATGTAAATCGTATCCTTGGCATCCATCGTCATGCCGGAGTTCCAATAGGTTCCGGCTGCCTCAAGCGGCGCGCCCGAGGCAATCGACGTAAAGCTGCTGCTTCCCGGGCGCAGCTGGTACAGGCCGCTGTTGGACCAGTCCAGGAACACTACGCTGCCATTGCGTGCCACCTGTGCCTTGATGACCTGACCCCAGACCGAGTGCGTCGTCGGAATCGGCGACCCTGACGTCACCGTCGTCTGCGCACCCGCAACCTGCAACAGCGATGTAAGTCCGACGATCGCCGCAAATGCCCTGCGTGCGAGCCGCCGACCGTTTACTGAAGCCCCGATGGCCATAAGAAATCTCCTAGAAAACCCATCATCCAAACTCCCCGCGTCCCTGCCAAACTGGAGCGCGGATGGCCATTCCACGGCCTGCCTAGTCTTTTCCCGCGCTCTCCGTCCCACACCACACTTTGCCTGGAACGGAGAGCAGCGCCTTAGAACGTATACTTCGCGCTCAACTCAAGATTGCGTGCGCCGTACTTGACGTTCGCGATACCGAAGTTGGGGTGCGTCAGGTTCTGCACCGCCAGCGGCTTGCCTACAGTCGCGCCTTGGAATGCAAGTTGCAGGTTGCTCTGATCGTTGTTGTTGAACGACGTCTGCGGATTATTCAGGAAGTTGAACGCCGCCAGGCGCAGTTGAACGTTGCCGTGATCCCCTATCGCAAGATTCTTCAGCACCGTGACATCGTGCCGCGAGAATCCCGGGCCATGGATATAGGGCATCCGATACTGTCCCTGGCCGGTCGGGTTTCCCGACAGCGCAAAGGTGCCAATCGAGGGGCCGCCCGGCTGAGGAATGCCGAAGCAGGTTGGATTCACAAACTGGTTCTTCTTAAGACCCGACGCGGGATTGCACGCCAGTGTAGGCAGAAGCTGGTAGTCCGGTGTGCCCAGCCAGACCGTCGAATTTACATTGTTCACGCAGAAGTGATTCCCGTTTTTGTCCGCCGGAATCCCGTAGATCCCCTCGCAGGTCGCCTCCGCCTCCTTGGACTCCTGTTGCGGGGTATATACCTGCACCGGTTGAATCGCTCCATAGCCGAAGCCAAAATTTTCACCTTCAAGCGAAGCAAGCGGCGGCCCGCTCTGTGCCGTCGAAATGCCGGATATCTGCCATCCGTTCATGGCCAGCCCAAACAGCCGGCTATCGCCGTGGTACCGCTTACCGAGATCGATCAGATAGTGAACGTTGAAGACGTGCGTCCGGTCATACGGTACCGGGTTGTACTCGTTCCGCAGATTCATCGGATCGGGAATGACGTTGTTGTAGGAGGCCGCAGTCGCCAGCTCTTTGGCAAACGTGTAATTGGCGCCAAATTGCACCGGACCGCTCTTGCCGTTCCAGCTCACCTGCAGGCTGTTGTAGTTCGCGTAGTAATCGTGCTTCAGCGTGTACAAGTGTTGGTAGAAAGGGTATGTGCGGAAGTAATCGATCTGCGGCGTCGTCAGCCCTCCCACGGAGTCGAATGAAGAGGAAACGGTCGTGCTGTTGGCAAGATTCTGAAGGTTCCCTTGCGGCGTAAAGAAGAATCCCGCTGGAATCAAATTCAGGTCCGACGCGCCGTTGTAGCCGCTGGCCTGATTGTTATAGCTGCTCAGGTCCGTGCTTGTGTTCCCGACGAAGGCGACCTCCAGCAGGCTCTGCATCTTGAAGTGGCTGAAACGACTGCTGTCCAGCCGCTGCGAGATCGCCCCGTTGTACTCGTAGTACACCGGCCGCACGGTGTCGTTCTTCGAGATCGTGTAGACACTAAAATCGGCAGGGTTCGTCGGTGACTGACGATCCACCGCGTCAAAGCTCTCCTGGCCCTGCTGGTAAGTCGTCTTGTAACCCTGCGCGGTAGACGCCGCCAGAGCATAGGGCTGGAACTCTTCCTCGTGCCGATAGATACCCCAGCCGCCACGCAGGACCGTATTCCCGCGGCCAAAGATGTCCCATGCCATGCCCAGGCGCGGTGAGATGTAAAGGAAATTCGGACCATTGACCGAGTTTGAAACCGAAGCATCGATCCCATGCCACGTAATGCCCGGATCGTTCGCGCTGCCGCACACCCGGCCCGCGCACTGGCTGTTGTAAAGCGTCGGAGAAAAGGTCGCAAGCCCGTTGTTATGCCGGTCGACCCATGGGCCCAGATGCTCCACACGCGCGCCGAGCTGCAATGTCACATGATTCAACTTCCAGTTATCGTTTGCAAACGCCGCAACCGTTGTGTACTGCATATCCACACTGGGCGAGAAGTTCGTCTGTGTAAAGCTGTCGGCGTAACCCAGGTACATCAGCGCGTTGGGATTTATGCAGGCACCCAGATACGAGGCCCCTGAGTTGCGGCTGTTGCCTAGAGGGCTTGGGTTCTGACAGCCGACAAACTGCGCCGCACCCCCCACCGGCCCGTTGTAGTCGTAGTAGTTATTGCCGGGGTTGAAGGTGTACTGCCCTTGCGGGTAAGCTCCGAAATCCGCAAGACCGTTGTAAATGCCCTTCTCGTAGTACACGCCCCCCTTGAATGTGTGATGCCCGTGAACGTAGGTGACTGCATCCTGCACATCCGGCACTTCCTTCTTCACATGCACCTGGTTGTTATAGAAACCTCCCGGCATCAGCACGTTGGAGTAGCCAAGTTCGCTGTAGTCGGCCAGCGCCGGCACCGAATAATCGCCGGCGTTCTTGAACTCCCCGAGATAGTTGAAGTTCCCCTTGCCCTGTGATCCGCAGCTTCCCGAGGCCCGCAGGGACGGATCGCTGCAGTTATACGCATTCAGTGTAAAACGGCCGGCAGCCGCTGGGTTGCCTTCGTTGCCAGGCGTGCTGATCAGCGACAGCGCCGCGTTAAATTCGTTTGTAAAGTTCGGTGTAAACACATGGACATAGTCAACTGCAATGATGTTCGAGATGTCGCCGCTCGTCACTGCTCCCGGGAATAAGGTGGAGTTGCTTGGCGCATATCCATAGGCCACCGGGTCCTGCGTAATCTGCTTCTGCAATCCATATGTCGCGGAAAGCTTATTGCTGTCATTAATCGAGTAGTCCACCCGGGTATGAAACATGGAACCGTTCTGCTGCTGCACGACGGCCTTGATGTAGTTGTAGCCGCTGGTGTTGGTAAACGGATCAGCGTTGGGCAGCGCCAGCCAGTTCTGCAGCGCAATGCCGCTTGGATTGCCCATGCCCGCCAGGTTGCCGTTCTGCACCGACGTGCCGTTCGGAAGAAAGTTTTCCGCATTGCACATCGGCTGGATCGCGTTCGGATTCACCAGGCCATCCGGACGTGCGCCGCATAGCTGCGCATTCAGCGATGCCACGCTGAAGTCGCCATTGCGTTCCGCCATCGTCGGCACCCACGCGCCCAGCGTCTCCGGAGAGTACAGCTGGTTGTAGTACTCATAGCCCGCAAAGAAGAATAGCTTCGTGTTGCTGCGGCTTAGACGCGTGTGCGGGATCCAAAGCGGGCCGCCGATCGTCCCACCAGGAAACAGGTACCGCCCATCCGGACGAGAGACACGCAGGTTGTTGTTGTACCAGTCGTTCGCGTTCAGCACCGTGTCGCGCGCATACAGGTAGCCGGAGCCGTGGTACTTTGAGCCGCCGGACTTCGTGGTGGCGTTGATGATTGTTGGACCATGCGCAAACTCCGCGCCAAAGTTCGACGACGAAACCTTGATCTCGGAGACCATCTCCGCGTTGATCGTCTGCGTCGTGCCGGAATTGCTCGCGATATCCGTCAGCGAGACTCCGTCCAGAATCGTAGCGATGCCGGTGACGCCTGTGCCGTTTGAGGAGTAGCTGCCTGTCGACGCGGAGCTCACCCCCACCACCGCATCGTTCGGCGCTTGATTATTCAATCCCGGGCTTACCAAGGCAAAACCCGGTAGAAAGCGAATCAACTCGGTTGCATCGCGTCCCTCGATCGCCAGCGTCTGCAAGTCCGTCGCTGTAATCACATCGCTACGTTCCGGCGTATCGAGCGGCTTCAGATCCTGCGTCGTCACCGATTCAACCGTCACCTGGGCTTCTACCGAGCCAACAATCAGCTTCACATCTGTAAAGTTCACTAGGTCCCCAGGCCGCATGGGGAACGGCTGCGACTGCCAGCTGTCGAAGCCGGGCATCGACACCGTCACCTGGTACTGCAGGGCATTTGGAACAGCCGCGATGGTAAAGCTTCCCGAACCATTGCTTGTGCTTTTGCGCTCGGAGTTATTGTCCAGATTCTTCAGCACTACCGTAGCTTTCGCCACCACAGCGCCCGTCGAATCTCGAACGATACCGCTCACCGTGCCCGTCGTTACCTGCGCCCCTGCGCGGCTGGAGCATAGCACCAGGCCCATTACGACAACACAAAGCCAAGCGGCCACCGACTCAATCCCTGCAAGCTTCTTCATCACACAGCCTCCTGGCTTCTTTCTTGCCCAACCGCCTCGGGGTTTGATAACGATCACAGAAATACCCGGCCCCTCAGCGTTTCCGACGCCAGTCTTCTTCATTCTTATGAGCGGGTAGAAGTATGAATAACCAACACGAAGTCGTCAAGCTAAATATTTGCCGCCTGTTATGGATATCAGGAGCGCCGCAGCGAGCCGCCGCCGGATACCCGATCGATGATAGAAATGTCCTATCTTCCCGGTGGCGGCAGGCCGCTCCAACCTACGCCGCACGGAGGTATGCCGCTATAAGCCACTTCCCCCAACCCAGCCCAACCAGCTCAGCCGCGCGATATGCCTCCGCCCACTGTACCCACGCAAACCCTGGCAGTCCAGCATCATGCCGGTTCCCCCCGGCACCGCCAGGCCCAGATCACGCCCCAAGGCATCGCCAGAATTAGGCTGAACGCTAGCCGGGAGACCAACGCCATGCGCCCCTTCATCCTTGCCCTCGTCCTTTCCATCCCCACCATGCTCGCTGCACAGTCCTCCTCGCCAGACCCGGCGTTCGTCCGCGCCAGGCACCTCCAGCACGGCATCAACACAAGCCTCTGGTTCGCTCAGTCCCGTGACTACAGCGTGGAGCGGCTGCGCGCCTTCACCACCGACGACGATATCGCCCTTATCGAACAGCTCGGCTTCGATCACTGCCGGCTGAGTGTCGACGCGGCCCCGCTTCTCGGTAGCTTTCGCGGCGGAGCCTCGCCCTTCCTCGTTCAACTCGATCACGTCGTCGACCAAATGCTCCTCCATCACCTCGCCGTCATCATCGACATTCACCCCGAAAGTCCCTACAAGGCCGCCCTTCGCACAGGAGACGAGTCTGTCGACCACTTCGCCGCCCTCTGGGGACAGCTTGCTCGGCACTTCAGCGCGCGCGACCCCAACCTCGTCTTCTTCGAGATCATGAACGAACCCGAGCAGACCGACCTCTACCGCTGGCTTGGTATTGAGGACCGCGTCGCCGGGGCCATCCGCAAAGCTGCGCCCCAGCACACCATTATCGCAACGGGTGCACACTACTCTGGGCTGTCGGACCTCCTGGTGACAGAACCTCTCCCCTTTCGGAACGTCATCTACACCTTCCACGACTACGAGCCCTTCGCCTTCACCCATCAGGGCGCCACCTGGACCGACTCTCGCGTCCAGCCTCTCCGCAACGTCCCCTATCCCTCCACTCCGGATAACGTCACCGCCAATCAGGATCAATCCGCATCCACCGCCGGAGCCTTTTGGGTCGAGGAGTACGGGCTCAACCGCTGGGACGGCGCGCGCGTCGACCGCTCCATCTCCTTCGCCAAACGCTGGGCTGATGAACACAACGTTCCCATCTACTGCGGCGAGTTCGGCGTCCTCCGCGACTATGCCAACCCCAGAATGCGCGCCGCCTGGACCCACGACATGGTGCAGGCCCTCGCCAAATACGGCATCGGCTGGGCCATGTGGGACTACCAGGCCAACTTTGGTGTTGTGCGTAAAGAAAATGGAACCACTACGCCGGATGCCGACATGCTCACCGCTCTGGGGCTCAAACATTAGCCACGGCAGCTGAGAAACCCTCGTTCAACAAGCCGGCGGCCGCCCGCCCCCCGGGGACCGGCCGCCGCTGGCTCCTTTATGCGATACCCATGCCGCCCGTCACCCCGTAAATCTCTCCCGTGATGTAACTGCCCTCCTGCGAGGCCAGTAGCACATATACCGGGGCAAGTTCCACCGGCTGTCCCGGCCGCTTGTACGCGGTCTCGCCGCCCAGCTTCTTCAGCTTCTTTTCGTCGCCGTCCGCCTCTTGCAGCGGTGTCCAGATCGGCCCGGGAGCCACGCCATTGATCCGTATCCCGAACTCCTCCATCAAGGGCTCGCTGAGCCCCTTGGTAAAGTTCGCAATGGCCGCCTTGGTCATCGCATAGTCGAAGATGCCCGGCGAAGGATCGTAGCCCTGAACACTTGTCGTGTTGATAATTGAAGAACCCGGCTTCATATGGGCGACCGCCGCCTTGGTAATCCAGAACAGCGAATACACGTTGGTCTTCATCAGCACGTCAAAACGCTCGGTCGTGGTCTTCAGCAGACCGTCCGTTTTCCCCATCTTGCCCGCGTTGTTCACCAGAATGTCGAGACCCCCAAGCTCCGCAATCGCGTCCGCCACCAGTCTCTGGCAAAATCCCTCATGCGAGATGTCTCCTGGCAGAAGCACCGCCTTCCGGCCCGCCTGGCGGATGTACTCTGCAACCTCCTCGGCATCTTCCTGCTCCGCCGGCAGGTAGGAGATCGCAACGTCGGCGCCTTCGCGCGCGAAAGCGATCGCCGCCGCCCGCCCGATGCCGGAGTCGGCGCCCGTCAGCAAAGCCTTACGGCCTGAAAGCCGGCCGGAGCCTTTATAGGAAAGCTCCCCGCAATCGGGCTTCTCGCTCATCGCCGCTTGGACGCCGGGGGTTGATTGAACTTCAATGCTGGTTGGGGGCCCGGGATACTGCGAACGTGGGTCTTGCGCGGTTATCAAGTCTGTTGGCATGGTGCTCCTTTCAAATTGCAAGCCGCGCGCGTGTGGCTGCTCTGAAAAGACAGATGCCGAGCAGGCGGGCAAAGGCCACCCATCCCACTCCGCAGTCTCTAAATCTTCATGAGGCGGTAAGCACATCGTCGAGTCAACCACTCACGCCTCTGTCCGGCTCACGCATCCACTCCACCACTCCGCTTGACACTCGGATAGCGCGACCTCTACCCTCAGGCTATGAAGAGCGAAGAAATGGCGAAGATGAACTTTACCCCCGAGCTCTTCCCCATCCTCCAGCAACCCACCGGCCTCGCCCGAATCGTCGCCCAGTCCCAACCCGCGGGAAGCGGGCATCACGTCGAGTTCAAAACCCTTGAAGCCCGGTCTATCCTCAACCGCTCCATCTCTAAACGCCAACTCTCCCTCGCCTGGTCCATCAACCCGTACCGCGGCTGCGAGTTCGCCTGCCGCTACTGCTACGCACGCTATACTCACCAGTTCCTCGAACCCACCCCGCTCCCGCCCGCCAGCGGCCCTGAGCCTCCGTCATGGGCCACTGCCTTCGAGCGCCGCATCTTCCTCAAGCAAAATGCCGCATGGCTCCTGGAGCAGGACCTCCGCCGCATCGACCCACGCGACGAGATCGCTCTCGGCACCGCGACCGACCCCTACCAGCCGATCGAGCGCCGCGCCGGCATCACCCGCAGCCTCCTGGAGGTCTTCGCTCGCCGCTCCGGCTACCGCCTCGGCATCATCACCAAATCCAACCTCATCCTCCGCGACCTCGACCTTCTCACGAGTATCGCCAGGACAAACACCCTTGTCCTCCACCTCACCATCACCACCGCGGACGCCGCCTTCGCACGCCTCCTGGAACCCCGCGCCCCCCGGCCCGACCTCCGCTTTCGGGCCGTTCGCACTCTACGCGCCGCAGGCCTTACTGCCGGAATCCTCTGCTCTCCCCTGCTGCCCGGCCTCACCGACACCGCACAAGCCCTCGACGGCATGGCAGCCCGCGCCGCGCGCGCCAACGCCAGCTTCTTTGCCGCCCAACCACTGTTCCTGAAGTCCTGCTCCCGCCCCACCTACCTCGCCTTCCTCCGCGCCCACTTCCCCGCCCTGCTGCCCCTCTACGAAGAGCACTTCCGCACCACCGATTTCGCCGGAGAGCCCTATCGACGACGCCTCGCCGCGCTCGTCACGAACGCCTGCCTCCGCCACCACCTCGACGAGCGTTCCACGGACGCTCTTCTAACCCGCGATGCAGGACGCACACCCAAACCAGCTGCCCCCGCGACACACCGCGCACAAGCACGCCTCTTCGCCTGAACAGGATGACCGGAACCCGTTCTGCGGACGCATCAGCATTCCCATTAAACCGAAAAGAGGCGGCACACCCGCAAAGGTGTCCCACCTCTTCAAAACTGCCCAGTCTACGCCGTGACTTCGATCCCCATCGATCGCGCCGTGCCCCGAATCATCTTCGCCGCAGACTCAATCGACGCCGCATTCATATCCGGCATCTTCGTCTTCGCAATATCCAGAATCTGCTTCTCCGTCACCTTGCCCAGCTTGTCCTTGTTCGGAGTTCCGGACCCCTTGGCAATACCCGCAGCCTTCATCAGCAACACCGGTGCCGGGGGTGTCTTCGTGATAAAGGAAAACGTCCGGTCCGCGAATACCGTTATCACCACCGGGATCGTCATCCCGGTCATCTCCGGCGTCGATGTGCGCGCGTTGAACTGCTTGCAGAACTCCATGATATTGACCTGAGCCTGCCCAAGCGCCGGACCAACCGGCGGTGCCGGCGTCGCCTTACCGCCCGTAATCTGCAGCTTCACATATCCAGTAATCTTCTTCGGTGCCATTGTGCTTGATCCTCGTCAAATTTCAGAGCGCGCAGCCTGGGCCGGCCTCTCATCTAAAAAACTATCCTTCAAACTTGTCGACCTTCGAAAACTCGATCTCGACAGGTGTTGAACGTCCAAAGATGCTCACCATCACCTTCAAGGTCTGCTTGTCTTCGTTCACGTCGTCCACCGCGCCATTGAAGTTCGCAAAGGGTCCCTCGTTGATCCGGACCTGCTCACCCTTCTCAAACTTGATCTTCATCGAAGGCTTGTCCTTCGAAACATCGGACCGGAACAGGATCGAGCTGACCTCCTGCTCGGACAGCGCCACCGGTTTGTCACCCGTGCCGAGAAATCCCGTCACCCGCGGCGTGTTCTTGATCACATGCCACAGATCGTTATCTAGCTCCATCTCCACCAGCACATAGCCCGGCAGAAACACCCGCTCAATCGTGTACTTCTTCCCGTTCCGCAACTCCGTCACCGGCTCTGTCGGAATCATGATCCGCCCGATCCGGTTCTGCAGCCCAAACGCCTGGATCCGGCTCTCAAGCGACTCCCGCACCTTGCGCTCAAATCCGGAGTAAGCATGGATGATGTACCACTTGAAATTCTCATTCACCGGAGGCGCAAGCTGCTCCTCAGCGCCGCCCTCGACCACGCCAGTGTCCACCGTGTCGATCGGGTCCATCCCCTCTCCAGGGAGCTGCTCATCTACCGCCATTGTTATACCTTCTTCGTACTTCATCTACGTATACCAATCAATGCATCTATTCCAGGTCCGGGGCGCCGCAGAGCAGCTTAGTGGCTCAGCTTCTTCAGCAGCAGCTCGATAGCATGGCCAATGATGTTATCCACCAGCCAGAAGTAAGCCGCAAACAGAAACACCGTCACAATCACAACGATCGTGGTCGCCTGCACCTCGTCCCGCGTGGGAGTAATCACCTTCCGCATCTCGCTGCGCACATCGTGCAGAAAGCTGCGCAGACGAAGCGGAGTCTCCCTCAGCTGCTGGAGTCCCCGGCTCTGTGGCGTTTCATTCGCTACTGCAATCGCTTTAGCCATGACTATTCTTCAAACCTTCGTGTACAAAGTAACAAACCGTGACCAAACAAGGGAACTGGCGGGGGAGCTCGGATTCGAACCGAGAAGTTCGGTTTTGGAGACCGACAGTTTAACCGTTGAGCTTACTCCCC
>CAXUNW010000016.1:0-30597 GCA_964252505.1 uncultured Acidobacteriaceae bacterium
CCCATACACTTAAATCAGAAGAGAAAACACCCCATCCCGGCCCAGGCCGGGATTCGCATTTAACCGGCGAAGGTCCAGACCACGAGTCCAGACCTAAGTCCTATCGATCACGTACTTTCAGACTTTCCACCCAGGGGGATACCCACATGCCCGACGCCACCAGCGCATCACCCAAAACCTACCAATGCCGCCACATTTTCACCGACGGCCACCGCTGCGGCTCCAAGTCCCTCCGCCACGAGCAGTTCTGCTTCTACCACCACGAAACCCGCAAACCCATCCCTCGCGCCACGCCCACGCCGCCAGCAGAAGCCACCTTCGACCTCCCCTTCCCCGAAGACCGGGCCGCCATCCAGCTCTCCATCGGCGAAATCCTCCAGCGTATCGCCCGCAACGAGATCGACCCTCGCCGCGCCGGCCTCCTCCTCTACGGCCTCCAGATCGCCTCGCTCAACCTGCCCCGCCAAAAACCAACCCGGGAAAGAGAAGACACTCCAGAATCTATCGTCGAAACCGTCCAGCATCCAACTCTAGGAACCCTGGCCCCGGAAGCCGAGTTCGTCGAAGAGCAACAGTACCTCTCCCTCGCCGGACGTCTCCTCCGCGAACTCGCTGGCGAAGACGAAGACGCGACCGCCAAGCAGGACGCTCCCATCCGCACCCTCCGCGCAACCGCCGCGGAGACCGTGGAGCACAACCCCGCCCTCAAGGCCAACGGACTACGGCGCAGGCGCAAAGTCCCGCAGCCCTTCCACCACCTTCGCATCCATCCCCACCAGCATCCCCACCACCAGGTCCACCGTCTGGTCGAAGTCCTGCCGGTTCACAATCCCGTTGTGCGAGTGCGTATACCGCACCGGAACCACCAGGTTGATCGTCGGCGTCCCGCCATTCGTCATCTGCATCTCGGCCGAGTCGTCCCCATACCCCTGCACCAGGTCTGCCTGCAGCGGCAGCCCCTTCGCCGCCGCCACCTTCCGCGTATAGGCCACCATCTTTCGATTCGCGATCGTGCTCGAGTCATACAGAAACATCCCGGGCCCCGCCCCCAGCTTCACCTGCGTCTCCTCCGGTCGTGCCCCGGGCATGTCTCCCGTAATCCCACCCTCGATCGCAATGCCGATGTCCGGCTTCACCGTCTGCGCCGCCGTCCGCCCACCGCGCAGCCCAACCTCTTCCTGCACCGTGGCCGCATAAAACAACTGGTTCGCATGGGGCAGTGAAGCCGTCCGCCGCATCGCTTCCAGCAGCACCGCACACCCGATCCGGTCGTCCCATCCCTTGCCCAGATAGTTCTTCGTTCCGTTCAGCGCCACAAACGGAGCGTCCGGCACCACTGGGTCACCCGGCGAAACGCCCATCGCCGCCACCTCAGCCGCATTCTTCGCCCCTACATCCAGAAAGACCGAGTCCCGCGAAGCCACCGCCGTCCGCTCGGCCGGTGTAATCACATGGATATCGCGTATCCCCGTCACCGCTCGCACCGGCCCCTTCGACCCAACAATAATCCACCGCTGGTCCACCAACGCCTGGTCTAGCCATCCCCCAAGCATCTGCATGGAGAGAAACCCATTCGGCGTAACCCGCCGCACCATCCCGCCCAACTCGTCCATGTGTGCGTCAATCACGATCCGTGGCCCCGCGCTGCCCTGCTGCCCAATCACGGATCCCAGCCCGTCATACCGCAGCGGAGCTGTCGCCAACCCTTTCATCTCCGCCGCCATGATCGCCCGCACCGGCTCCTCCGCCCCCGGAGGCCCCGCCGCATTCGCCAGCCGCTCCAGCAAGGCTTCAACCCGGTCCTGCCCCAGACCCGCCACCGGCACAGCCGCCCACGCAACCGCCAGACAAACCGCAACAAATCTCATCCGCATGGACGGACTATACCACCGCCGCCACGTTGTCATAGATGACGACAGGGCGGTAACCACCCAAGGCCCCCCAGCCCTCGCGCTCGGGGCTCCAAACAAATTCCGACTTCAGACAGCGCACCGAGGGCCCCACAAGAGCGTACCCCTAAAGAGATCCGCGCCATACCCGATGCTCTTGCCGGGTACGACGCGGACCATTGATAGGTCATCTGCCAGGCTACTGAACCGTAACCGCCAGGGTCGCGGTAGCCGTTCCACTTGGACTCGCCGCCGTCGTCCCGGTGGTCGTCGCCGTGATCGTCACGGAGTCGTTCCCGGTCGGGGTAGCCGGTGAAGAAGAGCCTCCGCAGCCGGTCACTGCGATGAATCCAAGCGCCAGCACCGCCAGCAGCATCATCTGGCGTCCCCAGGCCGGAATCCTCCTGCGCCGTAGCGTCACTAACCCGCCCAGCAGCATCGCCGGCAGCCAGAGAAATCCGGAGGCTGTGCCCCCTGAAACGCTCTTCGGAGCCGTCGTGCTGATCACCACGGCAACCGTCTGGCTCCCGTTCGTACCGTTGAACGTGACCGTCGGCGCGCTGAACGTGCAGGCACTCAGCGCGGGCAGGCCGGAGCACGAAAGTGCAGCCGTCCCGCTGTAGTTCCCCGTTGTCGTCAGCGTGAGGAGCACCTGACCCGACTGGCCCCGTATGATCCCCAGCGTATTGCTGTTGAGCGTCAACGTGGCCGCCGGAGTCACTGCCACGATGCTCACCGCAGCACCGGTTGTCGAGGTGAAGTAGTTTGCGTCGCCCGAGTAAACCGCCGTTACCGAATGTGTTCCGGCCATTGCGAGCGTTGCTGTCGTCAGCGACGCTACGCCCCCGGTTACCGGAGCCATCCCTAACACGTTCGTACCGTCCAGGAACGTTACCGTACCCCCAATAGGAGCCGGGGTAGCGACCAGCGGAGCGATCTTCGCTGTCAACGTGAATAAAATGCCCGTCCCGACGTTTGAAGTCGAACTGCTCACCGTGATCGTGGTCAAGCCAATGCTATCGGTTTGCACGTTGGACACAGCAGCCGCATAGTTTGCATCGCCAACGTAGCTCGCCGTAAAGCTGTGTGTGCCCGGCTTCAGACCGGACGTCGTAAAAGCGGCCACATAGTTCTGATAGCCCCCTGGCAGGTACGCCGCGGTCGCCGTTCCCAGCAACGTCGTGCCATCCAGGAACTGGATAGCCCCCGTAGCCGCCGGGTTGTCCGGCTTCGTCCCAGCCGGTGACGGAATCAGGATCGCGTTCATCGAAATCGTGGAGCCTGCCGTAATCGTCTGCGGCGCGGTGAGCTGAACGCTTGGTGTGTTCTGCGTCACAGTAATCGGCATCGCCGCTGAGGTGCTTCCAGCGATCGTCGCGTTTCCGCTGAAGGTCGCGGTGATGCTATGCATTCCAGCCTGGAACCGCGTCACAGCAATCGCGGCCGTGAGGGTCGTGCTGCTGATATTGGCACCCCCAAGCGAGACGCCGTTGTCGTAAAAGAAGACCGTCCCGCTAGACCCTGCGGGTGCCGTGGCAGTCAGCGTCACCGAGGCACCGACTTGAACACTGGTCGCGCTCGCCGCCAGTGTGAGCGCAGACGCGCTTCCACCAACGGTCACCGTAACCGGTGCCGAAGTCGCCGTCGCATAGTTTGTGTCGCCAGGATAGGTTGCCATAACCGTATGGGCGCCCGGACTGAGGAACGCCGTTGTTGTAAAGACTACGGCTCCGTTCACCAGCGTCCCTGTTCCGAGCACGTTGGTTCCCTCGCTGAAGGTAACAATGCCGGTGGCCGGCACGCCGCCAGCAGCCGCGGAGAGTGTCGTAATAGACGCGTTGAGCGTCGCTGTACCGCCGCTCATCACCTCGGCGGTCACTGCGCGCAAATTCAGGGTTTGGCTCGCCGGGATCACCGAGATCGTAAATGGCGCAGCCGAAGATGCATTGAAGCTTGTGTCCCCCGAGTACGCCGCGCTTACCGAATATGTCCCTGGAGAGAGCACGCCGGCAGTCGGCGCAATGTCGTACGAGGCGAAACCTAGCCCCGCATCGAAATACGCATCCGCGAAGGAGTCTACCGGCGCGACAACCGACGGAAGGTTGCTGGTCCCGTTGTTCAGCGTGAACGTAACTTTCCCAGTCGGCGTCCCCGTCTTTGACGTGCCGGCTACGTTGGCGTCCAGATAGACGTTAGAGCCATAGGCGAAGGTGGCAGCCGAACTCAAGCCGCCGTTGGTCGCCAGCAGGTACGGAGTGACAGACAGCGTTGAGGTCTCCGGCGCTATCGTGACCGTTACGCCCGGCGAGTTGCTCCCTCCGTAGGTCGTATCGCCCGCGTAGTGTGCATAGACGGTGTATGTTCCTGCGGGCAGCCCGGTTAGCGTCCCGGTGACCGAACCGCTTGCCAGTGTATAGAAGCCGACCCCACCGTAAGCCGCATTGGCGATGATGCTGACATCCCCTGTTGGTACACCGGAACCGGTGACGGGAGTAACCCCAATCGTCACGTTCTGCGTCGCACCGTGAGTCAGACCGGTCGTAGGCGTAACCGTTAGGCTTGTCCGGGTTGCATTAAAGCTCACCGTGCTCCAAGCGTTGGCCAGGTTGTTCACGTCCGCCGAGCCCAAGCCGATTGCAAGGTCATACCCGGGAGCCGCCGTAAACCCGATCGACGTGGTTCCTGCCGCATTGCTCGGCACATTCGTGTTTCCGGATGCGATGTCGTGAAACGCACATGCCGCCCCCGCCGTACTCGGCAGCGCGGACGCGATGCAACTTGTCTGGCTCTGCACCGCTGCGATGCGGTAGTAGTAGTAGTTCGCCAAACCCTGGCGCCCACCGTTCTTCTGATTGATCAGCGCCTGGACGCTTGCCATGACAGGCGTCGCAACCGACGTACCGCCAACCGCTCCGATCCCGGCTACTGCTCCGGCAGAGTTCAGCTTGCACGATCCCTCAGAACAGAAAATCGTGGCATCGTGCCCCGCGGCTGCAACCAGGGAAACATCCGGCAAATAACGATGGGGCCCGGGGACAACCGCGCCCGCAAACACGATGGGATCGGTAGTCGGGACCCCTGGACCGGTCTGGTAGCTTGGCGTCTGATAATAAAGGCTGATGCCGCTACCCGCGGCAGCAAGACCCGAAAGTGCATGGGTTCCCCCGTTACCTTCATTCCATGGCACCTCGGGGATATAGCTCAGAGCCGTCGAGTAGGGCGCACCGGCTGCCGGACCCCAGTATGGCGTAGTGCCAGTCGCCGGACCGTCATTGAACATCGTTCCGCCCACCGAAACGTTGAAGGGAGTCGATCCCAGCGCGTTCACAGCGTACCCGTGGGTCGCATAGGCGGCTCCGGAGCTGTCGCATGTCGCTGGCCCGCTGTCGCCTGAAGAAACGAACACCGTCTGCCCTTGCGCCGCCGCCTGTTCCCAAAGCACGTTGTAAAACGCATTGCCACTCGCCCCGAAGTTCGCTTCGCAGCCGCCATAGCTCAAGCTGATGATGTCGACGTTGTTATTTTCCACCAGATACACGCCCGCAGCGTCGATCCCGCCGCCGAAATAGCTGTTGCCCGACGTCACAAAGTTGACGCTCGCCATGGGCGCCACCGCGCCCGCAAGCTCCACATCGAGGTCCGATTCGACATCGTCCGGAATCGTTCCCGGATCGCCGCCGATCTGCGTGAACGTTGGATCGTTCTTCGGAAGATTGAACAACGTCCGGTAGATCTGCACATCCGAAAGCAGGATATCGGTTTGCCCGATGATCCCGATCTTCTGCCCAGTCCCATCAAAGCCCGCGGCCAGCAGAGGCTTGGTGTCAAAGATTGTCGCCAGGTCGCCCGCACCCACATAGTGGTTGCCGCTTGAGGCTGAGGTGTAATCGGGCGTGGCGCTTCCAGCGATAGCCGGATACATCTTGCCGTCTTGTCCCAAGACCACACGCTGCGGGTTGACCATGTTGGGCTTCGGGTTGAAGTTGTTGAGAGAGCTCACACCAGCTACCACCGAAGTCAGCGCTGTGGGGATCGAAATATCGACCGCGTTCGCGACGTGCGCTTCCCCGTTCAACGTATAACGGTGCATCTCGGTGTGGAACGCTGCTTCTACCTGCCCGGAGGTCCCACTGAACGCGATAATTCGTCCGCCCCTGGCGACTGAATCGACCGTTAGACCGGCATCCTGCAGCCACGCCGTGATCTTCGCCAGATCGCTGCTGGCCAAGCCGAAGTTTGCCCCGAAGGTGTCCGGCGTCATCCATTGGTGGTAGTTTGGCGCTCCCTTGTCCTGCTGCTCGTCCAGCAGCCCGCGCAGCGCAAACTCCTGTTCATCGCTGCTCTTCAGCACCAGCATCATGTGATTGAACCGTGTATTCGGATCCAAACGACCCTGGTCCAAAGCCCGATTGATCGTCGTCGGTGACGTATGTGCCAGCAACGTCACCCTTGCGTTGTCGATCGGCTGCACAATCCGGGTCTGCGGCTGCACATTCACGCGAGGATGCGTCGCGGCACTCGCGGAGACAACGCCAATCATAAAAAGACTGAAAACACGGAGAGGCATACGGAAGAAGGACAAGTGGATCTCCTCGGAAGACGCTGCTGAAGCATACAGAAAATGGAGCGGCCGCAACATCCGGACAGTGGAGCTTAGCTCAGCCGGCGACGGGTCAGGACCATTCAAAAGGATGACGCCATTTAAGACACCTCCCGGCAATCTGTCAACTAAGTCTTTTGGACCGCGAAAAATCAGTTGAGGCCACTAAGACTTGGAACAATTAGCACTGACTTCAGGCCGCGGCGACCCTCGGGACGAACCTCACCCTCCTGCGGTATCCTCAACCAAGGCGGTCCGCAGCCATTCCTTTCTGGAAAGCTGAACGAAGTCGCCGAGGAACTCGAACAACATGCGCATTCTCGTCCTTGGACACGGTAAGACCGGCAAACTCGTCGCGGAGGTGGCTTCCGAACGGGGTCACGGCGTCCACGTGCTCGACGCAAAGGAAAATCCCAGCGCCGCCGCCCTCACCCCCATGTTTCTCGCCGGCTTCGATGTCGTCGTCGACTTCACCACGCCCGAGGCGGTCGTACCGAACCTCCGAGCCTGTCTGTTCTCCGGAGCCCGTGTCGTCGTCGGGACCACAGGCTGGTACGACAAGCTGCCCGACATGCGCGGGCTCTGCGAACGCAAAGAAGCCGGTCTCCTCTATGGCTCCAACTTCTCCATCGGCGTTCAGGTCATGCACCATCTGGCTGACCAAATGGGTGCCGCGCTTGCCCACGCCGGCTACAACTTTGCAGTCTCAGAGACTCATCACGTGACCAAGCTCGATAGCCCTTCCGGCACAGCCCTTACCCTTGCTGATGCGGTGGTGGGCGGCAGCACGGCTGACAACAAGCCAGGCCTTTGTCTCGCGGATATCCCTATCGAGGCTCATCGCGTGGGGGATGCGCCCGGCATCCACACCATTACTGCGACCTCGAACGCGGATAGCCTGACCCTTACGCATGAGGCTTTCTCCCGGCGCGGCTTCGCGGAAGGTGCTATCCGGGCCGCAGAGTGGCTGGCTACGCGTCGCGGATGTTACAACTTCCGCGACGTCTTCACACAGCTTTAGCCAATGCGCCATCACGCCTGAGTAATGCAGAGCCGCCGATCTAGACGATCAACTTCATGTCTCCCATCCGCACAGTCGCCGTGTTCTGCGCCTCCTCCGAAGGCTCGCGTCCCATCTTTCGAGACAATGCCGAACAACTTGGGCGCGCCCTTGCCGCCCAGGGGATCGGTCTCATCTACGGTGGGGCGCGCTCGGGTCTGATGGGGGCTGTCGCCGGGGCCGCGCTCGCGGCCGGAGGTCACGTCGTCGGTGTGATCCCCAGGGTCCTCGTCGATCTTGAAGTCGCTCACGATGGCCTCTCCGAGCTCCATGTTACGGAGACGATGCATACGCGCAAAGCTCTCATGAGCTCCCGCGCCGACGCCTTCCTCATCCTGCCTGGAGGCTTTGGGACCCTTGAGGAGCTCTTTGAGGTTCTCGCCTGGCAAACCCTCAAGCTCCATGCCAAGCCCATCCTGCTACTCAACACCGCCGGATTCTACACACCGCTCCTCACCCTTCTTGATCATTGCGTCAGTGAAGGTGTGTTGACGCAAAAGAACCGTGACATCCTTCTTGTCGCCGCCACGGTTGAAGATGCTCTGGCGCAACTGCGTATCTCCTGACCCGCGGGACATGCAGGTCATGGAGATGCTCAAGGATTAGCGCCGACACTCGAAAAAGCAGACGCACCTAGGCAGTACCTCTCATCAAGGGGATCAGCGAGCAGGTGCGCGACAGCTTTGGCGACCCTACGCTCAGCACCGTCAAAAGAACTGAAGGCAGGCGATGGATTGACCTCAAAGCAGAACCATTCACCTCCTGGAGTTCGCCGAAGATCGAATCCGGCCAGTGTCAGCTTCATCGCCTGCGCGGCATGGAGGCACAGAGCCGAGATCACTTCGGGAAGGCAGCATGGCGTACTCTCAAAAGGCGTCGCCCCATATCGATAGTCCACTGCCTCTGAATGGATCATCACCGGGAAGAGCTGACGGCCGACAACGTGAACTCGATAGTCCTGGCCGGGAACATGTTGCTGGAACTGCGTTGGGCACCCGCGCACGTCCTCCAGCCGACGGCGATGGTCCGGCCTAAGGCAGGAGACAATACTCCGCGTCCCGCTAAGGGACTTGTAGATCACGTTGCCATGCAGATCCCAGAAGGCGGCCGCTTCCGCCGGATCGGTGGTCAGAAGAGTCTCCGGCACACGGAACCCAAGCGCTTCAAGCCATGCCAGCTGATACGGTTTCGAGTCGTTTGCCGCCATGGACGTTGGCCGATTTAACACCAGTGCAGAAGTCAGGTCAGCCCAGGAGTAAAGAACGTCCTGCATGTTCTGAAGCGGCACATACGAGGCAGACGTCCTGGGCTCGGATGCAGTCTGCAGAGACCGCAAATAGACGGAGCGAATCTGCGCAAGATCGAGTTCATCGCCGCCGACACGAAGATATCCCGTCACATCTGCGCCGATGACAACCTCAATCTCAGCATGCGCGGCAGTACGCCGATCCAGCAGGGTAGCCTCACAGCCCATCGCAGCGAGCTCATGCTGCACCGCGGCGAACGGCGGGTCTCCAGCTTGTCCGCATAGAAGAATAGATCCCTTCACGCCTGAGCCGCCCCCTCAAGCAAGGCCAGCACCGCGTCGGCAAGCTGCGGCGACGAAAGATCGGGCAGCGTATGCGCGGCCTGGAAGAAGGCGTTCCGCTCGCCGTGCGAAAACTGCACTTCCAGCACGTCCGCTCCCGCGCGGCTTGCCACTGCCAGGGCGTGGCCGTGAAGCGCGGAATGCGCTTCCCCAAAGGTCTTCTGCCCAATCACAGTCACGGCAATCGCCCCTGGCGGCGAGAGTTCTGGCTGTTTCATCGATTGAAGCGATGTTGCCAGCCGACGCGATGCTTGCACCGGAACGCCCGTCTGCGCGGCAAGTTGAATCCATCGCTCCGGTCGCCAGAATGGTCCAGAGAGGCATGGCGGCACCGGCCGGTTCAGAACCAGGCAAGGCAGGCGGTTGAGCCAGCATAGAAGGAATGACGTCATCTCGGCGGCGACGTAAGCACGGTCTTCCACCACGATGGACGTGAGTTCCTCCTCAAAGACGCAAGATACCAGCGGGAGTACCCCGGTAATCTCTCGTTGTGAGACGCGCCTGCCGCTGATTACGGCGGTGTCGGCAGCAGGATCGCGAAGGTGCTGAACCCACCCGGGAGCAGACAGATCGGCAGGGGTCAGCAGATCGGCCCGCCCAGACCACCGTTCAGCCAGCGCCCGAGCACAGGAATCCCAGCAACTGGCGAGCAGAACGATCATTCGCGCGTCTTGTCCGGTGTTCCGTTGTCCGTCGAAGGCTTTTCGGGCTCGGGTTCTACTGCCTGTGGGCCCACCTCGGGTCGCTCCTGCGGTGTGATGAAGGCATGCTGTGTAGCCGCCCCCGCTTGAGGCGCAATCACAGGCCCACCCCCGGATAACATGGCCGCACGCGCCTGCTGCACGCGCTCAGGAACCTTCCCGACAACCGTCTCAAGAACGAATTTGCCTTCTCTCTCTTTGCCTTCCTTAGACACCTTCTGCGCCTTGCCTGAGCCTGAGAGGGCAACCGTCATCACGCCGACTGCATTGCTCAGAATCTGCAACTGCGCTGTGAAGGAGCCAATAGACTGCGGCAGGAAGGTAATGACAAAGGTGGCCTGCTGGGTGGGTTGCAGAACAGCTGGAGTGGCGCTTACGCTGAACGCGCCCGGCTGGAGCCCCGTAATGGGAACGCCGTTGATGTTCATGACGGCATTGCCGGTGTTGGTCAGCGTCACCGGCAGGGTAGAGGCTCTCCCAACGGTCACGGGGCCAAACGCCGCCTGCGTGGTCGAAAGAGATAGGACAGGAGTTCCTGCAATCGACACCGCGGAGATTGGAATATTCAGGGGACTGCCGGCGCTGCTGACTATCGAAACCTGTGCGCTGAAGGTACCTGGCGCCGAGGTCGCCGGCGGGCGGAAACTCACCAGAATGTCTACCGAGCCCCCCGGTTGGAGCGCCTGGCCCACAGGCGGCAGGTTGCTCAAGAAGAAAACCGCACTGGCAGGCGGAATGATCGAGATGCCGGACAGGATCACCTGCGAGGACCCGGTGCTCTTCAGCGTGATCGTCATCGGCGGCGGCGTGGTGCCCACAATTGTGTTGGGCGGGAAAACCAGGCTCGCCACCGACGCCGCAAGCGCGGGGGCCACGCCCGTACCCGACAGCGATACAAGAAGCTGGTTGTTATCGACGCCCGCCGTGTTCGTCAAAACGCTGAGCTGCGCCGTAGATGGTGTTGTCGGATTTGCGGTGGTGGGCGTAAAGATAACGTTGATGTTCCCGCTGGAGGGTCCAGCGGCTGTTGCGGCGGGCAGGCTTGTGCCTATCGCATTGTTTTGGGTAAAACCACTGTTTGCAGCTGGAGTCGCCCCCGTGCCTGCAATCGTGATGCTCTTAATTGTAAGCGGCGCCGTGGTGCTGTTGTTGTACAGGGTGACGACCTGGGCTGCGCTGGCCTGCCCGACCGGCTGTTGACCAAACTGGAGCAAACTCACATTCAGCGTCGCAATCGGCTGGGAGATAAGCCAGAACCACAGATCCAGATCGCCAGACGGCCTTCCAGTGTTGGCTCCATTCAAGAACACATTGGGATTTGTCAAAGCCCAGACCGCGCTACCCTTCACGCTAAGGCGGCCAAGCACCGCGGGACCCGCAAGTGGAATCTGGTTCTCGAACGGCGTCACTGCGTTCGCCGCAATCGCGGACTTCCACTGAATCGTGTTCAACGGACCAATCGAAACGGTGCTTGGAAGAATGGTGCGCGTGAAGGCACCTTCGTTGGACACCGAGGGAAAATCGATCGAGACCGTGCAAATTGGATTGTTCGGGTTGACGTGGGTGATGATCGCGGAATCGATTGGAGCATCACACACGATACTGATTCCGTTGCTTATCAGCGCTTGAATCGTGAACGTGGCATCGTTCACCAGCGGCATCGCTCCTACCAGAACATTGGTTACATGGATGACCTCGCTTGCCAGGGATGGCATCACCCGCCGGCAATCCGTGACAACTGGCGGCGAGAAGGCGAAGTCGACAGTCGCCAGCCGTGCATAGTGGTGGTGCGGCCCCTGTGGAGCAGCCGCCGTGAGCGTTTGGATCGAGCTGTCTGCGGTGCGCGCGGCGAACGTCCAAAAGTCTCCCGGCTGAAAGAACCCTCCCGAACGCGCAAGATCGAACGCAACCGTGATCCCGGACTCCAGAAGAAGCGCGGTGCCGCTCGGCGGTATCGGGATACCCTTGGTTCCCGGCAGGCTGCCGCTCGCATCTGCCTGATCCAGATCGACAATAATGGTCGATCCGTCACTGAAGTAAACAGCACCCGACTGATCCCAGCGTCGAACCCGTGTATGACGCCTCGCGTCGGTCAGGTTCCCGCTGACTGGAAAATTGGCTGCCGAAACCGCGGAGTCCAGGGTGATCGTCCGGCCCTGCGGTTCGACCGTGGTGATCAGATGCAGTTCGCCCGCCAGCCCGCTTAGTTCAAGTATGTCGTCCGTGATCTCGACCCAGTCGCCCGGCGTAAATCCCAGGACCTGGTCGCGGCCAAGCGACTGAACGGTCAATTGGCTTGCACCATTTGTGGCCAGGGTCGCGATTCCCGTCACCAGGGTCACCACCGATCCATTCTCGCGCGACCACTTGAAGGTGGCACTAGCCGCGACAGTCGCGGTGGCAGGGGTTACCTGGTGAACCTCCACACGGTAGAGCTGGTTTTCGAGCCCCGTGTACCCGCTGGTCGGGCTCAGCGCGCAGGCGGTCTGCGCCGTGATCTGCGCACCGCCCGTGCCGTTCGTCAACAGTGCGCCCGAGGGCTGCAGCAGCGCCGCCCAGGGAGCGATGGCAGGGTCCGTAGCCACTAGCCCGGCGATCGGCGCGTCCGGCGTCACCCCTGTAAATTCGAGCGTCGTCACATCCAGCAGCTTCACCTGCCACACCGTCTGCCGCCGCGCCGTCGTCTCAATCCCCACCGCCGGGTCGATCAGATTTGTATCCTGCACCGCGGAGACATCCCGCTGCCACACATCCAGATACACCAGGTACTGCTTACCGGCGTTTTGCGCCGCACTCAGTGCACCTGGGGAGTAGTACGGTTGTTGCGTATAGTCCACATCAACTTCCGAGGTGTTAGGAAGCTGCGGAGCGGCGGAATACTCCGCGAGTGCAGGGTCCCATTGTGACTGCGCCGCAGCTCCGTGATTCTCCGCAAGCAGACCGTCAACATAAATGCGTCCACATCCGATACTGATCTGCAGGCTTGTCCCTACGGAGTACGCATTGATCTTGAAGCCGCTCGGCGTGGTTGCCGGGACCCCCGTACGCCCCACCAGATCCATCGTTCCCGCCTGCAGGCGCCGCAACAACTCCATGAGCCACTCGTTCCAGTCGGAGTCAAGCTGCACGCGGCCCTGCTGCATCACCACACCGAGGTAATCGCGTGTCGGATCAAAGAAAAAACGGCTGGCATCGAAGCTCATAATCAACGTTCCTTAGGTTTCGTAATATAGGCCGAATTCAAGGCCGGCCGGAAGGTATTCCTGGAGGCGAACCAGCAAATCCGTCTCGCGCATCGGGGCCATCACACAATGGAACGCACCCATCTCGCCGTCATCGTCGGCACCCCGGCGTATGGTGTCGCAGGTCTGGGGCAACATCTGGGCGTAGCCGGGAGAGCCGAAGCGGAGGGAGCGAAAGAGTGTCAACTCAATACCCCCGGACGGCTCTACGCACTCATACTGCCGCGGCAAAATAGAGCCCGCTGGAAACGCCGTAAACCGGATACAACCCTGTTGTCTGCGATCAGACCAGACGGCAGCCTGCCAGATGTCGTTCGCAGCCAACGAAGCCTTGAGAATGCTGTTCGAAATCAGCGTAAACAACGTCGCATGCACCTTGCCGATCACCGTGCAGGCCGTCAGCGTCAGCGCCCCTCCACCGCTGTTGCCGTCCGGCGCGGAGTAGGCCGCCGCCGTTTCATCGCTTGCATCCAGAATCGAGTTTGAGATGGAGGCCGACGCAAGCGGCCCAACTCGCATACCACCCAGGATGCATCGATCGACCGTCACTTGAAGCCCTGGAAGATCGGCCAGCAGGGTAGCATGGCCTGGAAACTGCGGCGATCCATCCGGAAGGAGCGCAAGTCCTGGAACCAGCGTGCAGTGAGTCAGCGTGAGCTGTTCCAGCTGGCTTGTCCCGTCGTTCGGCGCGTCGACCAGCGAGCTTGGAATGGGCAGGTTCAACGCAGAGGCAAAGGCCATCTGTAACCCGTTTAACTGGAATGTACTGCCGGCCCCCCCGGTCACCGTCATCTCGCTCGTCAGCAGCAGCGTCGGCCGACAGCCTTCGCCGGCGCGCAGTTCAATCGTGCATCCCGCCGGTACGCTGACCGCGAAAGAGGCGGACCCCGGCACGCTCAACGCGTGGGTCTGGCTGTCCACGATCTCAATCGCCAGCTTACCCCCAGGCGCCACCGTCTTGAAGGCAAACGTCAGCGCGTCCTGGAGATTCGCATAAGCGGCATCAGGAAACGGGTAAATAGACGCCTGATCCTGGACTGCAAAGCTATCCGAGCGAGGGTACTCACCTCCACCCAGATCCGCGGCGAACCCATGGCAAAAGGAGACCTGGACTGCAGGCTTCGCTACGCCGGCTGCGGGTGGCGGCAGGGCGATGCGGCCAAGTTCAGGGTCGACCGCCGCGGCGAACGGACTACCGAGAAGAGGCGTATTCATCCATCCCCCTTCAGGCCCGGCCAGGTTGCATACCTGAACCTGGTAGGCATTCAACAGGCTGCCATTCAGGTAAACGGCAAGGCTGTTGCCCTCCCCGTAGTATGTGGGGCCGCTTTCGCTCTGGTTGTCCTCGCACAGGATGCGGCGACGAAGCCGCGTCGGAACGTTGCTCGGGACAGCCGCCGCCGCCACCGTGCTTCCCTGGCTCACGGGATGATTGAACAACGGGATATCCGCTCCCAGCGGGTTGAACCGGAACAGCTGGCCGATGGTGTCGGCCGCAACCGCCGTTACCTTCGTCAGGGGATATGCGTTCAGCGACCACAGGAACACCGCCACGTTTTGAAGGCTATGTCGGCCTCGCTGCAACCCGATGCGACGCACATCGACCGTATACGACGAGCTGTCGAACGCGGTGTTGAGGTACGCCGAGGTCTGCGGCTGGCGGAGGTCGGCAGCCCCGAAGTGAGACGGCCGGAAATGCTTCATGGATTGTGTCGTAGCCAGCGTCTGGAACTGCTCAACCACGTGCGCACCGCACCCTGTCACATCTCGGGAGAGCTGCTCAATAGTTAGCGTGTTGCCCTTGCGACGCCGCAGGGAGATCGTTTGTGCAACCTCAGCCCGCGAACTTGCGATCGCCGACGACACGCCATGGATCGGCTGGTAGCCGATCAGGTCCCCCAGGTAGGGAATCACCCACGGCGCGCATGTTTCGATGAATTGGTCGTCGTAGAGTTGGTCAAGGTCCTCCGCCACGACCGCAAGCTGTTCATCGAGCAGCATCATAAGACATTGCAGCGGACCACGCGCCCGAACCCGCAAGGAAGAAAGGCGGCTTTGACCAACTGCATCGAGAGCAAGCGCGCCCGCTTCCAGGCCGCGCAGTTCAGCCGCTTCATCCGGAGTGATCGGGGCCAGAGCCGCGTCGCGCAGCTTATAAAGCGCGGGAAGCAGATCAAACAGTGTCTGCTGCAAAGCCGGACTCGCAGCGGTAGTCATGACATCACCCCCAGGACGACAGCGGTGGGGCTCGGATCGAGCAAAAGAATCTGCGCCGGTTTAGGCGAATCATCTCGACGAACCATCGGCAGGCGCGGAATAAGACGCAGCGTCAGGTCGGCCACCGGTCGCCGCAGCATGCGACTCGTCGTTCGTAGGTTGGAGGACCCAGGGATCGCTGTCGCTTTCGGAGAGGCCGCCGGGCGACTGACCCCGAGCCGAGGCAGCGCGGTCTGCAGGCGCCCGACCATCGCAAGATGCAGCGGCGGACGTGCCTGCACTCGCGTTTCACCGATGTTGAGTGACGTTACATTCACCGCGAGCACACCGGGAACAGCTTGCATCACCGACGCCAGTTCGTCCGACGTAACCTGCTGGCCAAAGCCGCGATTCGCAAAGCTGTACGTCTGCCCAAGGCTCCCGAGCACCTGCGCCTTCACGGTAGCCGCATCGTAAGCCGGGTCGTAGCATAGGTCGGCCGAGAGCCCAAACAGAGTCGGTAAAAACGATTGCACCGTAATTGGCAGAAGCGGGTTGCCAAAGCTCTGCAGCGATGCCACCAGTTTGGTCAGCGTAGGGCTTGTCGGTGGAAGTGCCGCGCCGCCAACCCCGGCCACGGTAAGGAAGAGCCCACGCTTTGATCCGGACGCGATCCAGACGGCAGAGGCCTTCGCAATCCCGGCGAACGTGGTGGCAAAGCTTTCGTAATCCGTCAGCGACACGGCGCGCCCAAGCGTCAGCACCGACCGTGGGGCGCTTGCTCGCAGATCAGTAACCGTCTGTGCATCCTGGCCTCCCGTCGCAGCCGAAGGGTTGGTCACCGACACCACTCCCAGCGGACGATCGATCAACGTTGTCAGCGTGTTCGCGGCAACGTTACCTGCCGACCCAAGACCGGTGCGATAGCGTGCAACGATGTTGTTTTGCCCGGTCGGAAGCAGCCCACCCTCTACGCCGTCCCCAAAAAGAACCCGGGCACTGCCGTCAGGCTGGTTCTGCGTTGCGAACACCCGGGCGGCAGGAGCCTGACCCATCAGGCTCGAAACCTCGGTCCACGACACTCCATTCACGCGTATCTGCAGCGTGCTCTGGCGGCCGGTCGGCGTGATCGCCGGGACATACGTCAGAGGCGCCTGCTTCAGAGTGAAGATTTGGTTCAACGTCGCAGCCTGGCCGCTGCCCAGCAGCTCAGTGGTCGAAGCGCCCTGCGTCGCCAGCACGACGTTCGCATTGCACGTCGTGGCGCCCCGGTCGTAGCAGTTCACGAGCGGCGAAGCCAGCTGGATGCGCGTGTGCGGGTATGGCTGCGTGACAGGCACGATCGACGCTACCAGCGCATACTCGCTCACGTTCGGGTCACTGCTCGCCGCCGCGATCATCGTAAGCTCATTCAATGCCGCCGACACAGTGCCCGCCCGGCCTCCCGAATCTTGAACATTGAGCGTCATACGCCCTCCGGGTGACGTCCAGTCGGGGAAAGACCCGTCCGGGTTGACATCAGGAGGCGTCGTGATCGTGACAACATCGCCCGGCTTGAGCAGAACCGAACCCGAGCCGTCGCCAGGATTGAACGTCAACGACGTGCTTCCGCCCGGAACGGCCAGCTTCTGGCGCTTGCCCACCACGGCCACCGCCGCAAGCGTGGTCACATCCGGACGGAGATCCTGCAGATCAAGCAGCGTTCCGTAGAGTGGGTACGACAGCGGCTGCAGTCCAACAGAAAGAAGATCGGATTGCGCAAGAACCTCCGTGCTGGCAAGGTTGAACCCCGCAAGGTCTCCCAAGACCGAAACATATGGAACGCCGGCCACCGCCGTAGAAATGCTCGGATCTGGAAAGTCCGGCTGCAACTCCGTCACCTTGCTTGAAAGCGCAAAGGCCGACATCGTCGTCGCATGCGCCCGTGCCACCCGAAAAAGCTGAGCATAGGTCCGCAAAACGCCCATCGCGTCCAGACCGGAGTCAAGCAAAGCAAACCAGCTTCCCGCAACAATCCTCGGATATGAAGCGTCAAGGTCGATCTGTGTGGCCGAGGGAATTTGAAACGCGTTCCATTGCCAGTTCGCCCCATTTGTGGTCGAGATTAGGTTCTTGAACAGAGGTGCTCCAGTCGCGGCATTCACAAACAGATTGGGATTGGGAGCATTATGTCCAAAAAGCGTCGCACGCTGACGAAACGCGAAGACACTTGTGGTCACCGACGCAGTCGACGGAACCGCGTTTTCGTGGAGCAGCACGGTGTCCCACGCCACATACGTCAGCTTGCGCAGCGCATCGACCCTCACCTGCGTCAGCGTCACGACATCCCACGTGTTCGGCGGCATCAGGCTCGCATTCGCGTTCCAGGTCCAGCTTTCCCGGTCCACCCCCAAAAACAACAAGGCGTCTCCCGCCTGGAGTTGGGTCGCGGTTCCCGCCAGATACATGCTTTTCGCGTTACTCACGCTGGGTGACACCCACGGCTGTCCCGTCTGGATCGGCAACGCGCTCCAGTCCGCTTTGGCCGACAGATCCACGGCCGTCTCGAAAGTCTGCGGACTCTGTCCCTGCGCGGGCACAGACTGCATCTGCGTTCCGGCAGGGATCGTAATGGGTGCTGCGTTGAGCGCCGGCGCCGCCTGGCCTGCCGCCCCGCGCACCGTAAACGCCACATATGTCGTGGCCGCCACACCCGGTGAAGGCTGGTACCCGATCAGCCGCGAAATCTGGGTCAGCGAACCAAGCTGTCCCGCCGTTCGCAGAAAGCTCTCGTTGACCAGCCGCTCCTGGTAGAACGTCAGCACATCCAGCATCACGGAGGTCGCATCAAGCAAAGCGATTGTAAAATCGTCGTCTGCGCGCGTGCGCAGACCGCCAAGTGCCGGATACTCCGCGCTCGATAGCCGCGCCAGCATCGCCTGCTTAAAGCCTCCCCACGTCCCCGTCCGGTACGTTACCGTCCCAAGGCCCGGCGGATTGTCTCGCAGCGCGGGCGTCACGGCCCCCGTGCCTTTGCAGCAGGTGCACTCGCAGTTTGGTCCCGCGCAGCTCATCGCCTTCCTCCCGGTCCAATGTCGACGCTCATTTACCCCCCTGCATGACTAAGGTCAGTTGACCGTGGTCCGGAAAGCTTGGATCGTTCTCAAGCCGCGCCACCTGCAGCGTCCCCAGCTTGATCTCGCCCGAGGAGAGGTACCTCCCGGTTGTGACGCCCTGCGGCTGAAACGCAATCGCCGCCACCTGTTGCACACCTGCCACCCCGCGCACGGCGGCATAGATCGGGCTGAGGTACACAGTCTCGCCGAAGTTGAAGTTGTCCGGATGAAAAAAGCCCTTACTCCCATCGGGCAGCCGGCCGTTGCCAAGAACCTGCAACACCTTTTCCTGCACATCCGACCGGAAATATCCCGACTGCACCGTCACCTGCAACGTGATCTGCAGCGCCACATACTGCGGCGATTCAACCTCCAGATCCTGACCCGCCAGCCGGAACCGCTCCATGCTTGTAGAGACCGCTTGCTGGGTTGCCTGCGTCAGCGTTCCGCCTCCCTTCGGTTCCACAGCCAGAAAGACCGAGTACCAGCTTCCCGTCCATCGCAGCGAGGCGACCGCTCGGTTCACCGTCCGGTCGTTCTGCGCCGCCTTCTCGTAATCGCCAAGTGTCACGGCCCGCTCCGAGGCGAGAAAACCCTGCGGAGCGCGGCGGCGAATTTGCGCCGGTGTCTCCGGATCCACCCCGCCGCACGCAGGCATCGGATTGGTGCAGCGCAGAACCCGCGCATCCGCTGCAGTAACCTGCGTCAGGCTCTCAGCCCCCAGGTTCCCCGCAACTCCATTTCCCACGCGGTACGTCGCTTTGAACGTCGTACCCGCTGGGGGAACCATACCGTTGGTTCCCGCGGTCTCAGCGCCCGGCCCGCCCGGCGTGGCAAACCGGAGCGTGGCCGTCCCGTCAAACTCCGTCTCCACCACAAAGGCACGGGTCGATTCTCCGCAGCCCAACAGATCCTGCTGCGCGACCCACTGCGCTCCATCCCCGCCGGCCGTAACCTCAGTCAGCGTAATCGCGGGTACCGCATCGGATGCGTTGTACGCCATCAACTCAATCGCGCTCAGCGTCGGGTTTGGCGCCTGCGAGAAGCTTTGAACCGTAATCAACTGGGATGCAGAAGCGAACGTCGCCCCAACCGTCGCAAGCGTCAGAGTGGTGAATCGCTCCAGCGTTACCGGCACCACAAGCCCCGGCGTTCCGTCGCTCGGGTTATAGACCAGCGAGAGATTGAAGAAAGCGGGTGTTCGCTGGTTACTCTGGGCAAGGATTCCAAGCGATAGCAGCCAATCCGCCGGATTCGTCGGCTGCACGCTGAGGTATGGAACCGCCGGCGAGCTACTGTCGCTCAGCGTGGTCACCCCCGCGTTCGTCAGCATCAAAATGCCCGCTGGGATCGCGGTCGGCGGCGCGGCAGGAGGCACATAGCTTGACGGAACCCGAATCAGCCTCGAAAGCTGGTTGATCTGGCCCGCCACATAGCTCGGGTCTGACGCCTTCAAGGAGAGGTTATAGAAAGCTTCCACCGCGACCGCGCCACCCGTCCCCGTTGCCGCAGCAGGCGGATTGTAGAAGACCACAAGGTCGATATTGCCCGGCACGCCTGCATTCTCGCTTGCTTGAACGCCAAAGTACTGCGGCCAAAGCGCTGGATCTCCCGGCTGGATCAACATGCACGCAAACCCGTTCGCATCGCTCAGGCTTACAGCGCCCGTACCGTCCAGCATGACAATCTCGGGCGTCACCGGACTCCCCGCAAGTGGCAAGGGGACCGCCTGCGTCAACGGACCGTCCGGAACAACCGGACGAAAACGGACAGGCAGCGGAGAGCGCACCCCTTGGTCATCTGCCGGGTAAAACAGTGTGGGATAGGGCACCGCTCCAAGAGCAACGCCGTCGAGTCTCAGGCCATGATCGGCGAGCACCACGTTGCCTCGCACGATTGATACATCGGTCAGAGGCAGCCCCGCGCTGTCCTTGGCCTCGGACGAGAGGCAAAGTGCGAACGGCAAGGCATCCCTCTCGGACCACTGAATCTCGGTCACCGGAAGGATGCTGGGTGATGGTCCGCCCGTCGGCGACGCCGTAAGAGGATCGCCGAGAAGAACCCCATACGCATCTCGCGTCGCGACCTGCGTCACCCGGACCGCCCAGCGATGCCGAAGATCGCTATCCGCCGCCTTCCCTGTCTCCGGTCCAAGCACCTCTTCAAAAAGCAGCACATCCCCGGCCTTCAGATTGGGATAGCTCCCCCGCAGCGTGGCCTCTGTGGCTCCCGGCCGCAGGCAGCAGCCCGCATCGCCCCAGGTGTGAAAGTACATCTGGTTGTGCTCCGGATACAGCAGCGCATCCTGCATCGGCTCAAACACCTGCACCCCAGCCTGCAGCACCGCCTCCTTCGTGCCGGCCCTCAGACTAACCCCGCCGAAGGTATAAAACCGTGTCAGCGTGCGGTCCAGAAAAACTGCCTGCGACGCATCCCCGGCGATCGAAGCCATCGGGTCGCCCGACACCTCGACATGCATCCAGACGCGTGCATTCGCTCCGTCATGCACATGGTAGTCCACCAGCAGCGCATGCCGCCGCAGGGAGATGCGGCTGCGCGCCGTGGAGAGATAAGCCTCTGTGGCAATCGCATCCTGCTGGTAGCTCAGCAGGTCCCCCCGGTAGGCAATCATCTCCGCAAGCATTACCCCCAGGTCCGCCTCGCTTGTCCCTGACCACGTTGGAAGAAGCTGGCTCAGACGATCCAGCAGCAGCGTTCGAAAGCTTCCGTAGTCCTTGGCCAGGTAGTTGATCGGCGGCGGAGCTTCCCCCGTGCCGGCCGGCGCGCAGGTCGACGGCGTGCAGTCGAAGTCCGGGCCGCAGTCGATCTTGAACGAGAACGTGGCCTCCGCAAGCTGCGGATCGAAACCCTGCAGCACATCGGTCAAGCCAAACGGGTTGCCGGTAGCCTGCGCCACCGAGTTCACAAGCCGCAGCGTGTAGGCGGAGAAATCTCCAGACCGATTCGTCGTTATCAGCAACACCGTGGGGTCCACCGCAACCACAACCGCGGTCGCCGCGATATCGGTGATGCTCTCCCCGCCCGTTATCAGCACGTTCGCGGGCGTCAGGTTCGTTGGGGCCGCCTTCAGGCAATGCAGCATCAGCGTCGGCATAGCCGGCGCAACTGCATCCTCAACCTCCAGAAAATCAATCCCGTTCAAGGCAGTCGATGGGCTGCTCAACAGCAGAGCTTTGCGGTTCTCATCCACGCAGGTATAGATCATGCCGGAGCTCCGAAGTTGAAGGTCTGCACCTGGGTCACATCCGTGTTGAACAGCGAGTACGCAACCGTTACCGTCAGGACCGCCTCGTCAGCCGTCGCCGTCACGGACTCCACCGAGACATAGGTCCCCAACCACTTCTGCAGCGCCGCCTGCACTGTAAACTGCGTCGCGGCTGCCATCTCGATGCTGTTTGGCGCAAACGCAAGCTGCAGCAGCCCGCTGCCGAAGTCCGGTAAATTCACACGCTCGCCGGGCGAGGTAAACAGCACCTGCTCCAGCAGCTGTCCCACATAGTCGTTCGCGGACGACTCCTGCGTGCGCCCGCGGCCATCGAGTTGGTAGGGAAAGAACAGGTTCATGTCGCGAGCACCCTTATCTGCGCCTCCACCGGCATCAGCGGAGTTCCCGTCGGCACACACACCGCCGCGCCTGTCATCAGCGCAAGCGGCTGCCCTTCAGAGACAACCTGCACCGAGCCGACGACCCACTGCGCCGTCACACACGGACCATTTCCCGCCGGCGGTACAAACGCGCATCCCGCCACCGTATACGGTGCGCCGATCGTCGCGACGGGCATTCCCGACACCATCACCCGCGGACTTGGAACCGTCGGCATCGCCTGTCCGCCGTGCGCGCACAGGACGGTCGCCCCCATATGCAAAACCGGAGCTGGCATCGTCAGATCACCGTCAGTGCGTCAAGGTTGATCGCGACCGCGGGACCGACCAGAGTAATAGTCGCCCCCTGTCCGTTCGAAATGTATATCCCGGTTTCGTTCACCACAATCATCGCGCCGCTCGCTCCCTTCAACACAATGCCTCCCGTCACCGGCGTCGGCGGTGCATCCGACACCATAATCATGTTCTGCCCCGTCGTCTGCAGGCATATGTTCTGTCCCGGCGGAATAGCCGGAGGAATCAGGGCAAGAGCCGGAACATCCGCAAACACGCCCCAGAACCCTCCTGTCCAAATTGGGTAGTTGGAATCACCCTGCTCAAACTCCACCCAAACCTGCGAAGCGATGGGAGGAACCACAAAAATTCCCGACTGGATCCCCGCCGCCGGCACACACGGCATGGCCCAGCTTGTCGGCAGCTCGCCAAATACATCCGGAACCTGGACCAGAACCCGGCCAATCTGCTCCGGATCAACGTTCTCGATCACCAACCCACGATACTTCCCATAGAACTTCGGGCCCTCGTCGCTCTTCTTAAAATCCTCTTCAGATGGTTCAAGCTCTTCCGGGGTCATAGGTTCACCGTCGGGACCGTAGACACCAGTCCATTCCGCGAAAGTGTAAAGTCCTGCTTGTATTCACCACGCTTGATCTTGTGTGTCACCGATTGCACATAGTACAGCCCATCGAAAGCGGGCCCCGCCCCGCGCACGCCAACCAGCGAGCGCGCCTGCAGCACCCTGCCGTAGCGCGTCACATCCAGTGAGCCCTGGCACGACACCACCTCTGCATTCTTCGCTGCCTGGGCCAGCCCCATCATGATCGCCTGCGGGATAGGCCGCTTCGCGAGATCATTCCGCACCGGTGAGAGGTCCGGTGGAATAAGGTTCGTCGGTAAAGGCGGAATCAACCCCAGCGGCGGGTTCAACGGCGTGATCGGCGGCAGCGGAATCGGTATGCTGATCCCCGTCTCCTGGTTGTAGATGTACATGATTGGAATCTTGTTCTTCTCCTGGTCGAAGCTGAACTGGAGGCTCTCCACATTGGTATACGCATCCATGTCCGCGCTCAGCGCCGCCTGCACCGGCCCCACCTTTACCTGCGGGCCCCAATACGCCTTGCTCACCCCCGGGATCGGGCCCGGATCGATGTAGAACACATACCCCGCCTGCTTTGCCAGATAGCGAAAGTACCGGTAGTCGCTTCCCTTCTGGCTCGGAATCTGGTCGATAGGCAACGGTACGAACAACAGCACGCTCGGTATCACAATCGGGACCACCCCAAACAGCGCGTACTTCAACAGCAGCAGCGCCACCTGTGCCTCTGCCGGCAACGCCGGAAACGGAAATCCACTCATATCCGATTGATCCATCAGCGCGGTTAGGTCCTTGCCCAGCAGCGTCAGCGTGGAGTTCGAACCCTTGTCCCCCGGTGCTATCGAGTTCTTCGTAATCACCCCATCAATCAGCACCGTCGTCGCGCCATTCACCGTCGCCGAAATCACCACCCGCATAAACAGCAGCGGCATGCCACCCGTCAGCAGGAACAGAATGTTCAGCGGAGACTGCTTGTCGATCGAGAACACCAGCTTGAAGCCGCTTTGCCCCACATCCTGGGTCTGTACCTCCACCTCCGCTAGCGCATCCATCACCGCGCGTGGGGGCGTCAGCGGGATAATCGGCCCGATCAGCAGCCCCAGTTGGACGTTCTTAAGCAAGCGAAACCCCCGGCGTCCCCATCGGCAGCGTGATGTTCAGCACACGGCCCGGCGTCGCTACCAAATCCTCCGGCCGCACCGCCCCATTTGCATCGCAGATCAGCCAAGCCATCAGCGGATCGCCATAATACTTCGCCGCAATCAGATCCAGCCGGTCTCCGCGCACAACCGTGTGCGTCGCCATCGCCACATAGTTCGGAGGCCCCGGCTGCGGTATCACCCGACGCGCCAGGTAACTTACCGCTTCACCATCCGGCCCGGTATAGGTCTGCGTCGCCGAGCCAAAGTACCGGCTGTCCGTCGGGAACGTAACCGCTGGAAGCACGCCTTGCTCAATCATCGCGTCAATCGGATTCTTCATGGCAGACTCCCCAATCCAAGCACCGAGCTCGCTACATTCGTCATCTTCGAGGCCAGTTGCTCCTTGTTCCGCAGGTACGTCAGAAACATCCGCCCACCCGGGCTGTTGAACCCGATATCGTCCACATTCAACACCCGCAGCCCCAGGCTCACCTTCGCTCGAATCGGGTTCAGATTCGGATCGAACGCCTCCTCCATAATGGAGAAGTCCGTGATCCGCACCGGCACCACACGGCTTTTGCTCCAGATAAACAGGGTCAGCGCCTGCTCCAGCGGAATAATCTCAAGCGCCCCATGGTTCGCCAGGCTGTCGTCTGCCATCAGCGTAGCCACTGACGGGTTCACCAGCATCTCCAGCTGGGAAAGCTGTGGATGCAATCCCAGCCGACCCGCATTCGGAAACTTCTTCGGAAACTCCAACTGATCTGTCGCATCCAGCTCTGCCTCCAGTTTGATCGTCTCGACCGCCGGCCCACGCAGCCGCAGCGCGTTCACCCGAACCCCGTCCGTCGGCCCCTGCACCGCTTGGATCTGCAGCGACCGGCTGAGCGAGTCGGGATTATATTGCAGCGCAATCACGTTCCGCACCGCTGACGTCACCGGATCCATCGTCACAATGCCGCCCTTCACCAGCTTCGGCGAATTGGGGAATCCACTCATCTGCAAACCCGAATTTGTAACCTTTTACCCAACATGCTTCTCCTTTAGAAATGCCCGGTCCACTGCGCGCCCAGAATCGGTGATGACTTCTGATCAGGCTGCGCCGGTGGCGGAACGAAACGTGAGTCGAACGAGTCCGGCCTTGTGAAACCAGCGCCGGCTTGCAGAAAACCGTACTTGCCCATCGAAAACGCAACCCCGACCGGCAGGGCCATCGGAGAATTCTTGCTTGCTTCCATATTGCGCAGCGGGCTGAACGGCTTGTGATTGACCGTGACCGGGGTCCGCTTATCCGCCTCCGCCAGACGCGCATCCATGCTTGCCCCGGCGCCATGGCTCGTCAACCCCTCCCACCAGGGGTCCTTCGGGTTCGGAGGACGCAGGTAGTGCCGGATCTTCGCAACAACAACCTCCTGCATCCGCTGCTCGCGTTTGGCAGGATCTTTCTCCGCCATCACACCAATCACGTCCGCCGCAAGCTCCTGGATGACCAGCGCCGCAAGCCGCCGCGCCTCTGCAAAGTTCCGGCTCTGTGCCGTGTCCTTGTTCATGTTGGCGTGCGAGGTCGCCTCGGTCTTCTTTGCCGCCGCCTCCCCTTGCGCCGCATAGTACGGCTGCATACTGGCCGGAGCCACGCTGCCCTGCACCTCGGCCAACGCCGAGGCCTCATTGCCGGCCTCCGTGGTCACGCTCGCAGTCAGCAAATCCTTACCGAAGCGCTCGTCTCCATGAATCAACTCAACAAAATTCGAATGTGCAAAAAAATCCTCGACAGTGTGAAACGCGCTGCCAAGATGGTTCATGTTCTCAGGCCCGCTGCCTCCTCGCGCAAGTTCACGAAGCTGCGCGGCAATGTGCTCGATCGGCCCGAACTCCTCATGCTTCGGGTCCAGAAAGCGATACTTCTGCGGACCAACCCCGCGCCCGCGCCATCGATCGTGCTCCACATCGAAGATGAAGTTATCGATGTGCTCGTCCGGGCTGTAGCCGCCGAAGGTCGTCGCCTGGCCGAGCAGCGCCAGGTTAACCGCGGCCGGAAGCTGGCTGTAGTCACGCTGCACATTTCCCTGCTCCAGTCCTTTGATCTGCGCAGCCGTCAGTCCAGAGCGTTCCAGCGCGGCCTCTTCCACAATGTGATGGTTGGTGTCGGAAAACCGCGCCAGCACCGGTCCTCCCGTCTCCCGGGGGGTGGTCTGGCGGCTGCCCACCCCGCCTGCCGCCATCCGCTCCGCTTCAGACTCCTGCGCCCGGGTCGACGCCTCCAGTCGCCCTGTCGCCGAAGCACCCGCCGCTTGCTGGACTACGTGGGTCAACTCATGCGCCAGCAGAGTTTGCCCCTCGCTGCTCCCGGGATTGTAGCGCCCCGCGCCAAACACCACATCGCTCCCCACCACGTAAGCCTGCGCGCCCACCGCCCGCGCCGAACGGGCCGCCTCCCCGCCGCTGTGGATCCGGACCCGGCTGAAATCATGTCCGAACCGCGGCTCCATGGCTCGCCGCACCGAGACATCGAGCGGACGGGAGGGAGAGTCCAGCCCGCGCCGCACACTCGTCGGCATCGCCTTGCCTCTGGCTCCTTCACGCTGTGCAGAGCTCATGCTTGTACCCTCCTCTCCTGATCCCGCCTCAAGGCTTCAATCCCTTCGCAATCGCACCTGCCAGGCGCGCACCAAACCCGCGTCCACCGGCGGCGCCGGGCTCAAGCGCCATCGCTCCCAGCTTCATAACCGGCGTGCGATGGCTGCGCGCCCACGCCTCCCGCGTAGCCGGATCGGCTAGGGCACGCGTCAGCTCGGACTCCAGCGCCCCCAGGAGCGCCCTGCGCTCGCCCGGCTCCATCGCAGGCAGCTTCAGAGAGTCGATCGTCACTCTGATCCGGCTCATACCCACCCTCGCAGCTCCGCCGCGGAAAGCGACCGTTCCATCTTCTGCGCCTCCAGCTGCGCCGCCTCCGCCATATGCGACATCCCCACCGGACCGCCTGTCTGCGCCGCCAGAAACGCCGCGTTCAACGCAATATTGCGGATGTTCCCGCCCGGAACATTAAGCTGCGCCAGCTTCTTCGCGTCCAGGCCCTCCGTCGGCGTCTCGCGCGGAAAAGCACGTCGCCAGATCGCCTCCCGCTGCTGGGCATCCGGAAAGGGAAAATGAATCGTGAAGCGGAGCCGCCGCTGAAACGCCTTATCCATCGAAGACTTCAGGTTGGTCGTCAACACCGCCAGCCCCTGGTACGCCTCCATCCGCTGCAGCAGGTATCCCACCTCAATGTTGGCGTAGCGGTCATGGCTGTCCTTCACGTCCCCGCGCTTGCCAAACAGTGCATCGGCCTCATCGAACAACAGCAGTACCCCGCCCTCCTCCGCCGTGTCGAACACTAGTCGCAGGTTCTTCTCCGTCTCCCCGATATATTTGCTCACAACCGCGGAAAGGTCGATGCGGTACACGTCCAGGCCAAGCTCGGCGGCCAGCACCTCTGCCGCCATCGTCTTTCCCGTCCCGCTCTCGCCGGTGAACAACGCGCTGATGCCCAGTCCGCGCCGTCCCCGGCTCGAAAAGCCCCAGTGCTCGTAAACCTTCATGCGAAATCGCACCTGCGCCGCAAGCTGCCGCAGCGTCTGCATCTGCGGGCCCGGCAGCACCAGTTCATCCCAGCCCGCGGCCGGCACAATCCTCTGCGCCAGATCTTCCAGCTTCGGACGCGCCAGCGCCCGGCACGCCCTCCAAACATCGTCACGCCCCACGGAGACCCCTGCACTGGAAAGCATCGCCCCCGTCGACGCGATCATTCGCGCGCTCAGCCGGAACTGCCCTGAGAGATCGTCCAGCGCCCCCCCCACTGCATCGTCCAGGCCTGCAAGACTCCGCTCCCAAAGCGCCCTCTGCTCGGTCGGCTCAGGCTTGTTGACGTCAAAGCGCAGAAACGCGCGCTGCATCCGCACCGGCTCCCGGCTGGACAGAAAGACCCATCCCTCAAGCCGTTCCACCAGGTGGGTGATCGATCCCGTCAGCCCCGCGCCGCCGCTTTGGATCAGCAACGCACCCGGCTGCAGCAGCGCCTCCCGCTCCCAGAGCGTCGCAATCTGTTCGAGCTCCGGCCCGGGCGCGGGAAGGTCCTCCGGCCGCAGCACAAAGAGCGTCCGCCCAGTCGCCTGCGCCGCCAGCGCCGCCACATCCTCCTGCCCGTGCGGGTCATCCCCGCACAGGTGCAGCAACGGCGACAGCAATGCCGTCTCGCCCGTCATTCGCGCAATCAGCCCAGCCGTCTCCTCATGGCTTGGACTGATCCAGAACGGCGCAAGGCTCGCCTGCAGCAAAGGCTGTAACCGCTGGTCCATCACATTCAGGCCCGCGATAAAGTGCAGAATCCGCTCGTCCAGATGCAAAGCCGCCGAGGTCAGCCCTGCACCCGGTTCCACCTCCAGCAGGCGCAGGCGGCGAAGCGGACTGGAGGGCGCCAGCGCGCTCCAATGCGCCTCCGGAAACGTCGCAAGCGCTAGCCCAAAGGTGGCAAACGGCCGTTGCGGGTGCCCCTGCGACGTCCCGCATAACGCGCCCACCCGCGAGTCCATCTCCACCCCCGCGCATAATAGAACAATCTGCCGCTCGAAGGCGCTCAGATTGAAGAGCTTCGTCAGTTGGTCCACCGCGGAAGGCGCGTCAAGCTGCGGCGATGCCCCCCGGACACCGTCCTCCCCCAAGCCGCGGCCCTGCTCCCCAAGCTGCGCTCGAAGCCAGGCGAACTCCGCCGCCAGGTACGCCTGGTTGGCCTCGGTCCAGGAAACGCGCTGGGTGGTCTCTGTCATACGGTCACAAACGGCCCGGTAAACACCGGCGGGGTCGCACTCCAGTTCACCGACGGCGGACTCTCAATGCCGTCTACATTCAGCCGGGCCAGGTACGGTCCGGCAGCAAGCGTATGAAACTGAAACGTAAACGTCGCACCAGCCACTGCAAACGGGGTCGCTGCCACCGCCGTCGGCCCCAGGATCAACGTTATGGACTGGCTCGGAAGCACCTGGGGCTTGCAGGTCAGCGTAATCAGCGTCCCTGCGGCGTCGGTCGCAGCACTCGGAGCGGGCGCTCCCACGATCGCCGCCGCCACCGGCAGCGAGAGCGGCGCGGTGCTCCGCAGCACCTTCCCTCCAGCGTCAGTAAACACCACCGAGACCGTATAGAGCCCTGTGAGGAAGTTCACCGGATCATCCGGAACCAGAAATGTAGCCATCGTGTCGATCGCCGACACCAGGGCGACCGTTCGCCGAACGCCCGTTCTCGCGTTTGCAAGCGAAACCTGCGTTGCTCCGCTCAATGCGAGCCCGCTCAAGCTCACTATATCGCCCGGCACTGCGGCGGCTGCACCATTGGGCAGCGCCACCTGCAGCAGCTGCGGGGTCGGCCCGGCCTGCACCCCGATGTTGCGGCTCAGCACCGGCAGCGCCGTAGAGGCTGCCGCCTGCGGCTCGATCAACACCACCGACACCTGGAACGGAAACGTCGGCCGATAGTCTGCCTTCAGCGCCGTCCACAACCAAGCCATCTCCTCCCGGCCAAGCGTCGAGGGCGTAATCTTGATCATCTCAATTTGCTCCGCCAGCCCGCACGTCGCCAGCACCGAGGCAAGCGGATTCGTTGTCGGCAAGCTCCCCAGAGCAGCCCGGATCTGTGCCCGCGGCAGCACCGGATTCTCATGAAGCATCAACACGGCAACTCCAAGCAGAGCCTCAGCCTGCGTATCTTCCGTCCCATACGCCGTCAGCAGGTAATGAAGGTCCAGCGCCAGCGGCGGGCTTTCGAGCAGCGTGCTTCCATCGGCCGCCACCGACGGAAATCCCGCATTCCGCCACGCAGAGTTCAGCGTCACCTGGTGCAGAAACACGTTCACATGCAGCGCCCCGCCCGCGCCTCCCGTCACGCCCTGCACCAGGTCGGGCGCAAGCGAGGACACCGTCACGCCCCCCAGCACCGAGTTCGGATGGTTATACACAAGGTTCAAAGAGAACTGCAGCGTCGCGGTCACGGCGGCGATGGCGAGAGCGTTACTCATCATGCCCTCCCATTGCCGCGACGCAGGTAGTCGTCGAGACTTGGCGTACGCCGCATCGGCGTCTCCGGCGGGCGCGCCGCGGCCGTCGGCGTCACCGCACTCACCTCGATCCGGCCAATATGAATCTGGATCTCATCCGGCTCTCGCGGCGCAGCCTGCTCACCACGGTCTCGTCGCTCCACCGCCCGAACACCCACCCGCGCCGGCGCAACTCCACGCGCGCCCACACCCGCCGATTCCTTGCGGGCAACCAGCGGCTCATAAGCCTCTTCCGCGCTCCGCAAAGCTAGTCCCTGTACCAAATCCTCACCCGCTGCCACAACCCGCGCGCCGCCCTCAACCCGGCCATCCGCAACTCGCTCCCCCTCCCGCACTGCATGCGGCAAGGCAGAAGCCTCTCGCATCACAGCCCCGCGACCCGCAGCCGCTACCGACGTCGAAGCCTTCGGCGGCAAGCCTTCCGTCGCCTGCCCCGTTTCTAATGCCGCATCTCCAGCCGCTTTGTCCAGCTCCACCGCCCTCCGAGAGACCGTCGCCTTCCCA